>JAZSAK010000030.1:0-31102 GCA_045601865.1 Faecousia sp. | reverse complement strand
AGCCGGATGCTGAACCGGGCAAAAATCCCAAATTTCATTCTCCTGAGGAATAACCACCAACCCACCAGGGTGCTGGCCGGTTGTCCGTCTCACGCCAACACAGCCGGAGGCAAGACGCGCAAGCTCTGCTGAGCTTTCTTGTCTTCCACGCTCCTCCAGATATTTTTTTGCATACCCAAAAGCCGTTTTTTCTGCAACTGTGCCAATGGTGCCGGCACGGAAAACATGGGATTTTCCAAACATTTCCGTACAGTAGGCATGGGCACGCGCCTGATATTCTCCGGAGAAGTTTAGGTCGATATCCGGCACTTTGTCACCGCCAAAACCAAGAAAGGTTTCAAAGGGGATGTTAAAGCCGTCCTTTTCCAGCATAGTTCCACACACAGGACAATCCGCATCCGGCAGGTCAGCACCGCAGTTATATCCCTTCGGCACATCCAGCACGGTATGCCTGCACTCCGGATTTGGACAACGGTAGTGTGGGGGAAAAGAATTTACCTCGGTAATGCCGGATAAATACGCCACAATTGATGAGCCAACACTGCCACGGGAGCCTACCAGATAGCCATTTTCCAGGGAATTTTGGACCAGTTTCTGCGCTGACATATAAATCACATCGTAATGACAATTGATAATATCGTTCAGCTCTGTTTCCACACGGCGAACAAACAATTCCGGCGGATTTTCACCATACAGACGGTGGAACTTACCATATACCAGAGATTTCAAATCCTCTACCGAATTTTCAATTTTCGGTGCAAACAAATTGTGAGGCACCGGACGCATCTCGTCCTGCCCTTCACACATATCTGCAATCAAATTCGTGTTGGTTACAACCACCTCATACGCCTTTTCATCCCCTAGGTAGGAGAATTCCCGCAGCATATCGTCAGTTGTTCGGAAGTATAAGGGATTATCTCTGTCGCAGTCCTTAAAACCCTTGGTTGCCAATAAAATTCTGCGGAAAATTTCGTCCTCCGGATTTAGAAAGTGGACATCGCCTGTAGCTGTTACTGGTTTGCCCATTGAATCGGCAAGTGCTACAATATCCCGATTGCACTGATACAGCTCTTGCTCGCTTTGCGCAACCGGTTGTTCCCCCTCTTTTGCAGGCGTCAGCATAAACCGGTTGTTGGAAATCGGCTGAATTTCCAAATAGTCATAAAAAGAAGCAATGCGCTCCAGTTCCTGCTGGCTTTTCCCAAACAAAACCGCTTGAAAAACCTCATTATTCTCGCAAGCAGAACCGATAATCAGACCTTCCCGATATTTCAGCAATTCCGACTTAAAGATACGGGGAAATTTCTTAAAATACTTCAAATTAGATTCCGAAACCAAACGGTATAAATTGCGTAGGCCCAGCTGATTTTTCGCAAATAGCACAATATGCTGGCACTGCACAGATTCTCGCCGGGAAACAGGTCGAAGTGCCTTCATTGCATCGTTAATCTGCTGGAAATTCTCCAATCCCTGTTGCTGCAGCATTGCAAACAGGCGTTGTGCAATTAAGCCGCATATAAACGCGTCATCGCCGGCACGGTGGTGATTAAAATCAGCCAAATCAAATTCCTTCGCCACGATGTCCAGCTTATATTTGCCAAGCTGTGGCATTAGACACTGGGCCAAAAACAGCGTATCCACTGAGGTAAGTGTATATGGTAAACCGCACTTTTTACATGCATGCTGAATAAATGTCGTGTCAAAATCTGCGTTGTGCGCAACAAGTACGCTATCACCAACAAACTCCAAAAATTCCGGCAAAATAGCCTCTATGCTCGGAGCGTCAACCAGCATTTCATCCGTAATGCCCGTTAAAGAAGTCACCTTGGGATGAAGCTTCCGTCCCGGATTTACGAAAGACTGAAATCTGGAGATTTCCACGCCATTGTTCATACGGACTGCACCGATTTCAATAATCGTATCATGGCGAGGGTATAATCCGGTGGTTTCCAAATCGAAGGCTACATATTCTCCATCCAGGGGAGCAAAAGCCTTACCCTGCACAGCAACGCGGTCATCCACATCGTTAATGTAATAGCCTTCACAGCCATATAGAATTTTAATCGGCGCATTTGTTACTGCAACCTTTGGGGCAAATTTCTTGTTATCTACCACATGCAATGCGTCTGTAAAAGACTGGACACAGCCATGGTCTGTAATTGCAATCGCCCTATGACCCCATGCCGCCGCTTGTTCAATGGCCGCCTTCGTGGAGGTAAGTGCATCCATATTACTCATGGATGTATGCAGATGCAATTCCACACGCTTGCCTCTTGTCTCGGTGTCACACCGCTTTGGCATGGTGCCCGGCATAATGGCATTGGGCTTGAGCACCATTTCATTGGTAAAGTTGTCAATGGTAAGCTTACCGTTTACGCGGACAACAGAACCGATTTTAATGTTCTCCAGTACTGATTTTGCATCCTTATTTTCCAAAAATCGGTTAATGCGAACAGAGCCGGTGTTATCCGTCATGTCGAATTTAATCACGACAGCATTGCGCTTCGGCAGCTCTTTGTGGTCAATGGCAAAAACCTTGCCTTCAACTGTTACAATGCCCATATTCAGACTTATATCCTTCATAGGCATCGGAAGTGTGCGAAAAGGTTTCCCAAGATAGGTATTTTCCAATGTGGCTTTCGAAACAGGCTTTTCAGCCGCGACAGCTGGGACTTGGCTTATCATCTCAGTGCGCAGTTTCTCCATTGCATCAAAAAGAGCTTGTCCTTCCAGTGTTTTGTCAGCTTCAATACGAATCTCAATTTCTTCTCCAAAACGTCTTAAGAAAAACGCCTTAACTGAGGAAAAGCACTTTTCAAGCTCCTGCTTACCATTGGCAATCAGTTTAACAGACAGAACGTCATCCTGCCACAGCCACTGAGCGCCAGCAAGTACGCTCCGCGCCATAGGGTTTTGTTGTGCAAAAAGCAGAACAAGCTCCTCTGGCATAACCTTTGTGCGCTCTGTTGCTGGAAAACGTGGCGCAATCTCAAACTCGGATAGATTGTATATTTGGCAGAGCTCATTGGCAATCGCATCCAGTTTCTCTTGGGTAATATACGTATTAAATTTTACAACCACACCTACATGCCGCAGGGAAACGTCAATATCTGCTGTCTCTATGACCGCATCTGACAACACTTCCCATAAATGCTCCGGTGGAGCATAGTCAGCAAACATAGTTAAAAACGGGGTTTTCTCTTCCATTTCTCTCCTTACAGGTTCTCTATCCGTTGCAGCAATGCAGGTAAGAGCTCGTCATACGGCAACTTTTCCACCTGTTCACCTTTTTCAAAAATCATTCCCCAGCCATCGCCGCCTGCGATGCCAATATCAGCTTCCCGCGCTTCGCCCGGCCCGTTAACAACACAGCCCATAACCGCCACAGTAATCGGCTTTTTACAATCCTTCAATGCCTCATCCACACGGTTTACCAGTCCGATTAAGTCAATTCGTGTCCGTCCGCAGGTGGGACAGGAAATGATATTTACACCTTCCTTGCGCAGTCCTGCCGCCTTAAGAATATCCTTGGCAGCATACACCTCCTGAACAGGATCATCTGTCAGGCTAACACGAATGGTATCACCAATACCGTCTAACAGCAGCGAACCGATTCCCATGGCAGACTTAATCATTCCCATTCTGACCGGTCCGGTCTCCGTTACACCGATATGCAACGGATAGTCGCACTTACTCCGAAACAATCTTGCTGCCGCTACCATGGTGGCAACAGTAGACGATTTCATAGATACACACGTATCATAAAATCCATTCTTTTCCAGCAATTCCAGATGCTCAAACGCACTTTCCACCAAAGCCTCCGCTGTGGGATGTCCATATTTATCCAGCAACCGCTTGTCAAGGCTTCCGCCATTGACACCTATACGAATGGGAATATTTTTTTCCTTGCAAACATTTACCACTGCCTTAACGCGGTCTTCGCCACCAATATTGCCGGGATTGATGCGAATTTTGCTTGCACCACCCTCTGCTGCCGCGATTGCCAGCTTATAATCGAAGTGAATATCCGCAACTAAGGGAAGCTCACTTTCCTTGCAAATATCCGCAAAGCCACGGGCAGCCTCCATATTCTGCACAGAAAGACGCGCGACCTGACAGCCGGCAGTTTTCAATGCACGAATTTGCGCAAGTGATCCTTCCACATCCGTCGTTTTTGTATTCAGCATTGACTGAATCACAACAGGCGCACCACCGCCAATGGTGACATTGCCGACTTGTATCTTTCTTGTCATATAGTTCACCCCTTAAAGATGGTAAAAATGTCCTTAAACATAATCAAAGCCATAAAACCAAGCAGCAGTATCATGCCTGCCGCATGAATGTAACCTTCATATTTCGGGTTAATTTTTTTCCTTGTAATTGCCTCAATTCCTGTGGTTAACAGCAAAGCAACCACTCTACCGCCATCTAACGCAGGGATAGGCAGCAAATTCATAACCGCCAAATTGATAGCAATAAATCCGCCAAAATACAGCATGTTCAGCAATGCATCCAACTTACTTTGCGCAGACTCCGCAACGTCTCCCATAAGATTAACGATTCCAATGGGACCGGTCATGTCAGAAAGCCCAGCCTTACCGCTAATCAGCATTTGTAGACTAAGGCGAACATTTCGCACATTGGCAACGGTAAGTCTTCCAATGTAATCCACTTTATTGGCAAACGTCGCATCTTCAGCCTTTCCAAACCCAAAACCGTAGTGCATATATTCCTTGCCGTTTTCATCTAAATGGATATGCGACATTGCAAAATCATCCAAAACGATTTTTTCACCGTCACGAAGAACAGTAATATCATGCACGCCGGATGTATTCAGGCTCAAAACCAGGGAAATGTCATTATTTAGATAAATTTTTTCCCCATCAATTTCCAGTATTTTATCTCCCAGGTGCAGACCGCCCTCCGTGTTGAATTGGCAACACTCCTGAAAAGATGTGATAACCGGTGTGGCAATTTGCTTGGCCGGTGCCATAACAATCGCAAACAGCACAACACCTGCAATAAGATTCATTGCAGAGCCCGCGACCAATACAATTAGGCGTTTCCACCATGCTGCTTTTTGAAAAGAGCGTGGATTATCTGTATCCGCATCCTCACCCTCCATTGCACAGTAACCGCCAATGGGAATGCAACGAATGGAATACAGCGTATCGCCAACCTTCTTTTTGAAGATGGCAGGGCCCATAAAAAGGGCAAATTCATTGACTTGAACACCGGAGAGCTTTGCCGTAACAAAATGCCCAAGCTCGTGCACAAAAATCAACAGGCTAAACAATAAGATTCCAAAAACAATGTTCATACAAGTCCTCGCAAATTTAATTAATGCTGCGCTACATATGCTCTGGCCAGTCGGTCAGACTCCAAAATTTCATCCAGTGTCGGTTCCTTGATAAAAGGCACCGCATCTACTGCACCGCTTACCAAATTATAAATATCGTAAAAACCGATTTCATCATTTAAGAATCGAGCAACTGCCACCTCATTAGCGCCATTCATCACAGGGCAAGCCGTACCGCCCGCTTTTGCACAAGCGCGTGCCAATGCAAGACACGGGAACGCGTCCATATCTGGATGGCTAAAGGTCAGTCCGGAGCAAGCGGTCAAATCCAGCTTATCCACAGGACAGGAAAGGCGCTCAGGATACGTTAGGGAAAGCTGAATGGGCAGTCGCATATCCGGGCTTCCCAACTGCGCCATAACAGCGCCGTCAACCGTTTCCACCATACTGTGAACAATGCTCTGCCTGTGAATTAACACGTCAACCTGCTCCAGCGGAACGCCATAAAGCCGCATAGCTTCAATCACTTCTAAGCCCTTGTTCATAAGTGTGGCACAATCGATTGTAATTTTTGCACCCATCTTCCAATTCGGGTGCTTTAATGCGTCCGCTTTTGTCACCTTCTTCAGTTGAGTCTTTGTCATACCAAAGAACGGGCCGCCGGAACACGTGAGAATCAAGCGCTGAATCTCCTTTTTACCGCCAATGCCCATCAGACACTGAAAAATTGCAGAATGCTCAGAGTCAACAGGAATAATCTCCGTACCGCATTTTTCTGCCTCTGCCATTACCAGCTCACCGGCGCAAACAAGGGTTTCTTTATTGGCAAGACCGATACGTTTACCGCATCGAATTGCAGCAAGTGTGGGCTTTAAGCCCAACATCCCAACCACCGCCGTAATCACGCAGTCTGCGCTGGCAATCGTCGCTGCCTCAATCAGCCCATCCTCGCCCCAAGCAACCCGAGTAGGCAGGCCAGAAATCAGCATTTGTAGCGCTTGCGCCGCTTCCTGCGTGCCCATAACCGCCAATTCCGGTACGAATTGACGACACTGCTCAGCCATACGCTCCACATTGGTTCCGGCAGTTAGCGCCGCAATGCGAATGGGCATACGACTAATAATATCCAGGCTCTGCCGGCCGATTGATCCGGTGGACCCCAACACACTAACACAACTAACCATTATTTCACCACCACAGGTAATGTAATCAGCAAAATCTCCACAAACGGAGCAACAAAAATCACAGAATCAAACCGGTCCAACACACCGCCGTGCCCGGGAATCAAATCGCCATAATCCTTAATGCCGGTTTGCCGCTTGATTGCGGAAAAACACAAATCACCGAATACATCCACAAGAGAGCCAAATAGCCCATACACAAAAGCATAACCATAATGCACTTGACAGCCAAAAGCAAATTGCATAACGGCGGTGTATAGCAGCATGCCGACAATACCGGTTGCCATACCGCCAAACACACCTTCAACACTTTTGTTGGGACTGATGGTGGGTGCAAGTTTGCGCTTACCAAACCGGCAGCCAATAAAATAAGCACCGCTGTCGGACAAAAAGGCAATGACAAAGGGAATCAAAATCACATATCTTCCCCCATCCGGTGACAAAATGCGCACCAAAGAGGAAAGCAAATACGGAATCAACAATCCGCCCACAATGCATAAAGCGCACTTATCAAAGCGTAACCGCAGGCCGGAAAGCATGATTTCCAAAAACATCAGTGCCAAAAACAGTAACACACCAATGTAACCACACAAAGCACTCATGCCATAATGACACCAGACGGGCATCAGCGCCGCGAACACCATAGAATACAGCACCAAACGCCTGTGGCGTACCAGTCCTGTGCTGTAAAGCAATTCATAAGATGCTATCGCACACAGCATGCTCACCACAATCACCGCAACAATTTTCGGCAAGGCATACAGCGTAAGCAGCAAAAACGGAATCAAAATCGCAGCAGTTAGGATTCTCTTTTTCATGGATTATGTGCCTCCAAAACGGCGATTGCGCTGATTATACTGCTCAATCGCTTCATCTAAATCTGCTGGACTAAAATCCGGCCAAAGAACATTCATATAAACAAACTCAGAGTACACACTCTGCCAGGGCAGGAAGTTACTAAGCCGATACTCTCCGGAAGGACGAATCACCAATTCTGGGTCCGGAACACCGCAAGAATCCAAGTAATTGCTGAACATATCCTCTGTCAGTGCGTCGGCGCTGCATTTCCCTGCCGCCACATCTGCCGCAAAACTGCGGGCTGCACGGATAATTTCATCCCGACCGCCGTAGTTTAGGCAAAAATTCACCTGCACCTCATGATATTCCGAGGAACGTTTTTGGGCATCCTCGCAAAGCTTTCTCAAATCTGGGCTCAGCTTGCTTAAATCCCCAAAGAAGCAAAAACGAACATGGTTCTTCTCCATATCCCGCAGCGCTTCTTTTAAATAAGCAGCCAGCAGTTTCATAATGCCGCCTACTTCCTCTTGAGACCGTTTCCAGTTCTCCGTAGAGAACGCATATACCGTCAAATATTTTACACCAATGCTGCGGCAGTAATTGGCGATATTACGAAATGTCTCTGCTCCGGCTGCGTGTCCTGCATTGCGGGGCAAACCCCGCTTTTTGGCCCATCGACCGTTGCCATCCATGATAATAGCAATATGATTGGGTACTATAAGTGCCATAACAATGCACCTCTCTTTGTAATAGATAGCACATTGGGGGCGATTATCGCCCCCAATGGAGATTATTGGCACTAGATAGCCATCAGTTCCTTTTCCTTGGCGGCAGTCACATCGTCAACCTTCTTGATATACTTATCCAGCATATCCTGCAGGTCTTTCTCAGCCTTCTTCTGCTCATCCTCGGTAATTTCAGAGTTTTTCTTCAGCTTTTTAATATAATCCATACCGTCACGGCGGATATTTCGCATGGCAACCTTGGCATCCTCAGCATATTTCTTAACCTGCTTAGCCAATTCCTTACGGCGCTCTTCTGTGAGCTGAGGGAACACCAAGCGAATCACACGGCCGTCGTTCTGGGGATTGATGCCAAGCTCAGACATTTGAATTGCTTTTTGAATATCCTTCAGAAGCTTGGTATCCCAAGGCTGAACCACCAAGGTACGGGCATCGGGAGAGGACACAGTTGCAACGCCGTTAAGCGGTGTCTCACTGCCATAATATTCCACAGTAATCCGGTCCAGAACCTTCGCGTTGGCACGGCCTGCACGAACTGCGCCAAACTCCTCCTGCAGATGGTCCAAGGCCTTATCCATTCTCCTTCCAAAATCGCTAAAATCAATGCTCATAATTTATACCTCCTTAACGGTAGTTCCAATTTTTTCACCGCAGATTACGCGGATAATGTTTTCAGGGTCAGCCAGTGCAAAGCACACCATAGTCATATGGTTATCCATAGCCAAGGTCATAGCCGTTGTGTCTGTTGCCTTTAAGTGGCGGGCAAGCACCTCATCATAGGTCAGCTCGTCAAACTTAACCGCCGTGGGATCGGCAACCGGGTCAGCCGAATAGATGCCATCCACATTCTTTGCCATTAAAACTGCATCTGCCTCAATTTCAACGCCACGAAGCACTGCGCCTGTATCGGTGGAGAAATAAGGATTACCCGTTCCTGCGGCAAAAATAACAACCTTGCCCTCATTCAGATAACGGTCTGCTGTATCCCTTGTAAAATACTCAGCAAACTTGTTCATCTCAACGGCAGTAAGTACTCGGGCGTCCACGCCATGCTTTTCCAAAGCATCCGCCACTGCAATAGAGTTCATAACTGTAGCCAGCATGCCCATTGCGTCGCCGTGAGAACGTTGCATTTTGTCAGCACCGTCCTTCACGCCGCGCCAAAAATTGCCGCCACCGATGACCAAGCCAATTTGCACACCCATATCAATGCACTTCTTAATCACAGCGCATACCGAATTGATGACAGAAAAGTCAAGCCCTCTGTGTGCATCGCCTGCCAGCGCCTCGCCACTTACCTTCAGCAGGACACGCTTATATTTCACATTTGCCAAAACAAAACCACCCCTTCTTCTATATCTTTATCTATTTTAATATAAGAATGGCAAATTGACAACCATAAAAATAGAAAATTCTATGAATGTTTTCTGATTTTTTACAATTCTCTTTAATTGGGCGAATTTATGTTGCAAACGCAAAGTAAATGGGTTATAATGACACATAATGAAATGCTGTCAAAGAGAGGTTTTTAAGATGGCTGAAATTACCGAAAGCAAAAATTTCATTCACGCTTTCATTGAAGAAGATATTTCCGAGGGTGGTCGATACGCAGGGCAAACTGTGCATACCCGTTTCCCTCCTGAGCCAAATGGCTATCTGCATATCGGGCACTGCAAAGCGCTGATTATCGACTTCGGCACTGCGGAGAAATTCGGCGGTATGTGCAATCTGCGTATGGACGATACCAACCCCACCAAAGAAGATGTAGAATTTGTGGAGGCCATTCAAGAAGATATCCGCTGGCTCGGCTTCGACTGGGGCGATCGTTTTTACTACGGCTCAGACTACTTTGAAAAAGACTACGAATATGCTCTGGAGCTGTTTAAAAAGGGTCTTGCCTATGTATGCGAGCTGACACCCGACGAGGCAAAGGAAATGCGTGGCGATTTGAATACCCCCGCCATCTCCCCTTGGCGTGACCGTCCCATTGAGGAAAGCTTGGATTTGTTCCAGCGAATGCGCGCTGGCGAATTTGAGGATAACAAGTACACCCTGCGGGCGAAGATTGACTTGGCCTCCGGCAACTTTAACATGCGTGACCCCGTTATCTACCGCATCCGCCATATGCATCACCACCGTCAGGGCGATAAGTGGTGCATCTACCCTATGTATGACTTTGCCCACCCCATTCAAGACGCATTAGAGGGTATTACCCATAGCTTGTGTTCTCTGGAATTCGAAAATCATCGTCCTCTATACAACTGGGTTGTAGAAAATGTATCCGTTCCCCATCACCCCCGGCAAATTGAGTTTGCCCGTCTTGGCATTGACCATACTGTGCTAAGCAAGCGTAAGCTGAGAGCATTGGTGGAAAACGGCTATGTTTCCGGTTGGGACGATCCCCGTATGCCCACGCTTTGCGGTCTGCGTCGCCGTGGCTACACGCCCAATGCCATTCGTAATTTCTGTGACCGTGTCGGTGTTGCAAAAAGTCCTAACACCATTGAATATGCCTTTTTGGAATACTGCTTACGTGAGGATTTAAACGAAACCGCAAACCGCGTTATGGCAGTGTTAAAGCCCATTAAGCTGACCATCACCAATTATCCCGAGGGGCAAAGCGAATCCTTTGAGGTGGAAAATAACCCCAATGACCCCAACGCCGGCAATCGCACCATTACATTCTCCCGAAATTTGTGGATTGAGGCAGATGACTTCCTTGCCGAGCCCGTTCCCAAATACAAACGCTTGTACCCCAACGGACCGGAATGTCGTTTAAAGGGCGCTTATGTGATTCAATGCACCGGCTATGAAACCGATGAAAATGGCAATGTAACCGAGGTTCTTGCAACCTATGATCCTAATTCCCGTGGCGGTGATCCTGCCGACGGTCGTAAGATCAAGGGTGCTACCATTCACTGGGTGGACGCAGAAAACTGCTGTGATGCCGAGGTTCGCCAATACAGCAACCTCTTTGACGATCCTGATCCAGATGCCGCAGGAAAGGATTTCCTCGCTTGCTTAAATCCCGACTCTCTAGAGGTTCTGACAGAATGTAAGGTGGAAAAGAGCCTAGAAAATGCCAAGGCACCTGCATCCTATCAATTTATGCGTATTGGCTATTTCTGTCCCGACTCTGTAGACTGCACACCGGATCATCTGGTGTTTAACCGCAGTGTCAGCTTAAAAGACAGTTTCAACCCCAGCAAATAAACACACACCGGAAGGCAGACGCCTTCCGGTGTTTTTGCATTTAGTTCTTATCCTTCATTTGTGCCTGCAGGTGCATGGAAAGCACTGCAAGAGATGTGGCCATATTTTCGTTCTGTACCAAAATATTTTCCGGCACATCCAAGTGGGTAGGGGCAAAATTCCAAACCGCCTTAATCCCGCATTCAATCAGCTGATTGCAAACATCTTGTGCAAACATTGCAGGCACCGTGATGATGCCCATCAATATCTTATTCGCCTTGCAAAAGCCCTGCAGCTGCTCCATAGGATAAATAGGCGTACCTTCATCTGTAGCATCCGCAGTAGGATTTGTATCAAATGCCGCTAAAATATTTAAGCCATATGCACCAAAGCCACTGTAACCGCACAACGCCTGTCCCAACTTACCTGCGCCAATCAGAACTGCATCGGTAGTGTTATCATAGCCTAAAAACTGCTCAATATCGTCAATCAAGCTTTCCCGCAAATAGCCAATCTTCGGACGGCCGCCATCGGAAACCATAGCCAAGTCCTTTCGCACCTGCACCTCGCCCATGCCCAGTGCATTGGCAAGCGAAGTTGCAGAAATATAAGTAGATCCGCCAGCTTGGGTGCTCTTCAAATATGCCAAGTATCCAGGCAACCGCTTTAACACGGCCCTTGAAATTTCCTTGCGTTCCATAGTGCGCCTCCGCATAATCGATACAATTATATATCGATATAATTTTGTATCGATTATAGCAGAGCATGTTGAAAATTGCAAGAATTTTTTATGCACAGCTTGTTTGCCGTATCATTTCCTTGCGTAGTCGGAGCATAATTCTTTTTTCCAATCTGGAAATATAGGACTGGGATATGCCCATCTTTTGTGCAACCTCTTTTTGTGTGAGCTCCTTGTGCCCATAAAGTCCATAACGCATCAACACGATTTCCCGTTCTCTGCTGGGCAATTCCGCCAGTGCTTGTCTTAATACACAAAGGTCAACGTCATCCTCCAGCGGACGCAGAATCATATCTTCATCTGTCCCCAAAATATCTGATAACAATAATTCGTTGCCATCATAATCCATATTAATCGGCTCATCCAGGGAAACCTCTGCCTTTTGTCCTGAGATTTTCCGAATGTACATTAAAATTTCATTTTCAATGCACCGCGATGCATAGGTGGCAAGCTTAATATTTTTGTCCCTGCGGTATGTGCTGATAGCTTTGATTAAACCGATCGTGCCAATGGATATTAAATCCTCTAAATTTACACCGGTATTCTCAAAACGCCGGGCAATATAAACAACCAGACGCAGATTATGCTCTATTAGTTTTTGTTTTGCCCCCTCATCACCTTGTTCCAACAATGTTAAGGCATCTTGTTCGTCCTGACCCTTTAATGGCGGTGGCAGAATGTCACTTCCACCTATGTAGAAAATGCTTTCTTTTGGAATTAACCCAATCTTTGTCAAAAAATCCAACAATTTCCCCATTACAATACCCCTCCTGTCAATGCTTGATAGCCTTCCCCGTTTCCTAAAATTTGCGGTGCAAAAGCAATTACTTTCCCCGCCTGCACCCCATCTAAAGTCACCTCGTCCACCCGAAGTGCCAATAGCATACCACTGGATTGCCCCACCGCCCTGTATGGAATCAAACGCAATCCGGTTTGTCGGAGTGTTTCCATTGCTATAATGGGACGGTTTAACATATCTTCACCGATTCCCAACAGTATCCTCGCAATGTCTGCCCCTACTACCGTAACTGCCTCGCCTGATATCGGGTCCTTTAGCAAATTACCCGTGTCCTTTAATGCCATAAGTTTGATCTCTCTACCCCGGTATCGAATCACAGTTTTAACAAATTGTTTTCCAGCAAGTTTCCCCCGGAAACCCAGTGTGCATATTCCGCATAGGACTGCCAGCGAGGCAAATAATCCCCAAAATCCGTATTGCCCCATTCCCAGCGCCACACCCCCCAGCGCCATGCTTAAAAGCACAAAAATCGAACCGGCACGTATTGCACAGCTATTCATACCAAAGGCAATTATCGACATTAAAACCAGAAAAACCAATCGCCAAAAACTATTTCCTAAAAAAGTGAATCCCGGAATCATACACACGCCGGCATATAATCCCCCTATCATTGCAGATACTGCTGTGCGTGCCCATCCGATTGGGAAACCGCAGAGACGTTTGGTGCTAAATAACAAAAGAAAATCCACTGCAAAATTTAATATCACTACCAGATCCAAATATACCGTCATGCCAGCACCGCCTTCCAGTAATGGCATTATACAGCCGTTTTTAAAAAAAGTTAGTCGCATCCAAGCCCCACACTGATGTCAAAAAGCACCGCAATTACAGCACTTTGTTCCATTGTCTGTATTACCTATGAAAAAACGGCAGCTGATTTACTCAGCTGCCGTTTGAATCTGTCGTTAAAATTTCTGTATGAACCACAGAACGGATATTTTTCTCCACCTTGAATCTAGGTAGCATAATTTCATGTCCGCACCCTAAACAGCGCATGCGCAGATCTGCACCGGTTCGCAACACAAGCCAACGGTTCTCCCCGCATGGGTGCGCTTTTTTCATCAGCAAGGTATCCCCTAATCGTATGTCCAAAATGCCGCCTCCTATTTTTTTATAGAATCCCAATATTGCTTGGCAGTCTGCTCCAACTTGTTAGCGGCGTATTCGTAATAAGTTGTGCCAACCAAATCATCCGGCAAATATTGCTGTTTTACCCAATGATTGGGATAGCTATGTGGGTATTGATAGCCTTGCTCCTGCTCCATGGTATAAGAGTCCGCGTGGACATTTTGCAAATGTCTTGGGAAGCCTCTGCCTTTGCCGTTGCGCACGTCTGCTAAGGCTGCATCTAGTGCAGTATGACCAGAATTAGACTTAGGTGAGGTCGCCATCAAAACAGCCGCATCCCCAAGAGGAATCCGCGCTTCCGGCATTCCCAATTTCAGCGCCATATCCACACACGCATTGACAATGGGAATAATCTGGGGAAACGCAAGCCCCACATCCTCCGCAGCAATGACCATCAACCGCCGGCAAGCTGCCTGCATTTGCCCTGCCTCCAGCAATCTGGCAAGATAATGGCACGCCGCATCTGGGTCTGAGCCACGAATCGACTTCTGCAAAGCAGACAGCAGATCATAAAAATTATCTCCGTCACGATCAGCCCGCAAAGCACTTTTCTGCGATACCGCCTTGGCGTCCTCCAAGGAAATCACCAGTGCATTATCTTTGGGCTGTCCAGCAGAAAACAATACCTCTACTGCATTCAAAGCCTTGCGAAGGTCGCCGCCGCAAGCACCTGCGATGTATTCCAATGCTCCCTGCTCTGCGCTGGCTGTTAAAGCAGTGCGTTTTTCCAAAAAATGTACCGCGCGTTTAACAGCCAGTAACGCCGCATCGGCAGATATTTGCTTAAACTCAAAAACCGTAGACCGACTTAAAATTGCATTAAAAACATAAAAATACGGGTTTTCTGTGGTAGATGCAATCAGCGTAATTTTTCCGTTCTCAATGTATTCCAACAGGGTCTGCTGTTGTTTTTTATTGAAGGATTGTATTTCATCCAAATAAAGGAGAACGCCGTTAGGAGCCATAAAGGTATCCAGCTGTGCAACAATATCCTTAATATCGGATGTAGACGCAGTCGTAGCATTCAGTTTATACAGTGCGCGATTGGTTTGCTTGGCAATGATGTTGGCAACTGTGGTTTTGCCCGTGCCGCTGGGACCGTAAAAAATCATATTGGGCACATTCCCCGAATCAATCAACCGGCGCAAAATCGCCCCTTGGCCGAGAATATGCTCTTGACCAAATACTTCATCCAAGGTCTGTGGACGCAACAAATCTGCCAATGGCTGATACATAGGCTTCTCCTTTCTTTAAATTTATCAATTGCGGTCAAAATGTTGTTACTTCTTCAAGCGCTGGCTCTGCAGCAGTTACCTTTATCGCATTCAAAACAGGTCCAAGCTCTCCTTGGTAAAGCGGATGCTTTTCCGCAGAGATTTTCGCCTCAACCATGACCCACGAACGAGATTCCAAATTTGCAGAATCCGCATAATGGCAAGGTACGCCGCAAAATTGAATGTCCTCTGCGCAGCAGGTCATCACAAAGCGTCCGGGGGCAAACATGCCATTTCTTTCTCTGCGGAGCATGGCAACCTGCGCCTTAAACCGGACCGTTTTGCCTTGATACTTTTCAGCTTCTTCCGTTACATCACGGTACCACAGAGCGTAATCCTCGTCCTTGATTTCGATAATCGGTGCGTGAATGTCAAAGGGCAGCGGGTCCTGCACATCATCAAAGGCAGTCGTACCATCGGTATAATCATACAAAATGTCAATACGCCGATTGGCTGCCCGGGCAATTTTGTGAAACGGCATTGTATCTGTTCCGTTGGTCAGGCGATTAAACACCACCATCTGTGCGCCAACCAGCTTGTCCATGACCAAATTACGCATATTAGCGTTATAAGTCATAAATGTAGTAGAATCAGCAAACATAACCTCTTGGGCAACAATCCAATTTCCCGGAAAACGGGTATACAAGTCACCCACCAGCTGCATACCGTTCAATTCTGCAACCACACGCTGAGCCTTGCATTTTTTCGCAAGGTCCTGCAGCTGTTTTGTGGTAACCGTTTGCTGATCCAGCACCTGCAAATGCACATTTTGGTGGGGATAAGCAGAGAAGTCATACTCCTCCTCCCCTTCTTCAAACACCAGAAGCAGGGTTCTCTCTCCTGCATTAAAGCGAGGGTCTTCCAAAGTCTCTTGTATAAACTTGGTCTTACCGGAGTCCAAGAAGCCGGTAAAGGCATAAACAGGAATCTGTACCATTTTTACACTCCAAACAGCTCTGCAATTGCCTGCTCATTAAGCTGCGCACCAATGACGCACAGCTTGCCTATGACGGCAGCACCGCCATTACGCACATCATGCTCCTGCGGCACATAGTCAAAGTGAATCCAGTTACCATCCTCCGCCGCAACAATACCCTTAGCACGCAAAACCATACCATATGCCCCGCTATCAAGCTGAGATAGTGCATTTTGAATATCTGCAACGGCGAACTTCTTGGTAGTTTCTACACCCCAAGACGTAAACACCTCGTCTGCATGATGATGGTGTTCACCGTGGTGGTGACCGCAACTGCAATGCCCATCTTCATGGTGGTGCTCGTGCTCACCATGATGACCGTGGCAACAGTGATGCTCTCCCTCTTCGTCGTGATGATGTCCGCAGCAATGATGCTCCTCTTCATCGTGATGATGTCCGCAGCAGCAATGACCCTCTTCGTGGTGGTGCTCGTGGTGATGGTGGTGCTGGTGCTCCATTTCAGCCAATGTAGCCTCCAAGGAAGAATCTCCTTCCATTGCCGCCAGCAGCTGAGCGCCGGTCAAATCATTCCAAGGTGTAACCACCAAGCCTGCCTTTTTGTTATGCTCACGCAAAAGTGCCACTACCACATCCAGCTTTTCCTGGGAAATACTATCTGTGCGGGAAAGCACGATGGTAGCCGCGGTTTCAATCTGGTTGTTATAAAATTCCCCAAAGTTTTTCATATAAACCTTAACTTTGCCGGCATCCACAACCGCAACAGTATTCCCCAAAACAACCGAATCATTGGTTACCTTTTCCACGGCAGAAACCACATCGGACAGCTTGCCCACACCGGACGGCTCAATGACAATGCGATCGGGTGCATACTGGGCAATGACCTGCTCCAGAGCTTTACCGAAATCGCCAACCAAACTGCAGCAAATGCAACCGGAGTTCATTTCCGTAATGTTAATACCGGCGTCCTGCAAAAAGCCGCCGTCGATGCCAATTTCGCCAAACTCATTTTCAATCAGCACCAGTTTTTCACCCTGATAGGCTTCCTGAATCATCTTCTTTATAAGCGTCGTCTTGCCAGCACCTAAAAAGCCGGAATAAATATCAATTTTAGTCATAGAAAACACCTTCTGTTTAAAATTTCCTAATTATTATACCACCATTGACTACCATTGACAAGCCAAATTTCCATGAAGATTCGACGCTTTTTCCTAGCTTTCTACATTTCAATTGCGCTATTTTATTTTTAGGCAGGCATATTCCCCGCAGCGACAAGCCAGCCAAAACGCCGTTCCGACTCTCCCTCGGAACGGCGTTTTTCATTATGCGATTGGTATCAAAAGCATTTGTCCGCTTTCCGGCGCATCCTGAAGCTGGTTTGCAGCCTGAATTGCACTTACCGTAGAGCCGCTTGCTTTTGCAATTTCCCATAGACTTTCCGTATCAACCCTGCGCAATATCAACGATGGTTTGTGGACATCCGGTTGTTGTATTTCTCCCAATTCTAGGCTCTCAACCATTGGTATTCCCTTGTCCGAAAATATTGCTGCTTCTACAGAAACATCAACACCTAATTCCAGGCTGTTCCCTACAAACACAGCCCGAATATCCTTACAGTCCTGCACATACGGCAGAACAAAGTTCTGTATATCAGAGGAAAAATTCCATTTTCCCTCTGCCTTGGCCAATATACTTTGCAGGTTTCCATTATTGTCTGTATATAAAACCAAAAACTGACCGGGTAAACACATCTGTACGTTGTCCCCGTCCGGATGGCATTGCGGATGCTCCCTAAGCCAATCAACGGAAATAACCTGCTGTCCTTCCAGTTGCAGTGAGTGGGCAATGTGTACAGTTTGCTTGCAAGTATCCAGCAAAACCGAAACATTCAAATCCTGCATTTTTGCATTGACTTCTCGTTTTGGGCTATATGCATCCTGCACGATATCCAGCATAACACGGTCAAATATAACATACTGCGCTGCCATTGATGCCTTCAGTAACAGCTTATTTTCCTCTTGTTTTTCCAATTCCAGACCTGTCAAGATGACCGTAATCTTGGAATCTGCATGAACTCCCTGATCCTTATCCAGCTCTGTAAATTGTGAGAATGGAACACTATACTGCCATGTATGAATGTCGCCGTTGGCTGTGCTGTAGGTAATTTGAATCATTGTGTTGCCACGAAATACCAGCCTGCCTGCCATCACCTTTTGCTCTAAAACTTCCGGTGTCATAGAATAATGTAGGATTTTATCCATAGGTGGCAAATCCGCAGGAACAATTAGCTCCTCCTCAATTTGGAGAATCTTTTCCCCGGCCTCCCGCGGAATCTGTGCCGGATAGCTTTTCTTCAGCATCTGCACATCCTCCGGAATTGTGCCGGGACAGCAAATTTCCGATTCAACAGGTTCCAACGCCTCGCCAAATACGCTGATGTTGGCGCGCACCATCAATTTTCTGGCTGAGGTACTGCGTGCGTCCATGGCTTTTAGATACGGCGTAACGCATATTGCGCCGTCGCGCTCTGTATCGGAAAAATCCCACTTCATTTGAAACGGGATCCACGCCTCAACACTGCGAACCTGTGAGCCATCCTCAGGTGCGTACAAAGCCCACGCCAGAACACCGCCGTTTACGGACATCCCACCATTTCGCCACTCTTTACCACGCACCAGAACCTGTCCCCAGCATCCCAATACACGTCCAATGTCCGGCATAGCCTCACTTAGGCGCACCTCCATGGTTTGCTCCTGGTTCTGTATTTGACAAACTGCCCTGCGCATACAGGGTATGGTGTTTTTATCAAATTTTATATCCATACGGATCACTCCTTTATCCTACAATTACATAACCATTCTATTCCGTAACGGACAAGTTTATGACTGCTATTTTTTACAACTGCACCAACACCCTAAACCAATAATCGTCATGCCTGCAAAAAAGCAATAAAAACCGGATTCCATACACATCCCAACCAACAAACCCAAGCCAAAGGCTATTAGGGCGCAGCCACACACCTGATTTTTGCGCCACATAAAAACACCCCCTGCATAATGCATATGCAGGGGGTGTCTAAAATTAGACCTATTAATTTCCATCCAGAACAGTCTTACATTCTGCCAACACCTTAGAAATAACGGGGACACATATCTGGCGGCCAAAGCCGGCATCTTCCACCGCAACTATAAACGCCAGTGGATACTGCTCGTCTGCCACAAATCCGGTAAACATGGCATTGGGCTTTTTGTCACCGCCAACCTCAGCAGTTCCGGATTTTGCACAAACTGTAAGCCCCGGAAAGTTTTCAGTGCCATATTTGACTTCCACATTATTGCGCATGAGCTGCTGCAGGACCTGCGCCGTCTGTGTAGACATTATTCTATCGGTGGAAACCCCTTCCGCCTGATATGTCTGCCTACCGCTAACTGTTATATCCGAAACAATATGTGGTTCACTGGCTGCACCACCGCCGGCAATTGCACCTACAAAGATCATAAACCGGCATGGATTGATTAAATCCTTGTGTTGACCAATGCCACTCCATGCAACCAGCACCGGCGCCGAATTTTCCGCCTCTAAATTCCCTTGTGCTGTCGTAATACCATCGAAGCTTACACTGTCGGTAATGCCAAATTGCTTAGCGTAACGTTGCAGTGTTTCACCCCCCAGCTGGTCAGCAATTTGCGCAAAAGCACAGTTGCAGGATTGGGCGAATGCATCTTGAAAACCAATTCGACCGTGCTTTTCCAAACAAGTAACCTTATCGATGCCATATTCCGTAACCCCATTGCAGGTAAAGGTTTGCTGTTGAATATCGGAAATGGTTTCCAGCGCAGCTGCGGCTGTTACAATTTTGAAAATAGAGCCGGGAGTATAGGTGGATTGTGTAAAGCGGTTCATATAAACGCCTGTATATGCACCGGTTGTGTCGCCGGCAATATCCGGCACATTGTCCGGATCATAATTCGGCGTGGAGAGCGCGCAGAGCAGCTCTCCGGTTTTGTAATTATACACTGCCACAGTACCTTTGTACGAACCCATCGCCTCCAATGCAACCGCCTGCACCCTTCCGGAGAGTGTCAACTGAACTTGTCCGCCGCTTCCACCATAGGCATACACGCCGTTAATCGGACTAAAGCCTGATATTTGCTTCGCATAATAAGATAGCGAGGGAGCACTGATGTTTCCGTTCCGGTCACCCAGCCAGTGCAATGTACTTTGTCTCAACAATACATTTTCCGAGTAGGTTCTTCCGTCTGTCAAATCCAGCAGCAGTAAGTCATCTCTATCCGTAATCAATCCGCATCCGATATTGGAGGCGTTGTAAACATGGGGCGAGCCGGCAGACAATACCCAATTGCCGGCACAAGCAAAATATTCGCCAAAGAAAAACATCGTACCGCAGGAAAGCACCAAAATTAAAATAATAAGAATTTTGGCACGGCTAATTACCCTATTCATCCTCCAGCCTCCCTTCCTTAGACTGGCGAACTGCGAAGCTGGCATTTTGCCGCGTATCGGCGGCTTTTATAAATGCCAGCAAGCCCCAAGCACCAATCATACTGGAGCCACCATTGGATACAAACGGGAATGTTACACCGGTAAGCGGCAAAACGTCTACTGTTCCAAGTGCGTTAAAGACTGCCTGAACCAGCAGCACACCAGCTGCTGTGCAGCCGCTGATAATGTAAAAACTGCTGCGTTGCACACCGGAGGACCGCAACGCGAAGATTCCCAGGACAATCACGCACAAAATCAACATCGAACAAATCAGCAAGCCCCATTCCTCGGCAATCGTTGCGAACACCACATCTGAATCTGCCGCGAAAATGTTTTTCATTTTTCCCTGTCCAGCGCCAAGTCCAAATAGCCCACCGGATGCAATGCACATCAATGCCCTTGTTTGCTGGAATCCGGTATTAAATGGGTCCTCCCAAATATGTCGCCAGCTTTGGAATCGTCGCAGTGCATGAGGCGCAATTTTCAGAGCAATCACGCCTGCAAAACCCAAAGATGTGCATGCAAGTGCAATTGTACCAACACTGCCGGAGCGCATATAGGCAATCAGCAAGAACGCAACAAAGAAAATCAGTGCAGTGCCAAAATCATTCATTACTGCAAGGCAGGCGCAAATCACTAAAGTATAAGCAATGAAAGCAATCAAATTGCGTTTGTTCATTATCCGGTCCATAGCAGAAGCACCTAAGAAAACAAAACAAACCTTACTTAACTCCGATGGCTGGAAGGACATTCCGCCAATTATCAGCCAGTTTTTCGCGCCGTGATACTCTTTGCCGAATAAAAGCGTAATAACCAAGAATCCTATGCCAGCAATTGCCGCATAATAACGAATTCTTTTTGCGCGTTCTAAATCCCGTACAACCCAACCAGTGGCAAGATATAGTCCAAGCCCCATAACGATAGCAATCAGCTGCTTGACCATTTCACTGGGTTTCACGGCAGCAATTGCCGCCATTCCCATAGTACACAAGAAAAAAGCAATCGTTTCAATTTCAAAGGAAGGCTTTTGAATCAGAATATAAAACAGCAGCAGCGCCCACTGGCAGAATATAATTCCGGAAAATCCAATTAGCACGCTGACCGCGTGTTCCGGATTCACCCTATATAAATACGATACGCAGCACAAAACCTGAAATAACGTCAGTAATATCACGTTTGCAAAGCTTCTCATAGGGCTTGTGGCAACCGTGCGCAGCTCTGCCAGTTTGATTTCCTGCCGACGGGATATGGGAAGCAACGTCATCTCCACACCGCCAATGTTTATCACATCGTCCAGCTCCAGCGGGCAGATAGATACCTTTTCCCCATTGACAAATACGCCGGCTTTTGAGCCGATATCGCGAATCGTCCAGCTGCCATCATCATATCGTGTCAAAACCGCATGATTGCGGGAAATGGTTGGAATATTCATCACAACATCGCTGCGCTTGCTTCGCCCAATGACACTTTCCCAGTGGGTAATGGGCAATCTGCGCCCATTTTTTAGGACAAGCCATGCCCAAATTTCCGGTTCTCGGCGGAAGGTAACCATAGGCTTAATGCAGCGATATAGCAGAAGACCGGCTAGTAACGGCGCCAAATAGCGCAAAATTGCTTGGTATACCTGCATATAGGTTGGGTCTGCAAAAGAAAACACAGAAAGCAGCTGTTCCACGCCATTACCTCCTTTGTAAAATAACATACCTGCACTTATAGTTCACGTAGCAAAGCAATCTCCCGCTGATAGCCGGAAAGCTCACAGGGCGTTTCCAAAATCATGGGAAGATTTTTTAATTGCGGGTGATTAACAATATTACGAAATGTATCCAGACCTAAATAGCCATCGGCGATACAAGCATGCCGGTCTTTATGACTGGCTCTTTCATTTTTCGAGTCATTAAGATGCAACGCCTGCAATCTATTTATACCGATAATACGGTCAAATTCATCCAAAACACCTTGCAAATCATTGACAATATCATAGCCTGCATCCCAAGCATGACAAGTGTCCAGACATACGCCCAGATTATCGCCGCCTACCCCGTCTATGATAGCCTTCAGCTCCTCAAATCGACTGCCAATTTCACTGCCTTTCCCTGCCATGGTTTCCAGCAGCACGGTCACGGGGTAACTGGGTTGCATGGCATACCTAAGCGCATCCACAATATAGCCAATACCCGCATCAATACCCTGCCCAACATGTGCGCCAGGGTGAAAATTATATAAATTTCCGGGTAGCGCAGACATGCGGCGCAAATCATCTCGTAACAGCTCCGCCGCAAATTTGCGTGCATGTGCATCTGCTGTGCACAAATTCATAGTGTAGCTGCCGTGTGCCACTAGTTTTCCAAAACCAGCATCTTTTAGTTTGCATATCGCAGCATCTGAATCGGCCACATTCTCTTCCTTTGCCTTTGCACCTCTGGGATTGCGGGTGAAAAATGCAAATGTATTCGCACCAATTGACTCTGCTGTATGAATTGTGTTGACATATCCTTTTGATATAGACAAATGACAGCCGATTGTAAGCATAAGGATATCTCTCCTTTTTGCAATAGAATAGCATATTCAAAGAAAAATTGCAAATTCCTTTTGCATTTCTAAATTTTATGTTATAATCGAACAGGAGGCGATGCATATGGCAAAGTCAGATAATCAAAAACTAAAAATATTTTACATATTAGAGTATCTACAAAAAAACTCTCACGAGGAACATCCCGTGAGAGCTGCAGAACTTATTGCCATGCTGGATAAGCAGCACAACATTCTATGTGAACGTAAAACGATATACTCCGATATCGCCGCATTGCAGGATTACGGCGTGGATATTATTTCCGTCCCCGGCAAAAATGGCGGCTACTATATCGCTTCGCGTAATTTTGAGCTACCGGAGCTAAAGCTGCTAATTGATGCAGTGCAGTCCAGCAAATATTTAACGGAGAAAAAATCCCGAGAACTGATTGAAAAGCTGTGCGATCAATGCAGCATATATGATGCCAAGCTGATGCGCAGGGATGTTTTGGTATCCGGTCGAGTCAAAAGCATGAACGAAACCATTTATTACAGCATTGACACCATTCAAGATGCCATTGCGGAAAACAAAAAAATCACATTTCGGTATTATGATTGGGGAATTGACGGCAAACGTCACTTTCGGGAAAAAGATTACACAGCAAGCCCCTATGGACTTTGTCAAGATAACGAGAATTGTTACCTGCTTGCCCACTCTCAGCGTCATGGTATTACCTCTTACCGAATTGACCGTATGTGTGACATTCGTATTATTGCCGAACAGAGAACCCCATGTCCGGAGCTTACAGGAAAGGCACTCACAGAGCACGCAAACCGACTATTTCAAATGTATGCCGGCGATCCTATTGACGTAAAATTACGCTTTCACCGCAGCCTGTGCAATGTGGTAATCGACCGCTTTGGGCGTGATATAATGCTCATCCCTGATGGTGATGATTATTTTGTTTTTACAGTTCGTGTCGCAGTTTCTCCTATGTTCTTAAGTTGGGTTATCGGTTTTGGTCGCAATGCCAAAATTTTGTATCCCAAATCCGTTCAGGAGCAATGTCGCAAACTTTGCCAAGAGGTGCTTTCTACCCTAGAATAAAGGAATCAAACAGTGTCTGCCATTCCTGCCTGAGCTGGGCTGCTTTTTCTTCTGCTGCCATAGCCGTCATGCAGTAGTGATAGGCTCCGTCGTCTAATATTACGGCTCTGCCTACGCTGTCGCCACCTTCTCCGGTGGAGGTCCACACGCACTCATATCGTGCCGCTTCCTCCACACCGGTTTCCACCACTGTCAAATCATCAACACCGAATCCGGTAAGCTCCTGCAAGGTTTTGTTGAGGTCTCCGGCAGTCATGGTTTGTAAGGTAATCTCATAACCGTCGCAAAAATATAGCTGACCGTAGACACTTTGAATGGCTTGCGCCATTGCATTATCCGGGAGCTTATATACAACCTCCTGCTGAATCGGCAATGGTTCTTCACCGTAAACATCCCCAATAGTCTCAAAGGTTTGTGCCGCTGAGCAGCCACTGAGCAACAAAATAATTGATAAAATAACACATAATCGTTTCATATTAGCCCCCCAGAAAGGAATTTTAACATTGCAGTTACTTACTATGTACCTCATTCTAGTGAATGCAGCAGCTTGTTTGCTTATGCTACTTGACAAGCAAAAATCCATGAGAGGTCAGTGGCGAATTCCGGAACGTGTCCTGCTTGGCTTTGCCGCAATCGGTGGTAGCGTTGGCACGTTAATCGGTATGTACGCATTTCACCATAAAACAAGGCATTGGAAATTCACGGTGTTGATTCCACTGCTGATATTTCTACATTTTGAAATCCTCTTTCTGCTGATAAAATGAGAAAGGTGCGCTATGCGCACCTTTCTTTTATATGGGAAGCAACAACATAATTGTGGTCAAAATTATATCTCCCACCAGTATAGCAGTAAATGTTAAGACCCCAGGTGCCGTAAAAAAACTTTTTAAGCACAATGGGTGGATTTTCTTCTCTTTTATATAGGACACCACCGACTTGCGCTCAATAATCAGCACCGCTACAGCCGCAACAGCACAGCCCCATATAAAAATCAGCGTAATCAGATCACCAACACCTGGAGGTAGAATTTGCGATATCCGCGTCATAAAATCTGCAAGCACCATGTTGTTCAGCACATGCAATATAATCGCCCAATGAATGGAATATTCCACAGTTACATAGCCCAAAATCAAACCAACCAAGAACGCATAGGGCGTTTGGATAATGTTCCCGTGGAAAACACCAAACAGAAAAGCTGAACACAGGATAGAAAACTTTTTGCCATAGGGTTTGAGCGAATAAAGCAGCAGTCCGCGAAATAGGATTTCCTCACTTATTGGCGCGAGCAACGACCCGTATAGAAACGCACTGACCGAATTTCCTGAAAGAACGGAATCCTGTGTGTAATCCTGCAGGGAAAGTCCGAAAACGCCCAGCAGCATTTCCAAAGCATAAGTGAATACCTGCGCCACCGCCTGCATGCCAAAAAACAAGGCAAACACCGCTAAAAAGGCACTTAATGTCATCTTATTATTCTTATGCCAAATGGTATGCAGGCAAAATTCCCGTTTTTTCCATCGATAAAGCAATGCCGCACCAATTCCAATCGACAGGATATAACCCCACCCGCCGCTTACAGCATCTGTTAAAACGCCTTGTATATCCATTTCGGCATAGCCGGATTCCAGTAGTTGAAAGCCCACCTTTGCTACTATCTCGATTCCCATTACCAGAACAACCGAGGCACTCATAATTGCATAATACAGCAGTAATATCCAGCCGGATGTGCTAAATTCACGACGAAGCTTTGTGCAAGCCTCTTTTTCAGTCATTCCCATTTCCCCCTAGCTGCGCTAAAATTGCCTCTGCGGTCATCATCCCATCAATCGCTGCCGACATGATTCCTCCGGCGTAGCCAGCGCCCTCTCCGCAAGGATATAGCCCTCTAACAGACGATTGGCGGGTTTCATCCCGAAGAATTCGAACCGGTGATGAGCTCCGCGTCTCCGGGGCTGTAAGCACTGCATCCTCACAAGCAAACCCATGTAGGCTCGCATCCATCTGCGGCAATGCCTGTGCAATCGCAGCAGTAATCTTTTTGGGAAGTACATCATGCAAATTACACCAGCAAACGCCTGGCCGATAGGTAGGTTTGACTGTTGCCTCCGCAGTGGATGCTTTGCCAGCCAAAAAATCCCCAACCCGTTGCGCCGGTGCGCGATATCCGCCAGAAACAGCAAAGGCACGTTGTTCAATCTCTCTTTGCCAATACATTCCACCCAGTGCCCCCTCATAAGGAAAATCATCGGGGTTTAATGTAACAAGCAGTGCTGCGTTAGCATTGTCCCCATCACGGTCTGCATAGCTCATGCCGTTTGTAACAACGCCGCCTGTTTCTGAGGCTGCCGCCACCACATAGCCCCCAGGGCACATACAAAAGGTATACACTGTTTCGTTATCCAAATGCTTCACAAGCTTATAATCCGCCGGAGGCAGTGACAAAGCATTGTCGCCATACTGTGCAGCATCAATCATGGATTGTTTGTGCTCAATGCGCACACCCATGGCAAAAGGCTTCGCCTCCATGTTCAGTCCATTTTCATTTAACATGGTGAAGGTGTCTCTGGCACTGTGTCCAATGGCAAATATGGCACAATCGCAGGAAACCGTACCATCTGTAGTATCTAAGCCGACCAATACGTCATTTTCTATTTGCAAACCTGTCACCTGTGTGGAAAAACGAACCTCGCCACCTAATTCAATTATCCGCTTGCGCAAATTTTGCACCACTTCCAAAAGAACGTCCGTACCGATATGGGGTTTTGCATCGTAAAGAATATCCTCTCTCGCACCAAACGCTACAAACTTAGAGAGAATCCAGTCAATGCGAGGATTGTTCACACCTGTGTTCAGCTTACCATCGGAAAATGTACCTGCACCACCCTCACCAAACTGCACATTGCTTTTTATATCCAGCTCGCCAGTTTCAAAAAAATGTTGCACCTTTTTATGCCGCTTCACTGCATCCTCGCCGCGTTCTAATACAATTGGTTTCAAGCCCGCCATAGCAAGCACCAAGGCCGCAAACATTCCAGCCGGTCCAAATCCCACAACAACAGGCCGCTTTTGAGGTAAATATGCAGTTTTTTTCACATTATAATGATATTTTTCCGCAATGCTCGCCCGTTTGCAGTTACTTTGGCGCAAAATTTTCTGTTCATTTCCATTTACAGCTACATCCACTGTGTAAATAATGCGCACATTAGGCTTCTTTCGGGCATCCACAGACCTGCGAACGATGACGAGATCTTTCATTTTGGAGCCGGATATTTTAAGCGCTTTCATCGCCTCATAAAAAAGCTGATTAACATCGTGCTGTGGGGGCAGTGAAATGTCTCGAATTCGAATCAAACTCCTTCACCTCCGGCGCTTTTACCGGCCAGATAGCCGGAGCTCCAAGCCCACTGCAGATTAAAGCCGCCACAGTCACCGTCAATGTCTAAAACCTCACCGCAGGCATAAAGTCCGTCTACCATGCGGCTTTCCATTGTGTCATCACAAAACTCCTCGGTCAAAATACCGCCGGCAGTTACTTGCGCACTGTCCATCCCCATGGGCTGTGTTAATTCAACGCAGAATCCCTTTGCTGCAGAACACACTTCTGCAATTTTATCATCTGAAAGCTGTGAAACCGGCGTATTGGCCTTCAGCCCAACGGTTCCGCAGAGAACGCGACCCAGCCGATTATGCAAAATACCCGTAAACAGCTCCTCTGTAAGCCATCCACTTGCCCGTCTGGACCTAAGAATTTTTTCTAAATCCGCAAATGAGATTTGCGGTAGAAAATCTAAAATACAACTCCATTGTCCCTCCGACTGACACACATCCCTGGAGATTTCAAAAATTACCGGTCCGGATAAGCCATACTCCGTAAATTGCAGTTCCCCTTGACTCTGCGCAAATACCATGCCATTGTGAATAATGGCAGCATGACAATTCGCCCGGACACCCTTTAAAGCCATGCATCCTCTCCAACTGCTTTTTAACTGCACCAGCGCCGGACGCAGGCGGGTCATGTGATGTCCAAATCCCCGTAGCAGCTGATAGCCGGACATGCTGCCGCCCACCTTTGTACCTGCCAGTCCACCGCAAGCAATAATCAATCGGTCACAAAAATAACGTTCAGCACCGGTATCAATCCAAAATTGACCGTCTTTTTTCTGCGCCTTGGTTACCTCACAACCGGTAAGCACGCGAATATTCGATTTTTGCAACCCAAAGCGCAGTACATCCACCACGGAGTTGGCTTGATTAGAATAGGGATAAACACGACCGGATGCCTCACTAACTGTGTATAAGCCTAAAGCTTCAAAGCATTTTATCGTTTCTGCCACCGGCATCATCTGCAACGCTTTGGCTGCAAACTCTGGATGCTTGCCATGATAGCAGCTTCCATCCGCCGACAAATTTGTCAAATTGCAGCGTCCATTTCCGGTAGCCAGCAGTTTCTTGCCAAGTCTCGCCTGACGCTCAAAAAGCAAAATCGTATTTTTAGGATTTTGCGCCGCAGCCAAAGCAGCAACCATGCCGGATGCGCCACCGCCGATAATGCCGATAACCATACTCTCACCTCGCATGTTATTATACGATATATCCATAGATTCTACAAGAAAAACTTACCTTGCATTCAGAAAAAGCTGTGATATAATACTTTTAGGTGATATAATGAATCGAGATGCCATCAACAAAATTGCGAAAACCCAGGAAGATAGCCTGCTTTTGGCAAAAATTTGGGATAAAATACAATCGGGTATTCGGCGAAATATATTGACCAATACCGCCTTTCTTTCTCCAAGGGAGCTGGACATGGCGCGTTATCTGTTCGGCAAGCAAGGTGGACTTACTGCCTTTGGTGGTTATGCAGATGCAGAACGAAATATGCTTATTTATCTTCCAGACTATCTCAGTGAAGATGTTTTAGGTAATTCCGACTCGCCGATTGCTTGCATGCGAGCAACATTTTATGAAAGAGATACGCTAACGCACCGGGATTTTCTCGGCGCATTGTTAGGAGCAGGTATCAGCAGAGAATCTGTCGGCGATATATGCGTTGGCAGCGGGCAATGTGATTTTTTTGTGACTTCCCAAATTGCTCCCTATATTTTACAGAATTTTACTTCCGCAGGACGCACCAAGCTCCGGCTTTCACGTATTGCATTGGAGGAGGCAAGCATACCCCAACCGGATGTGAAAGAAATCCGCGACACACTGGCATCCCTTCGTTTAGACAGCGTGCTTAGCGCCGGCTTTCGCATTGGGCGCAGTTTAGCATCGGAATCCATCCGTGCAGGTAAGGTCGCCATCGACGGACTGCCTTGCGAAAAACCGGAAAAAGCAGTTGCAGAAGGCTCGAAAATTTCTTTGCGCGGCAGCGGCAAAATTAAGCTGGTCTCCGTCAATGGACAAACAAAGAAAGGTAGAATTTCGGTGGTCATTCACCGTTATATTTGAGGTGTTTTTATGAAAATGGATGAAGTCATTGCCCGTATAAATGCGTTGGCGCACAAAGCAAAAAAGGAAGGCCTAACACAGGAGGAATTGTTGGAGCGCGATAAATTACGCCGAATTTATATTGATTCCGTAAAAGCAAATCTGATTGGGCAACTGGAAAACACTTATATCGTTTCTCCTGATGGCACCAAGAAAAAAGTAGAGCCTAAAAAGCAGTAGGCAACATACAACGCGGCCCAGCCTAAAAAGGCTGAGCCGCGTGATTCATTATTATTAAACTACATAAGTAGGCTGTTTGCCCTCAGATATATCCTTTGCCGCTTTGTATATTTCATCAAAGGTAAGCCGTCTGCCGAGGAGCCTAGAGCCAGCGCCATCAAGCCCGAACTCAAAGATCCAAGCGCCGTCATAATTATACTTTTGGAACATGGAGTAAAGCTTCGGCCAATCAATTTTACCCAAGCCGGGGCACAAATGTTGTTCCTGCACAAAATTGTAGTCTGAGATATGGGTTGTAACAATTTTATCGTGGAGGAGTTCAAAAAATTCCTCATGGGTATTATTAAGCAGGTGGTTCACATCGAAGCAAACACGAAGCTTGTCGTTAATACTTATCATCTGTGCAAGCTCCTGCACACTACTGCCAAGACAGGAAGTGACCATATCCTCCACTGCAATAACAGCACCACGCTTATGTGCATATTCTGCAATATCATACATGATATCCATGCTGTATTTCTTACATTCTTCCCGGTCTGCCCCCTCCGGCAAGGGTGTGCTGGGGTGCAAAACAAATTTATCAACACCCAAATCCGCCGCTTTATCAACTGTCTCGCACAGAACAGCAAAGCACTTCTTATTTATTTCCTTATCGGGGATTGCAATATTCATAACATCAACGGGGCGAAACGGCAAATGGCATGACCAAAGCAAAATATCATATTCCTTGGCATATTGGCCAATTTTCTTGAAATCAACCACTCTGCTTGGTACACCCAAACCGGAAATTTCAATTGCAGATAAACCACTGGCACGCAATGCCGCAAAATTCTCACGCGTATGCTCAAAGCCATAGCTTGTCAGGCCAAAATGAATCATTTCCAACTCCCCTTATCCAAAGCAATGCCAAATAAAAAGTGGCGGAGAGAGTGGGATTCGAACCCACGGTACGTTGCCGTATCACTAGTTTTCAAGACTAGCTCCTTAAACCGCTCGGACATCTCTCCATGCTGTAAAATAATAGCACTATAATTTAGAAATGTCAAGTTGTAAGCGCGTTATTTTACCCTTGACAAAGATTATAGACTATGCTAGAATACTTTGGCAATCAATTAAATATTCTTTTCATTCGGAGTGATACCCAAGAGGCCGAAGGGGCTCCCCTGCTAAGGGAGTAGGCGTCTAAACAGCGCGCGAGGGTTCAAATCCCTCTCACTCCGCCA
>JAZSAK010000029.1:0-37191 GCA_045601865.1 Faecousia sp. | reverse complement strand
GTCCAACGCCTTCGTAATATCATGCAGAAGCCCCGCTCTTGCTGCGTCGGTTTCATCTGCACCCCAGTGCTTGGCAAGCGCCACTGCCGTATCCCGACAGCCCAGCACATGCTTCACCCGATTGGGTTTCAGCAAGCCAATAACCACGCTTTCCAGCTCCGGCATCGGCAGGTTTTTGTAGCAAACATCAGTCCCATAAAGACCTTTTTTAGCAATATATTCTGCCACACCATCCGGCAGGAAACCATCGGCACATTGAAAAGCAAGCATTCTGCGCAAATCCGTGGAAGAAATGCTAACCACATCATTTTCCACCAAATATACCTTCGCACCGCCGGCTTCCATACGTTCCTTTTCCCGGGAAATAGCAGATACCTCATCCGCTTGCCCACGGTACAACACAGCAAGGGCGGCATTTTCCAGAATAATATTGGGATTTTTCCACGAATCAAAACTGAGGAACATATCCGTTCCCATCAGCAGTATCAGTTCATCTTCGGGATATTCCTCTTTTAAGCGCAAAATTGTTTGGTAGGTATAGCTTTTCCCCTTCCTGCGCAGCTCCATATCCGAAACCGCCAGTTTTGGCTTGTCCTGTACGGCATGGCGCAGCATCTGAAGACGCTGAAGTGCTGTGGCAGAGTTTTTCGGCAATTCTTTATGAGGTGCAACGCCGGCAGGAATCAGTAGCAACTTATCCAGGCGTAGGGCATCCACCGCTTGAACGGCAGCAGAAATGTGACCGATATGGGGCGGATTAAAAGAGCCGCCGTAAATGCCAATGCGTGCCATGCCCTACCTCCTATACTTTTTAATCTTCTCCGCGAAGCTGTTTCTCTCTGGATTTTTCGATAGAACGCTCAATCGCCTGCTGGCGGAAATACGCATTGCGCTGCTCACGAACCTTACGGGCGGCTGCTTTCCGCGCCCGCATACCCTTACCCACAGGGTCTGCCTTGGATTTTGGGATTGCCTTGCGCTTGGCACGACCGCTTTCATTGCGCTGAGCCTGACACTTTTCGCTAAATCGGTAAATCACAAACTTTGTGCCAATTACAGCCACACCATCAGCGCCGGTGGCTTCACAAAGAGCGTCACACACTTCACGAGGTGTCATAAATGCACCCTCTAAGACTTTACCCTTGACCAATTCTCTTGCGGTCAGCAGGTTTTCTGCCTCGGCAACAACTGACTCGGTAACACCGCTTTTACCCACAATCAAGGTGGTTTCAATGGTATTGGCTTGGGCACGAAGCTCTGCTCTTTCCTTACTTGTCAGCATAGCCTGCCTCCTTTAGTTTCTCATAAAATACTTTTAATGCCATTGCCCGATGGGATACCTGATTCTTATCCTCCGCAGGCATTTGGGCGGTGGACATGCCCATAGGCGGATAATAGAAAATAGGGTCATAACCGAAACCGTTTTCCCCCCGAGGCTCCCTGAGCAATTCTCCGTGAATCTCCCCGCGGGCCTGAATGGTTTGCCCCTCAGGGGTTACCATGGTTATTACGCAGACAAACTTTGCCTGACGCTGCCCATCTGGGACATTTTCCATGTTTTTCAGCAGCAGTTGCAGTCTGCCCCAATCATCCAAGCTGTCATCAAAGCCATAGCGTGCAGAGTAAATGCCCGGCTCGCCATTTAATGCATCCACAGCAATTCCGCTGTCATCTGCCAAAGCGGGCATGCCCGTTGCCTTCATAACCGCTTCTGCCTTAATAAAGGAATTTTCCTCAAAGGTAGTTCCGGTTTCCTCTACATCAATGTCCACGCCCAATTCAGACTGGAGCACCAAATCAATACCGAATTTTTCTGTAATTTTACTGATTTCCACCAGCTTGTGCTTATTTTTGCTTGCCAATACAACTTTCATTCTCTATTCCTCACAAAAGCGCGTCAACAAAATCCTGTGCCACAAAGGGCATTAAATCCTCCGCCTGCTCCCCTACGCCGATAAACTTCACAGGGATCTGCAAGACATCCGCCACAGCGATAACAATACCACCCTTGGCCGTGCCATCCAGCTTTGTTAGAGCAACGGCTGTCACCCCTGCAATTTCTTTAAACTGCTTTGCCTGCACCAGACCATTCTGTCCGGTTGTGCCGTCCAGCACCAGTAGGACTTCCCGAGATGCACCGGGCAATTCCCGCTGGATAATGCGGCTGATTTTGTTTAGCTCATTCATTAAATTCTGTTTATTATGCAGTCGGCCTGCGGTATCTACCAGAATCACATCCGATTTTCTTGCCTTTGCCGCTTGAATCCCATCATACACCACGCTGGCAGGGTCAGCGCCTTCATGCTGGCGCACAATCTCCGCGCCGCTGCGCCCAGCCCAAACTTCCAGCTGGTCTGCCGCTGCCGCACGGAAAGTATCACCTGCTACCAACAGCACTTTCTTCCCCTGTCCCAACAGTTGGGTGGCAATTTTGCCAATGGTGGTGGTTTTTCCAACGCCATTGACGCCAATCACCAGCACCACAGACGGCGTGGTATCCAACTTTAACTCTGTATCTCCAACCTGAAGCATCTGCACCAAAATCTCTTTCAGGGCAGTTTTTGCCTCCTCTGGGGTTTTCAAGTGGTTTTCCTTAATATTCCTGCGTAAAAGCTCGGTTGCCTTCACCGCCGTATCTACGCCCATGTCCGCAAGAATCAGGCTTTCCTCCAATTCCTCATAAAAATCATCGTCAAGCTCGCTAAACCGAAACACATTATCCAAGGTCGATGCCATTGCGTTACGCGTTTTTGTCAGTCCAACTTTGATTTTTTCAAAAAAGCCCATGCTATAAAACTCCTTATTCCATGATACCCAAATACTCCTCCATCTGATTCAGATCCAGACGAAGAAGCTTACTAACGCCCTGCTCCTGCATGGTCACACCATATAGCACATCAGAATTCTCCATTGTGCCACGGCGGTGGGTAATCACAATAAACTGGGTTTTCTTGCTCAAATTATGCAGGTAAGAAGCAAAGCGCTCCACATTTCGGTCATCCAATGCCGCATCAATTTCATCCAAAATACAGAACGGCGTGGGTCGCACCTTCAATATGGCAAAGTACAGAGCCGTTGCCACAAACGCTTTTTCGCCGCCGGAAAGAAGCGTAATGGTTTTCAGCTGTTTTCCGGGGGGCTGAACGCGAATTTCAATGCCGCAGGTCAGGGGCTCCTCGGGGTCCTCCAAGACCAGCTGACCCTTACCACCGCCGAACATCTCTTCAAAGGTTTGGCCGAAGTAATCGTTGATCTTTTTGAACTCCTCCACAAAAATTGTCGTCATTTCTTTTGTGATATCCCGAATAATCGACTCCAATTCCTTTTTAGAGTTCAGTACATCATCCCGTTGCTCAGCCAGGTAGGCATACCGCTCGTTAACACGGGCATATTCCTCAATGGCGCCTAGGTTAGGTGTTCCCAGCATGGAAATTTTCCGTTTCAGCTCACTGATGCGGCGGTTTCCTGCCGCAACGGACTCAATTTCACCGCGATGCTCCGGCGCTGTACCTGGGGTCAAGCCATAAGAATCCCACAGCTTGTCCACAATCTGCTTTTCCTCCATAGAGGAAGTAACCTTTTTCTGCTCCAACAGCGCACAAGCGCGCTCCATGTTAAGGATATCCTTGCTCTTTTCTTGGCTTTCCCGTTCGCAGCGTGTCTTGGAAGCCTCCGTATCTGCACGCTTTGCCAGCGCAGCCGAAAGCGCTTGCTTTTGCACCTCGGTTTGCGTTGCATTATCTGCCTGTCGTGTCTGTAATGCGACTATCTCTGCCTCAAGACGGCGGTTGTCCAAACGAATTGTTTCCAGCAACGCCAGCTTATTCTCCCGGTCTCCCGCCATAGCCGCACGCAAGCCATTAAGGTCTGCAATGTGGGCATGGGCAGTATTTCGCTCTGCCTCTAACGCGGCGGCATCGGTTTTCAGGGCTGTCATGCTATCCGTCAGCTGAGAGGTTGCCTCCGCTGTTTCATTCTGATTGCCCTCCAAGGATTCCAATGCCAAACGGGTCTCGGTAAGCTGTGCGGCAAAAATCTGCAGCTTTGCCTGCACCGCCGCGCTGCGCTCTCGATCGGCTGCATCCCGCATTTTCAGCGAATCCATTTCCTTTTGCGCTGCATGCATTGCATCCACAATGGCTTGCAGTGAAATCTCATGCTGTTTCTCAAGCCCCTCTTGCCGCAGGCAATCATCCTCAGCACGACGCAGCTGCTCTTTTGCAGTAGTCATCTGGAATTCCACTTGGTCACATAGACGCTGGGCTTCTGTCAGCTCCTCATCCAACTGCTGTTTTTTCTCCTGCAACTGTTTTTCCTGCTGTGTCAGCTTTTCAAGCTCATTGGCACGGGAGAGCATATTGGCTTCTTTATTGACAGAACCACCGGTCATAGAACCGCCGGCATTCATAACCTGACCGTCCAAGGTGACAATCTTAAAGCGATTATGGTACTTATTGGCCATAGCAATGGCAGCATCAACATCCCGCACAATCACCGTTCTGCCTAATAAGTATTTAACAATACCCTGATATGCCTTATCTGACTGTACCAATTCCGAAGCCAGTCCCAAAAAACCACGGCAATTTTCCAAGCCGCTCTCCTGCAACGGATTTCCCTGCATGGTGGCAATGGGCAAGAAGGTAGCACGTCCATTGCCGGTGCGCTTCAAATAGGAAATAGCCGCTTTTGCATCCGCTTCTGTATCCACAACAATCTGTTGCACAGCAGCGCCTAAAGCAATCTCCACAGCGACTGCAAATTGGTCATCGGTACGGATCAATCTGGAAATCGGCCCGTGGATATTGCGCAAAGCGCCCCGCTGGGCTTCCTGCATAACAACACGCACAGATTTATGATAGCTCTCAAAATCCCGTTCCATAGCGCGGAACACCTTGGCCTTTGCGGTTACGGAATCCAGTTTTGCGGTCAAATCACGCAACTGCTCCGCCAACGCATCCCGATGCTTGGCACGGGTTTGTTGACGTAAAGTATAGCCAGAAATCGTATTGTTGGCAGCAGTAACTTCCTCTTGGGCTTTGCGCAGCTCCTTGCGGCAAGCATCCAACTCTGCCTGCGCTGTTTCCTGCCGCGCTGCACCGGAATCCAAATCTGTTTGCAGTTGTTCTATGCGTAGCACAGTCTGCTCACGGCTCTGCTCCACGCCACGGATATCCGCCTCGCCACCGGCAATGTCTGCCGACAAATTGGACTCCTTGGTGCGAAGCTCTAAATATTGCTTGGTCAGACCTTGGGCATTGGCTGTCATTACCGCAAGCTGTTGCTGCAGGGAATCCAATTCCCTGTTTTTTAGATTCAGCATATCGGTAATTTCTGCAATCCGATTTTGGGCTTGCAAAATTTGGGCATTGACACCGCCACTGCGGTCATCCTCACCCTTCAATTCATCCGATATGCGCGCAATATTAGCATTATTATTTTCAATATTGCCACGCAGCACCGCCAGCTGACCATCCATCTGCTGATGGGTGGCATCCAACATATTCACACGCAGCCGAACGGTTTCCAGCTCACCATCCTGATTGCGTAACGCATCTGACAAAGACTCCGCCTGGTTATATAATTTTTCCAAGTCCTCATGGGCCTGTTGCAGCACAAAAGATGCAGATGTATAGTCCTCCTCCGCTTTCTTGGCTGCGGCAGACAGCTTGTCCAGAGTATCCAACCAGACAGCCACTTCAACGCCCTGAAGTTCATCCTTCAGCTCCAGATACTTTCTCGCCTTTTCCGACTGAATCCGCAAAGGCTCCAGCTGCAATTCCAGCTCTGAAACCTTGTCGCCGATACGCAGTAAATTATCCTCTGTATGTGCTAACTTGCGCTCCGATTCCTCTTTGCGATGCCGATACTTAGAAATGCCGGCTGCTTCTTCAAAGATTTCTCGGCGGTCCGCACTTTTTAGGGACAGAATCTCGTCAATTCTACCCTGCCCAATGTTGGAATAGCCTTCTCTGCCTAGGCCGGTGTCCATGAACATCTCATGGATATCCCGCAAGCGGGCAGACTGGCGATTGATATAATACTCACTGTCACCACTGCGATAATACCGACGCGTAACCATCACTTCGTCTGCATCATAGGGCAACGCTCTGTCAGAATTGTCCAACGTCAATGTTGCCTCCGCAAAGCCAACTGCGCTGCGTTTTTGCGTGCCGCCAAAAATCACGTCTTCCATTTTTGCGCCGCGCAGGGTTTTTGTGCTTTGCTCGCCCATAACCCATACAATTGCGTCAGAGATATTCGATTTTCCAGAACCGTTTGGTCCAACAATCGCAGTAATGTCTCCACCAAACCGGATTAGCGTTTTATCCGGAAAGGACTTAAACCCCTGCACTTCCAAGCTTTTTAAATACACAGCAATACCTCTTTACAAGAATTAGTTATAACAAATCAATTTATTATACCGAAACTTACAAAAAAATGCAAGTATGACCTTACTTTTCCATTGTAATTTCTGCAATTGGGGAATTCAAAGAGCTTCACATAGGATTTGACCTTTTATCCACTTATCAGCAGACTCCCCTTTCCCCTCGTCAGAATATTGCCATTCGTTCTGCAAGGAAACGAAATCCACAAGCATAAAATGGCTGCCCAACCGAATGGGCAGCCATTATTTATGGGATTTTATTCATAACGATGCTTCACCAGTCCAATTGCCTTGGAAAGCTCCATTACAACAAAGGGCACCAAAACAAGGCCAAGACCAATTAAATACAGATTGCTCGGCAATGCCACCAAACCAAAAATCGAGCTAACCGGCGTAAACATAACCAACGCCACAAGGGCAGTCGAGGTAAGTGCAGCCTTATTCAGCGTCCTGTTGGTAAACGCACCAATTTTAAACAGCGAATGGTCGCTACGCATGTTATACGCCTGAACAACCTGAGACAACGCTAAAATCATACACGCCATTGTCTGTCCGCCTTCCAGTGTTCCTACAGTATTTTCACCAAGCTTGAAACCAATCAAAGTTAAAGCAGCAAACATAAAGCCCTGCAGAACCACCCGAATGCCCAAACCATTAGCAAAGATGCCCTCATTCTTGGGCTTTGGCTTGCGATCCATGACATCCTTTTCCACAGCCTCCATGCCCAATGCAATGGCAGGCAAAGAGTCTGTTACAAGGTTAATCATTAGCAGCTGCATAGACAGCAGCGGTGTTTTGTGCCACAGCAGCATAGCAAAAAACACAGTAATTACTTCACCGATATTTGTGCCTAACAGAAAACCTACCACTTTCTTTATGTTGGCATAGATGCCGCGGCCTTCTCGAACAGCGTCCACAATGGTAGCAAAATTATCATCTGTCAGCGTCATATCCGCAGCACCCTTTGCGACATCTGTGCCTGTAATGCCCATGGCACAACCGATATCAGCAGCCTTCAATGCAGGTGCATCATTAACACCATCACCGGTCATAGAAACAACCTGCCCTCTGCGTTGCCACGCCTTAACGATACGAATTTTATTCTCAGGTGATACACGGGCATAAACAGATATGCCCTCTACCTGCTCATCCAATTCCCGATCTGTCATTAAATCAAGCTCTGCGCCGGTGATTGCGCGGTCGCCATCCAGCAAAATGCCAAGCTCACGGGCAATGGCAGAGGCCGTAACTACATGGTCACCGGTAATCATAACCGGCTTTATCCCCGCCTTTCGGCAAACAGCAACCGCAGCCTTTGCTTCCGGACGCGGTGGGTCAATCATACCCACTAAGCCCAGGAATGTCAGACCGTTTTCCAACTCCTCAGAGGTTGGCTTTTCAGGTACAGTATCAATTTCTTTATAAGCAATTGCCAACACACGCAGCGCATCGGCACTCATTTCCTCCGTCAACCGTTTTGCCGTTTCCAAATCTCCGGCAATACAACGGCTTGCCATCATGTCAAATGCACCTTTGACAATCACAATATTCTTGCCATTCATAAGATTGACCGTACTCATCAGCTTTCGGTCAGAATCGAAAGGAATTTCCGCCAGACGGGGATACTGCTTGTTCAGTACATCCTTGGGATTTCCGTTCTTATGGGCTGCCAAGACAATTGCTGTTTCCGTTGGATCACCTATATGCTGCTCCTGGGAACCATCCAATATTACAGAACCGTCGGAGCACAGCGTACCAAAATTGAGAAGCATTTTAACCGCTTCAGTGTTTTCCGCAGAAATGTCCTCAATCTCGCCGCCATCAACATAAGCTTTTACCAGGGTCATACGGTTTTGTGTCAGTGTGCCGGTTTTATCGGAGCAAATAACCGATGCACTACCCAAGGTTTCCACCGCAGGCAACCGGCGAATCAAGGCATTTTTCTTAACCATTCTTTGCACACCGATGGACAAAACGATGGTAACAATGGCCGGCAAGCCCTCCGGAATCGCAGAAACTGCCAGTGAAACTGCCGTCATAAAGATTTCCATAGCCGGAATGTCATTGGCAAGTCCCACAACAAAAATGATGCCACACGCAACCAATGCCACAATGCCCAAATACTTGCCCAACTGCGCCAATTTTGCCTGCAAAGGTGTCTGTCCGTCCTGTTCTTCATCCAGCAGATTGGCGATTCTGCCCATCTCCGTATCCATACCGGTGGCGGTCACTACAGCAGTTGCTGTACCGTAGGTAATAGAGCAGCCGGAAAATACCATATTGGTTCGGTCACCAATGGGGGCATTGGCATCCACCACAACATCCGCGTCCTTTTCGCTGGGAACAGACTCACCGGTTAGGGCAGATTCCTCAGATTTCAGGCTGACACTGTGAAGCAGTCTGGCGTCCGCGGGTACAAAATCACCGGCTTCCAACCGAATGATATCACCGGGTACCAATTGGTCTGCACCAATTATAATTTCTTTTCCATCGCGAATGACCCTTGCATGGGGCGCAGACATATTCTTCAGCGCATCCAGAGCTTTTTCCGCTTTACTCTCTTGCATGACGCCCATAACTGCATTTAAGATAACAATCAGCATAATCAACAAAGGCTCAAAAAATTCCTTAGGATTTGCTTCCACACAAGCAATTACAAAAGAAATCACTGCTGCCGCAATCAGAATAAGAATCATTGCGTCTTTGAACTGGTCAAAAAAGCGCTGCAAATTCGTCTTTTTTTTCTTTTCGCGAAGCTTATTAGCGCCATATTTTTCTTGCAGTGCAGATACCTCAGCCTGCGTCAAACCAGTATCCAAATTTACAGACAGCTCTTGCAAAATCACCTGCTTTGGTTTGTCATGTGCGAACATTTACGATTCCTCCACAAATAATAATGATACTATAAAAAATCGAGACCTATCCGCTTAGCGCAGATAAGTCTCGTCATTTCAGATTTAGCCAGGAATTCCATCCATGCTGTTGACTAAACCACGCCTAACGGTGTTGACTACTCCCTTATTATATCCATATATGCTTTAAATTATTAACAACATTAACATACTATCACATATAAATCAACTATTTTTAACCCTATTTTAAAAATTGTTGATAGTTTGTTGATATTTTATGGAAAAATCTGTGTTATAATACTTCTATAAATCATCATCAAGGAAGGATTTTTTATTTATGTTAGAGTTAAAACACATTGTAAAAAATTACCCTGCGGGAAACGGCCATGTCAACGCATTAAAGGGTATTGACCTGCAATTTAGGAAAAGCGAATTTGTGTCCATACTCGGTCCCTCGGGCTGTGGAAAAACAACAATGCTGAACATTATTGGAGGATTGGATCAGTATACCTCCGGCGACCTTATCATCAACGGTCGCTCTACGAAAGATTTTAAAGACCGCGACTGGGATACTTACCGAAATCACTCCATTGGTTTTGTTTTTCAAAGCTACAACCTTATTCCCCATCAAACGGTTTTACAGAATGTTGAGCTGGCGCTAACCCTATCCGGTGTGTCAAAAAAAGAGCGCCGCGCCCGTGCTAAGAAGGCTTTGCAGGATGTTGGACTAAGCGACCAACTCTCCAAAAAGCCCAGCGAGATGTCCGGTGGTCAAATGCAGCGCGTGGCAATTGCACGTGCTTTGGTGAATAATCCCGATATCATCTTAGCAGATGAGCCAACCGGTGCATTAGATACAGAAACCAGTGTGCAGGTTATGGAGATTCTTAAGGAAATCTCTAAGGATAAGCTAATTATCATGGTCACCCACAATCCGAGCTTGGCAGAAACCTATTCCACCCGGATCATAAGAATGCTGGATGGCGTAATTACCAGTGATTCTCAGCCGCTCAGCGAGGCAGAAGTCAAGGCCGCCGCCCATCCCATGCCCACAGAGCAAAACAAGAAAACAAAAAAGCCCTCCATGTCTCTAGCAACCGCATTTATGCTTTCGTTTAAGAATTTATTCAGCAAAAAAGGGCGCACCATGCTTACCTCCTTTGCCGGTTCCATTGGCATCATTGGTATTGCATTGATTTTTGCTGTTTCCCAAGGCATGACCACTTATATCACGGTAGTGCAGGAGGAGGCGCTTTCCTCATATCCTATTACCATTGAAAGTCAGACAATGGATATAACAGCCCTTATGTCTGCTTTTATGAGCGCCGCGGCCAGTGATTCCCAGCATGAGCTGGATGCCGTCTACAAAAAGTCTGCATTATATGACATGATTAATGCACTAAACGACATGGATATGCAGGAAAATGATTTGAAGGCATTTAAAGCATACCTAGCACAGCAAATGGCTAATAAGGAAAGCTCCATGCTTTATCCTGCTGTCAGCGGAATCCAATACAGCTATGACTTGCCACTTCTTGTCTACACAAAGAATATTGATGGCAACATCATTGCTTCCGACACCACGGAGCTGATGCGTGGTATTATTGGGGAATTTATGGGCATGGATATGTCTGCCATGCTGGGCGCAACCCAAGGCAATGGCGTTATGAGCTCTATGATGTCGTCCAGCATGTCTATGCAGCAAAGCATGATGAAGCTTTGGCAAGAGATGCTCCCCGGCAAGGATGGCGCACCCATTAGTGATGTTCTGCAGAAGCAATACGATGTAGTCTATGGCTCTTGGCCCAACAGCTACAATGAGGTCGTTCTGGTTTTAGATGAACACAATGAGTTGGACGATATGACACTGTACGCTTTGGGTTTATTGTCCGAAGAAGCGATTGACAAAATTATGTCTGCCGCTGTTGATGGCACTACTCTGGAAAGCACCGAAAAGAAATGGACCTACGAAGAAATTTGTGATTTGGAATATCGTCTGATTCTGAATTCCAGCTGCTATGTCTACGATGAAGCCACCGGACTTTATAATGACCTGCGAAAAACCGATACCGGTATCCGCTATCTGTACGACAACGGATTAAGCTTAAAGGTAAGCGGCATTATTCGACCCAGCAAAGATGCCACGTCTACCATGATTAACGGTTCCATTGCCTACACCAGCGCACTAACTGAGTATGTAATTACCGAGTCTCAAAAATCTGCCGCTATTCAGGCACAGCGAGACAACCCAAGTGTTGACATCATCACAGGTCTTCCCTTTTCTGAGAATACCGGCAACCTGACCGTTGCCGAAAAAGCCGCTGAACTTCGAGCGTATTTAACAGGCCTAAGTGAAAATGAAAAAGCCGATGCCTACATTCGCATTAAAAGCATCCCCTCTGCGGAAATGCTGGAACAATCCATCGCGCAGGCATTAAACGGCATGACGCGCGAACAAATGAATGCCAATCTAATCGCCGGCCTGAGCGAACAAATGCGTATTGATATTGAAGAGCTCACAACCTATGTAGAAGCCATGAGCGATGAAGAAATCACCGATATTTTCGAAGAAATACTTTCGAATCAGATTAAAACGCAATATGCCCAACAAGTCGCAGAGCAAATGTCAACTATTCCGCCTGCACAGCTGGCAGGTATGTTGTCAGTTGAGCTTCCCACTTATACAGACGAGCAATGCGCCACATATTATGACGAGATTATGGAATTCTCCGAGGCCTCTTTAGAAAGCAACCTGCTGACCTTGGGCTATGTGGATTTAGATGAACCATCCAGTATAAATATTTTTGCCTCCTCCTTTGCCAATAAGGACGTCATCGAAGATGTAATTGCCCAGTATAACGAGGGCAAGGATGAACTGGAAAAAATCAAATACACCGACTATATAGGCATTATGCTCTCTTCTATTACCACAATCATTAACGCAATCACTTATGTGCTAATTGCTTTTGTGGCTATTTCCTTGGTTGTCTCCTCGATTATGATTGGTGTTATCACACTCATTTCTGTGCAGGAACGCACAAAGGAAATCGGCATTCTTCGGGCAATTGGCGCTTCCAAGAAAAACGTTTCCAGTATGTTTACCGCAGAGACAGTGATTATCGGTTTTACATCTGGATTGCTGGGTATATTGGTTACCTATTTGCTGTGCATTCCAATTAATGCAATTATTAACCATCTGACGGGGATTGCCAATCTAAAAGCGATTCTACCCATCCCTGTTGCCGTGATTTTGGTAGCAATCAGTGTAGTGTTGACATTGATTTCCGGTCTAATTCCCTCTCGCAGTGCTGCAAAGAAGGACCCGGTGGTGGCGCTAAGAACAGAGTAATCGCCCATAAGTAAGTTTCATGCAAAGGAAGGCAGTCCCATGACTGCCTTCACTTTTGCATATAAAAAAGGACATCCAAAGGGATGTCCTTTTTATTTGGTGGGCGAGGCGGGACTTGAACCCGCACGTCCGCAGTGAACACTAGAACCTGAATCTAGCGAGTCTACCAATTCCACCACTCGCCCATATAAAGTTGAATTGCGCCTGTTGAACGCTTGGCTATAATACCACGCATCGCAAAATTTGTCAACACCTTTTTTGATGAATTGGCAAGATTTTTTTAATCCTTATAATACAGCATGCAGTGGCAATAGCCCCGAAAATTAGGGTCGGCAATTTGCTGGCGAAACTCCGTGCAAATGCACTTATTTTCTTCCGTCCGTTGCAATCGGCAGGGGCAATAACCGCCTGTGCGCTTTAACCCCTCTTTAATAGAGGCAACCAGTTCTTTATCCTCATTAAGCCGTACTGCCACAATGCCACTTCCTTCTATTATCATTTGCGGTGGAGGGATTTACCCTCCACCATAGGTATCAAATACCTGCCAATTCCTTTAGCATGGGCGCTAAATCCGTCTGTTCCCAAGGCAGTCCAGCCACGCCAAAATGGCCTTTCGCTGCTGTGGGGGCATAAATGGGGTTACGCAGATTCAGCTTGCGGATAATGCCTGCAGGTGTCATATCGCAGGTCTTGCGCAAAAGCTCTGTCATTTTCTCATCAGAAATCACGCCGGTACCATAACTATCCACCCGCAGGGATACCGGTTGGGCAACACCGATGGCATACGCAAGCTGCACCTGCACTTGGCTTGCAAGTCCTGCTGCAACCAGATTCTTTGCCATATACCGTGCCATATAAGCCGCGCTGCGGTCGACTTTGGTGGGGTCCTTTCCGGAAAAAGCGCCGCCACCATGGGAGAAATAACCACCGTAAGTATCTACAATGATTTTTCTGCCGGTCAGTCCGGTATCACCATTAGGACCGCCAATGACGAAGTTCCCGGTGGGATTGATGTGAACATGAGCAACATTCTCCAAGCGGAAGCCATACTTTCCCAAAACCGGAGCAATCACACCCTCACGAATGTACTTACGAAGCTCCTCCATTTCAAAATCGGCACTGTGCATAATAGACACCACCACAGTGTCAATTCCCACCACGTTCCCCTGCTCATCGTATTCCACGCTGACCTGGGTCTTGCCATCCGGACGCAGAAGGTCATTGGAACGGACACACTCCGTCAAGCGGTTGCTAAGGGCTCTTGCCAGTGCAACGGGCAGAGGCATCAGCTCAGGAGTCTGGGTGCAAGCACCGCCAAACATCATGCCCTGGTCTCCGGCACCGCCTACCTCATCATTGGTGCCCAATGCGATATCTGCAGATTGTGTGTGAATACGGCACTGAATCTCCACGCTGTCGGCGTCGAAGCCGTCACCGGGATATACATAGCCAATTTTACGAATGGCTTCCCGTGCTACTGCCGGATAATCCACCACAGCCTTTGTGGTAATCTCACCGCAAATCAGACAGAAGTTGGTGGTTACCATGGTTTCACAAGCCACGCGGGAATCGGGGTCTTGGGCAAGGCAGGCGTCCAAAATAGCATCGGAGATAGAATCCGCCACCTTATCAGGGTGACCGTTGGTAACACATTCAGATGTAAATAATCTTTTTTCCATTGTTTTTCTTTCCTTTCTAAATATAAAGAAAAACCGCACACCGAAGATTCGATGTGCGCTGAATCGAATCCTCATCTTTCGTTTGCCGACGGATTTGGCACCTTGAATTAACAGGTTGCCGGGTTTCATCGGGCCGTTCCCTCCACCACTCTTGATAAGGCTTATATGCAGTTCGGCTATATTCTACATGAAATTTTGCAAATGTCAACCCCCTTTCGATTAAATGCAGAAATAATTGTTCACAATTCTTTGGTAGACTTTTGCTGTAATTACTGGTAGAATATAGATAATTTTCTAAGGAGTTGAGTAAATGAACAATAACCGTAGCCGATTTGAACGTTTTTGCTTTCGCAATCGGAACAAGGGCATTCCAAATTTAATGCTGTATTTAAGCATTGGCAGTGCTTTGGTGTATTTGATGAGCACTTTTGCCGGCAATTCTATGCTTTACTATTGGCTGTACTTTGACAGAAGCCTAATCTTGCAGGGTCAGATTTGGCGATTGTTTACCTATCCGCTTACCTACAACGCAGGCAACCTTTTGCTGACAGCCATTAGCCTATTTTGCTATTATTCCATTGGCAGAGCCATTGAAAATGTGTGGGGCACGCTGAAGTTTAATCTATTTTACCTCACCGGTGTTGTTATGATGGATATATTTTGCATGATTTTCCCGTTGATGGGCGCAGATGTCACATCCTTAAACCTCAGTCTTTTCCTCGCCTATGCAACCATGTATCCAAACGCCCAGTTTTTGCTGTTTTTCATTATCCCTGTAAAGGCATGGATTTTTGCACTGGTGGATTTGGCGCTGACGCTTTGGTCTGTTCTGTCGCTGACCTTCCCCACGATGTACTTCCCATATAATTTATATCCATTGCTTGCCATTGCCAATTACTTCTTATTCTTTGGCAAGGATGTTGCCAACATCATCCCCTTGACATGGCGTGCCAAAAACGTTAGAAAGCCTAAAAAGGTAAAGGTTGTCCCCTTCCCAAATACAAAAGAATTTGAAACAAATGCTATCAAGCAAAATTACATGCACCGGTGTAGCATATGTGGCCGAACAGACACCTCCCATCCCAATTTGGAATTTCGGTATTGCTCCCGTTGTAAGGGCTATCACTGTTACTGCGAAGACCATATCAGCAATCACACCCACGTGCAATAAATAAGGGAACGGCTAAGCCGTTCCCTTTCTTTTATACAGGCACATCTCGTAAGCAATGCCGTTTTCCACTCCGCGCTGCAAAACCTCTGCCAGTTCCCACTGGGGGTCATCATCTAAGTTTGGAAAAAAAGTATCGGAATCCACCGCAGTATGCACCTTGGTGACATATGCCGTGTCGCACATGGGAAGCATCTGCTTATAAATGCTACCACCGCCAATGACCATGGCACGCTCCGCGCCTTCGGCAAGCTTTAACGCTTCTTCCGGACTGTGACACACCGTAAAACCAGGAATTTCACAAGCTTGTCGAGTCATTGCTACATTTACCCGACCGGGCAGAGGCTTTTTACCCGGAAAATCCTCAATGGTGCGACGTCCCACAATGACCATCGCGCCACGGGTAGTTTCCCGAAAAAATTTTCGGTCTGCTGATAAGGCAATTGGCTGTGTGCCGTCCTTACCAATGCCCCAATCGTCATATACCGCAACAATCAGCTCCATTTTCTACCTCAAATCGCCATAGGAATTTCAAAATCAAAGGGGTGGAACTGGTAATTCTCCATTTTGAAAGAGTCCTTTGTAAAGGCATAAAAGTCAGTAATGCTTTCATCCATAGTAAACTTGGGTGCATCAAAGCCTTCCCGCTCCAGCATTGCCTTCACCGCAGGAATATGGCGGTCATAAATGTGGCAGTCGGCAATCACGTGCACCAACTCGCCCACCTTTAACCCTGCTACCTGCGCCATCATGTGGGTCAGCACTGCATACTGCACCACATTCCAGTTATTAGCGGTGAGCATATCCTGAGAGCGCTGATTCAAAATGGCATTGAGCGTATCTCCGGTGACATTGAAGGTCATAGAATAGGCGCACGGATACAGATTCATCTCGTGCAAATCCTCAAAATTGTAGATATTGGTCATAATTCTGCGAGAGGCAGGATTGTTCTTTAAATCGAAAATCACACGGTCCACCTGGTCAAATTCGCCCTCTTTATACTGGTGCTTGATGCCAAGCTGATAGCCGTAGGCCTTGCCAATGGTGCCGTCCTCGCCAGCCCATTCATCCCAAACATGGCTTCCCAAATCACAGATACGATTGGACTTTTTCTGCCAAATCCACAGCAATTCATCCACCGCGGATTTCCAATAGGTACGGCGCAGGGTCATAATGGGGAATTCCTCCGCCAAATTGTAGCGGTTGACAACACCAAACTTTTTAATGGTATGGGCAGGTGTGCCGTCCGCCCAGTGGGGGCGAACCTCCAAATTCTCGTCAGAGAACCCATTTTCCAAGATATCCAAACAGGTTGCGCGGTAAATTTCGTCTGCTCTGCTCACAAAAATCCCACCTTTTCTCGGTTTTGTTACATTGTAGCATACTCATTATAAAAAATCTACAACAAATTAAAGGGAGTGCTAAGCACTCCCCTTTTTTATTCTACAGTAACGGACTTGGCCAGGTTGCGGGGTTTATCCACATCGCAGCCGCGATTGATTGCAATATAATATGCCAGCAGCTGCAGAGGAATCAAGCTCAAGCTGGGCTGCAGCATAGGCGTCACCGTCGGCACACAGATAATACCGTGGGAATTGGGGCGAGCCGCCTCTTCAAATTCCTTGCGGGTCACACAAAGCACGTCTGCACCTCTTGCCCGAACCTCACGAACATTGGCCATCGTCTTGTCAAACAAGGGTTCAACCGTTGCCAATGCAACAACAAGCGTTCCCTCCTCAATCAAGGCAATGGGACCGTGCTTCAGTTCGCCTGCCGCGTAGGCCTCGCTGTGCAGGTAGGCAACCTCTTTCAATTTCAGACTGCCTTCCAAGCAGACGGCGCTATCCACATTACGGCCAATGTAGAACGCATCGTGATGTCCATGATAACGGCTAGCATAGAACTGAATCTTTTCCAGATTCTCATCAGACAGCACTTCTGTCATGGCATCGGGCAGTTTTTCCAACGCTGCCACATTTTCCGCATACTCCGCGTCAGTCATTGTGCCCAGCTGCTTTGCCATGTAAAGCGCCAGCAAGTAGACAACCGCCAGCTGGGTTGTAAATGCCTTTGTGGTTGCAACTGCAATTTCAGGACCTGCCCATGTGTAAATGGTCTGGTCTGCCGCCTTAGCAATGGCAGAGCCAACCACGTTGACAATCGCCAAAGTCTTTGCGCCCAAACGCTTTGCTTCACGCAATGCCGCCAAAGTATCTGCCGTTTCGCCGGACTGACTGATGATAACCACCAAATCCCGCTCATCAATGACCGGCTCACTGTAACGGAACTCCGATGCCATCACCGCCTCTGTAGGAATATGGCAATATTTTTCAAAGGTGTATTTTGCAAGAACGGACACATAGTATGCAGAACCGCAGGCAATCAGATAGATTTTCCGCACCTGTTGCAAATACTCCGCAGGCAGAGAAATGCCGTCAAGCACCACTTCGCCATTTTTCAAGCGGGGGCTTAATGTATCCCGCAATGCCTTGGGCTGTTCCATAGTCTCCTTTAGCATAAAGTGTTCATAGCCACCACGCTCTGCCGCAGACAGCTCCCAAGTAATCTTTTCACGCTTCTTTTCAATTTTCTCGCCAGCCGCATCATAGAAGCTGACACTGTTGGCATCAAAAACCGCCATTTCACCGTCATCCAAATAGGCAACGGTTTGGGTGTACTTCAAAATAGCAGGCACATCGGAGGCAATATAATTTTCTCCGTCACCAAAACCAAAAATCAGCGGTGAATCTTTTTTTACCGCCACCATGGAATCCGGATAGTCAGCACAGAGAATGCCTAATGCATAGCTTCCCTCAATGCGGGAAATCGTTTTGCGTATGGCTGCGATAAAATCATTATACTTGGCGTAATAATAGCCAATCAAATTTGCAACCACTTCTGTATCCGTTTCGGAATGGAACTTTACATTCCTATCTTCCAGCCATTGATGCAAGCGCGCCTCATTTTCGATGATGCCGTTATGGACAACAGAAATCTTGCCGGAATCCGACATATGGGGATGGCTGTTAATATCCGAAGGTGCACCATGGGTCGCCCAACGGGTATGACCAATACCTACTACGCCACGCAATGCATTGCCGTTATCGGTTTTGTCGCACAAAACCTGCAGTCTTCCCTTTGATTTGGCAACCTGCAAACCATCTGCGCCATGAATGCAGATGCCGGCAGAGTCATAACCACGGTATTCCAGTTTAGACAGTCCGTCCAACAAAATAGGGGCCGCTTGTTGTTGCCCCACATATCCAACGATTCCACACATAGGAAAGCCTCCTAAAATTGATATTTACCATTTTACATTATTTTTTTATATTTTTCAACTCTTTTTTCAAAAAATATTTAACTGATGAGAATTTGTTTATCATTCGTCAAAGAAGGATTGAAATCGGCTGGTTAACGCTTCAAAATTGTTCAGCAAATCCATATGCACGCACTGCGCGCCCATCTGTTCCAGCTGCGAAATCGCTTCAGTGCCATCTTGACAGCAAAAAACCGGGCTCCAGCCATGCCGTAAATTTTTCACAGTGCCATCCCAAGTGCCGCCCCTCTCGAGATCACTTTGTGCCACAAAGGTTTTCTCCGCTAATGCATGAATGACTCGGTTGCGGCTCAAAGCACGCTGCGCAGAGAATTCCGCATCATAATCCTCTTCACTTAAATAAAGCACACGTTCATGGGCTTTCTGGTCGGTCAGTGCATCGGCAACGACACAAATCACACTGCCGCCATGCTTTAAGCAAGCCCGTTGGGCAAGCTTGTCTGCACCTCTGGCATTTCCGGAAACCAAGGTATAGCCTTGCCTTGCCGCCTGATATCCCACTTCCTCAGCAAATTCCGCATTTTCCTTTCGGATATCCCGACTGCCTACAACGCCAATCTTATTCGTATTCAGCAACGCTATGTTTCCCTTTGCCCACAAAACACTTGGGCTTTCCAAGCCCAACCGTTGCACGAGTATTCTCGGATAACCATCACTAATACGCGTCAGCGGTTGGCATTGCGCCATCTGACCACCGCGCAAATACCGCTGTAATTGGTCTTCCTGGGATAATAGGTATAAAATATGCTGCGCATATGCCTCACTGTATCCCAACGCAAGCAAATCCTCTGCACGCAATTCCCGGTCCTCACAGACTCGCTGCGCCTGCTCAACACGCTGAGCAAGCACACGCATCTGAGCTGTTGTTAAGGGTTTTCTCCATGGGTCTGCCAAATTGCTTCCCAACAGCAAAAAGCCTTTCTCTGCCGGCGTCAACGCAAACGCCTCTTGGGTGGTACGGACACTTTGACTTCTTCCTGTAAAGTGCCGTCCGCTGTCAAAGTCATAGGTTTTATCTCATAATGAGAAAACTTTGCAATTTCGTCCAGCTTTGCTTTTTCCGGGAAGTTTCCCAGGATAGAGTAAGCACTACCCTTGCGCTTTGCTCTGCCGGTCCTGCCGATTCTGTGGACATAATATTCATTTTCTTCAGGAATATCATAGTTAATTACACAATCCACATCATCTACATCAATTCCCCGGGATGCAACATCTGTTGCGATTAGAATCGCCAGTTTTCCGTCGCGATAGCGTTGCATTGTCTTTTCCCGCTGGCTCTGGCGGATATCCCCATGGATACAGCCGCAGTCCATGCCTGCGCGCAAAAAATCATCACACAGCCGCTGACACATGTGCTTGGTATTACAAAAAATCATAACCCGTTCAAAGCCTTGGCTTCGAATCAAGCGCAAAACCGTTTCCGCTTTTTCCAGAGGCGTTACCGTCAGGCAGTACTGGTCAATATCCGGTTTATCTTCTTGTTTGGGCTCTACAGTAATCTCCACCTCATCGCGTTGGTACATCCAGGAAACCGTCATAACCTCTTGCGAAATCGTGGCAGAAAACAGCCCCAAATTCCGGCGGTTTTTTACCTTTTCAATGATACGGGTCACATCCTTAAAAAAGCCCATATCAAGCATACGGTCGGCTTCATCCAAAACCACTGTCTGTATTTTGTCCAAGCGGATGGTTTTGCGATTATAGTGATCCATCAGTCTGCCGGGAGTTGCCACCACAATTTGGGGCTTCTTTTGCAGCTGCTGAATCTGCCCACCAATACCTGCACCGCCGTACAGCACTGCCACACGAATCCCTTGATAATAGGTTAAAAGGCCCCGCAATTCGTCACCAATCTGGATCGCCAGTTCCCGCGTGGGTGCCAAAATCAAGCCCTGCACATCGGTGCATTGGCTGTCAATATGTTCAATCATCGGGATGCCGAAAGCAAAAGTCTTTCCCGTTCCGGTTGGGGCTTTTGCAATCACATCCTTCCACTGCAAAAAGCATGGAATTGCCTCTGCTTGAATGGTGGTGGGATAGCCATATCCCTTTTTTTCCAATGCTTTCAGCATCGCATCGCTCAAGCCAAGTTCTGCAAAGGTAATGTTCTGAGTCATGATGTTCTTCCTTCATAATTTCGGTATTTCTGTTATTTTATCAGCTTTCATGAAAATATGCAACCACAATAACAGCAAAAGGCAACCCCATCGCATACACGATGGGGTTGCAATCTTATTTTTCGTAAAGATGCGCCAAAATTTTTTGGTTCGCCTTAAAGTCAATATTATACTCAAACCATCCGGCCAATCCATCACGAACCTGCACGGTACCCGCCGAGAATGTGCCGTCCACCGGAATCCGCAAATTGTTGGTTTCCATGCTGGAAAGCATTGGCAGAATGTCGCCGGCAAGACTCAAGATTTCGGCATTGCTCATGTCGGTTTTTACCATGCCCAAAATGTCGTCCAGAATGGAGAAAAGCTCTGTTACAGGCTTATTCTTATAGGCTTCAAATAAGGAGGTCAGCACCTTCTGCTGGCGCTGGGAACGCTTGTAATCGCTGTCCAGCTTTCGGATACGGGAATAGTTTAGCGCCTGCTCACCGGTAAGCAAATTCATGCCTGCCTTCAAGTCGTGTCCATTGTGATAGCGGAGCCAATCCACCTCTGCCTGTGTCAGTTCAATCTCCACACCGCCCAGCATATCCACCAATTTCGCAAAGCTGGTAAAGTCCACTTCCACATTGCCATCTATCAAAATACCAAAATTCTCTTCCAGGGTGGCATTGAGCAATTTAAATCCGCCGGACACATAGGGCGCATTTAATTTATTGGGCAAATAGCCTGGAATCTCTACATATTGGTCACGCATAAAGGAGGTCATTGTAATGGTTTTTCGGGAAGTGTTGATGGTCAGCAAAATCATGGAATCAGAACGCTGTCTTCCCTGACCGGGACGACGGTCCTGCCCAACCAGCAAAATATTCTTAACATGACTGCCATGCCGAATGGTTTCAACATCATCATTATCAATTTCAATGCCGTTAATATGCGGAATCGTTTCACTGCTATTGGGGTCAACGGTCTCCAAGTCCGGATCGCCATGTAACATATCTTGAAATTCGCTGACACCCATCATTGTTTCATTATCCGGATCTACACGCTGTAAATTGTTCAGCAGCGAATGGACGTAAACCGTACCGAAAACCAGTATGATCAAAACAACGGACAGCACCGAGCAAAGTGCAATTAAGATATTGCGTTGCCAAGTGCCGACACGCTTTTTCATGTTTTTATTTTGCTTCATGTTGTTCCCCCCAAAAGGCAACGAAAATTTGTTTTAGGACATTATACACCTACTATGTCGAAAATGCAAGCATTCTGACAATTGGAAAAGAAAACCTTTTTATATCCCCTATCAGGTGTGGACAAACTATAAAAAATATGGTATTGTATACATGAAATATTCTGCAGTATACAGGAGACGGGCAATATGGGAAAGCTAATCGTAATTGAAGGTACAGACGGATCCGGAAAGTCCACGCAATTTCAGCATCTAACGCAGCGTTTGCAGCGGGATGCACAACAATTTCAAACGTTGGTATTCCCCCGATACGCAGAACAAAGCTCTGCACTTATCCGTATGTATTTGGGTGGTGAATTTGGTTCTGCTCCGTCGGATGTCAACGCATATGCTGCGTCTACCTTTTTTGCAGTCGACCGTTACGCTTCCTACAAGCAGGACTGGGGTAATTGGTACGAAAATGGCGGATTAATCGTCTCCGATCGATACACCACATCCAACGCCGTTCATCAAGCTTCAAAAGAGCCGGTGGAAAAACAGGCCAGTTTCCTTAAGTGGCTATATGATTTTGAATATGAACGCTTAGGTTTGCCCCGCCCAGATTTGGTTATCTATTTGGATGTGCCTACGGCTTTTACCGAAAAGCTTATGCGCCATCGCGAACAGCAAACCAATACCCACGCAGATATCCACGAGCAGGACATGACTTATTTGGCTATCTGCCGTGAGACCGGCCGCCGTGCGGCGCAGTATTACGGTTGGCATATTATCGAATGTGTGCAAGATGATAAAATGCGCAGTATTGAGGACATCCACAACGAGATTTATGCACTTGTGCAGAAATGCCTGGAGGAATAACAATGGTTTACATGCTATTGGGTACCGGCTTCGAAGAAATAGAGGCCGTTGCCCCATTGGATATTATGCGCCGTGCAGGACTGAAAGTATGCACAGTTGGCATTAATGGAAAAATTATTTATGGTGGTCATAATATTGGCATAACTGCCGATATTACCCTTGATGAAATGGACCTGACAAATTTGGATATGATTGTACTGCCCGGCGGCTTGGGCGGTGTTGCCTCTGTGCGGGCAAGTCAGAAAGCCATGGATGCACTGCGCTTTGCATGGGAAAACGATAAGTTTGTAGCCGCGATCTGTGCAGGACCTGCCGTTTTGGCAGATTTGGGCATTACGGACGGGAGATCCGCTACCTGCTATCCCGGCTGTGAAGCAGATATGTGCGGCGCAAATATGGTTGCGGATGTTCCGTGTGTTCGAGATGGAGGGCTTATTACCGGTACCTCCGCCGGTTGTGCAATACCCTTTGGTCTTGCACTGGTGGAAGCACTAAAAGGAAGCGAAGCTGCACAAAGCATCCAAAAGCAAATCGTAATTCGCTGACGAGAGGACGAAGCCATGAAAAACGATGTATTTAACAGTCAACCCGATGACAACCAGTGGTTTGAGGATTTAATGAAAAAGGTGAAGCAGGAAAGCGTGGCGGAAACGGATTCACCCGCTGACCCTCAGCCCGACCATACCATTTTGGATGAGGATTGGGAAAAGATTTTGCAGGAAGCCTACGATGAGGATTTGCAAATTCCTGCAGCCGCAGTGGACCCAGAGCCTGCCGAAACGCAAGCGCCGGAATCTTTTCAGGAAAATGATAACGGTGTGATTCGCAAGGTTCGTCCCAAACGGAAAAACGGTTACGGTCTGTTTGGGCTGCCGCATTTGGCTGCCACTGCGATTTGGCTTGCACTTGCTATTGCAATTGGAATCTCTTTGGGGCGTTTTGTGTGGATTTGTGCCACTGATTTATTGGCCTTCGGTCGTAATGACCGTACGGTTACCCTTACCATTACGGAAACAGACACACTGGACACTGTCACCACGAAACTGCAAAATGCCGGTTTAATCGAGTATCCCGGTCTTTTCAAAATGTACTGTGGCTTGGCCAAGGTAGAGGAAAAGGAAAAAATAAGTGCCGGCACTTTTGAGTTAAATACCAAGTATGATTACCACGCCTTGGTAAGCGGAATGTCTGCCACCTCCTCGTATCGTCAAACCATCGATGTTATGATTCCTGAAGGCTATACCTGCGCCCAAATTTTCAGTTTGCTGGAAGAAAAGGGTGTATGTTCTGTACAAGATTTGGAAGCGTATGCCAGCGAAAGCGAATTCACAGATTACTGGTTCTTAGAGGGCGTAGAAAGAGGAAATAAATACTGTTTGGAGGGCTTCCTATTCCCCGATACCTACCAATTTTACACCAACGATACACCTAAGCGTGTTTTTATTAAATTCCTTAATCGCTTTGATGACCAGTTTACGGAAGAAATGCAAGAGGAGCTGGTCACCCTGAACGAGCGTCTTGCCAAGATGTACGCCAAGAGGGGTTATTCCCAAAGCTATATTGCAGAACACAAACTTACGGTTTTGGATTTGGTCACTGTGGCATCTATGGTGGAAAAGGAAAGCGCCCACAGTGGTGAAAGCGTGAAAATTGCCTCGGTTATCTACAACCGGCTAACCAGCCCCAATTTCCCATTCTTGAATATTGATGCCACTGTGGTTTATGCCTTGGATGGAAAAAAGGATCTGACTGCCGAGGATTTAAAAATTGACCATCCATATAACACCTACCGGTATGAAGGTTTGCCACCCGGACCGATTTCCAATCCCGGTCAGCTTAACCTAAAGTCTGCATTGAATCCGGAAGATTCCAGCTACTATTACTATGCCTTAGATCCGGAAGCGGACTCCAGAGAACACAAATTCTTCAAAACCTATCAAGAACATCTAAACTTTATTAACGGTAACTAATATGACAAAATTGGAATTATTAAGCCCCGCCGGAGATATGGAACGGCTGAAAATGTCTGTGCTTTATGGCGCTGACGCCGTTTATCTTGCCGGAACAGACTTCGGCATGCGCTCCTTCGCAGGTAATTTCTCTGCTGAGGAATTACCGAGTGCTGTGGATTTTGCTCATAGCCATGGTGTAAAGGTGCACGTCACCGTCAACACCATGCCTCGAAACGAGGAAATCAGGCAGTTGCCGGCTTATTTAGAACAGCTCAACGATTCCGGCGTAGATGCCTTGATTGTTGCAGATATGGGTGCCTTTACACTTGCAGGAAAGTACGCGCCCAACTGTCAGCGACACATCTCTACACAGCAATCCATTGCCAACTACGAATGCGCTAAGGCATGGTATGATTTAGGAGCAAAAAGAGTTGTACTAGCGCGGGAACTAAGTCTGGAGGAAATCCGCACTATCCGGGAAAAAACGCCTAAAGAACTGGAAATTGAGACCTTTGGTCATGGTGCAATGTGCGTTAGCTATTCCGGTCGGTGTTTGCTAAGTAATTACATGACCGGCAGAGATTCCAACCGCGGTGCTTGCGCACAACCGTGTCGATATCAATATGCTTTGATGGAGGAAAAACGGCCAGGAGAATTTTTCCCAGTATATGAAGATGAAAAAGGCACCTACATTCTCAACTCTCGGGATATGTGCATGATTGACCACCTTGCCGAGTTGATGGATGCCGGTGTAGACTGCATTAAAATTGAGGGCAGAGCCAAATCTGCCTATTACGCTGCCATCGTAACCGGTGCTTACCGGCACTGCATTGACGATGTTGCTGCAGGCAGGCCGATTAACCCTATCTGGCGTGAAGAGGTAGAGCGCGTTTCTCATCGCGTTTACTCCACCGGATTTTATTTTGGTCAACCGGGACAATATGTTGAAAACTCCCGCTACATTCGCAACTGGCAGGTGTGTGCCATTGTGGAAAGCTGTGATGAAAACGGGCTTGCGACATGCAGTTTGCGAAATAAATTCTCCCAAGGGAATGCCTTGGAAGCTGTTGGTCCGGATATGGCTCCATTCTCCTTAATTGCAGGAAATATGAAAGATTTACACAACAATCCTTTGGACGAACCCAGAACACCACAGATGAAATTTTACATTACGCTCCCAAAGCAGGTTCCGCCAATGACCATCCTGCGTCGTCAAATGGACTTATCTGCAAAATAAGCAAGGCACCGAGTGATGCTCGGTGCCTTTAAATATTGCATTAAATTGCGATACCCGCTTTTTCCAAAATCGTGGGGACATTTTTTTCTGCGCCAATCGCCATAATATGCACGCCATCGCACAGCTTTTCGTCCTTAATTTTGGCAATCATCTCTGCTGCCATCTCAATGCCCAACTGGGTAGGCAAACCCTTTACACCCTTTTCCTTACCTTCTGCAGCAGCAGCGGACAGACGATCAATCATATCCTGAGGTACGTCTATTCCGGGGACATTCTCGTTCATATACTTTGCCATGCCTGCAGATTTAAGGGGGATGATACCCGCCATGATGTGCGTCTTAATACCCATCATATCTACCTGCTCTAAGAAGCGCTTAAAGGTATCCAGGTCGAAAATTCCCTGGGTCTGTATGTACATAGCGCCGGCCTCCACCTTCTGACGCAGCTTGTTTAACTGCAAAAACAGAGGTTCATAAACCGGAGTAACAGATGCGCCTTTATAGAACTTAGGTGCGCCGCCTGCCAGCTCATTGCCACCGCAGTCACAGCCGGAGACTTCCATATCGCTGAGCATCTTTAAGATACCTACACTATCTAAATCATATACAGGCTTTGCATCACGGCAGTCACCAACAACCGGATGGTCACCGGTCAATGCCAGCATCGTGTCGATGCCAAAAGAAGCTGCTGCAAGTGCATCGCCCATCAACGCCATACGATTACGGTCACGACCGGTCATCTGTAAGATTGGCTCAACACCAGCCTGCTTCAGCTTAATGCAAAGACCCAAGCCGGTAGCTTTTAGACTGGCAGATTGCATATCTGTAACATTGACACCGTGGACCTTGCCCTTCAGCAATTGCGCAGCTTCCATCTGCTCAGTAAAGTCATATCCCTTGGGGGGTGCCATCTCGGCAGTTACACCAAACTTACCGGATTCCAGTGCGTCTTTCAATATGCTCATTATTTCTTCCCCCTCAAGCTAATGGTTCTGGGATAGGCATAATCGCCATAGCCCTTATCCTCACGGCGCTGCGCCAGCTTTTCCAGCTGTCCGGTAGCCTCCAAGCGGTTGTAAATTTTAATCCAAGCACAGTCATTCTCTGGATTAACCTCGCACTTGCCATTCTTTTGACCACCACAAGGACCGTTTACAAGGCTCTTTGCACATTGTGTGATGGGACAAACAGCGCCGGTCTGACCCAGTACACATTGTCCGCAGAAGCGGCAGGCTTCCTCCCACACGCCAAAGCGAACGGCTTCACCTAAGTACATTGTGTTGTTAGACGGATAAACCGGCTTGTCGTTGGCATTTTTTGCAACGCACTGTACACCGTCACCGCAGGACATGCACACAACGCAGTCTGGATTTTCCGCGTTAATCGCCTTCATTTTCGCCTTAACACCCAAATTCATGCAGCAATAATCGCAAACCGTAGTTGCAACCACCTTTTTGCCTGCCTGCTCTAAAACAGCGGTCAGCTCCGCAATTTGCGGCTCTCCGCCGGTTTGGCATGCCGTTGCACAGCTGCCACATCCGACGATTGCAACTGTTTTGGCATCGCCGACCATCGCCATTACTTCTTCAATAGGTTTTTTTTGCGTAATAATCATGGTTTCACTTCTCCTTTCCGTATGTACGGACAATAAAAGAACTTGCCGTAATTGTAGAGCGCAAACCCTACCAAGTCTTAACACAATTATAACATAAAAACTACAAAAAGCAACCGAAAACTGCACGGTTTTGAAAATGTTATCTTTTCTATCTATCACCTCATAACATATCATAACAAAAAGTGTACTTCCTAAAAAGTACACTTTGTAAAATATCGATCACGAAATACAATCAGCTCTGTCAGCAGGCAAACCAGCAGTGCCGCAAAAACATCCACCGCAGAATGTTGTTTAATGAACATTGTGGAAAGGCAAATTAAAATCACGGCAATTACAATCAGCGTTTTACCCACTACACCTGCGGATTTTTCCCTTAGCCATACAGATGCAATACCTAACGAATATGCAACATGCAAGGACGGACATACGCCGGTATTTGTATCGACGGCATAAAGACAAGCTATAGCCTGCGTCAAAAGGTTATCCCTCGAAAACTCTGCCGGACGCAAATCTTGACGGGTGGGAAAAGCAATATAGCATATCATCGCTACCGCTTGGGTTATCATAATGTATATTTGCAGCTTTCTAAAGTTATCTACATTATAAAGGGCAAAATACACCAATGAAAACACAATCAGTGCATACCAGCCAGCATAAGGAATCAGAAACCATTCACAAAAGGGGATCCAATCATCTATGACACAATGCACCGGATAACATTCATCCGCTGGAATCAAGTTTTCTGTCAAAAAGTAAAGAACAAAATACACCACCCATCCCAAAAGCAAGAGCAAGTGGGAAAAACGGGGCTCTGTCAGCCTGGAAAATCGAAATTCACCATAATCGACCACGGGTTTTTGCATAGCATTACTCCTTATTAGACGGATAAAGCTTTTTCGGTATATTTCGGTACGGCACAACCGTATGCGCCGGCAAATTATGGGCAATTTCCGTTATTTGCTCCATTAAATAAGTGCTAATCCTTTTTCTTTGCGTTTCCATAGGTTGTGTTGGGTCAAAATAAATCGGTTTGCCCAAATACATTTTCCTCAGCTTAGGTGCAATATACATCGGCATAAACGCTAAATTCCTTCCGGTTCGCTTATAATATAGCCTTGCCACATCAATAAATTTATCTTGAAATTTATATACAATCGTATTATACGGCGCATCCTGCTCCGGAAATATAATGATGTCTGCCCCAGCCTGCAAATGCTTTATCGTCGTTTTGAAGGTAGAAAGAATTCTGGCATCGTGATATACGCCAATCACATTGGCATTTCGAAATATGCAAACAGAAAATGGGACGATAATGTAGGAAAGAAGCTTATACCACCAATGAGTATACCTGGGTTTTTGCGACCAAAAATCCTGAAAGGCATAGTCCGCCACTTCCCCCCATTGCATCATCTGCCCCGCGCACCAAGTATAGCTTTTTCTGGGGGGATACAATTCACAGGCAATCGGTCCGTTCATCTGACTATGATTTCCCACAATAACGACAGGCTCATCGGGCAAATTTTCTCTGCCCACCACTTCCATTTTGGGGTAAAACAGCCAAACAAGCCATCGAATAATACGATACAGCCACATACAATTTTTCACATAATCGCTTCCAATCTATGAAAATATTAGCATAGCATACGGCGAAAATATGAACGAAAAATAACATATTTTTAAATTTATTCATTTGCATCAAAAAAGCCACCTCTATGAGGTGGCTTTTTATGGTGGACCTGAGGAGATTCGAACTCCCGACCCCTACAATGCGAATGTAATGCGCTCCCAGCTGCGCTACAGGCCCATATGCTGCGGCGAGGTTCACCGCAACAAAAATTATACGGCTGTGTAACGTATTTGTCAAGGAAAACTTACCGCTTTATGGCGTACTCCACCGGCGTATCTGCAGGCATTTCCATTAATTGCGGGTGTTCCAAAAGTTCCTTTACCAATGCCACTGTGCCGGAGTAATAATACCCATCTGCAATGCGTTCATCCAACGTAATTCCCAACGGAATCACCTCGTGCAAATCCTCATTGCCATCCTTGTCATAATCCATCTTTAAGTATTTTTTACCTACCACAATGAAGCAGGAATTAGTTCCCCAATTCACCAAATGGTGATACCCGCCCGGTAAACCAATGGAGCCAAGATTGGTCAGAAAAATCGCCGCATGGTTGGGGTCGCTGCCAATCAAAAACTCCGGTGCCCAGCCATGCTTATCCAGCCATAGGACAAATTTTACAATGGCGGTAATCATCCACTGCGGCAGCTTCGTTACCACATCCATCGCTCCGGTAGACGTATCTTTTTCTTCATAGCTTTTGGTGGAATGAATGACCTTCATAATTTTTTCATGATAGCTTGCCAGCGTTTCCTTTGTGTCATACTTAAAAAACGCCAATGCTTCTTCCGCATGGTCATCAAAACGCTTTTTCACAGTAAAGGCAACGGTGATATCCTTGCGCTGATACACTTTGTTGTTGCAAACAAAGCGGTTCATCTTCGGACGCAATACAAACGCCTTACCCGCAGCGGCGCTAATCAAATGAAAGAAGGTATACTTATCTTCCGTACGTCCTTCATTGAGTTTTTCCAAATATGCATTTAGCGGTCTGGCATCCACATCTATGCTAATGTACGCCTCATTGTCCGCACGATTGGGCATCAGTGCCGGCATAATGCGATTCATCGCAGGTATATCCTTTAACCAAATACCATCCTTACGATCCCCGAATTTCTTTTTCGCCATATTGTTCTCCTCTCCCTTTGTATGCAAGGATTATAGCAAACTTCCTAATAAATTGCAATGTACAATCTTGCATTTTGTCGATTTTTAGGATATACTACTGAAAAAAGAAAGGCAGAAATTAGATGGGAACACAACAAACAGCAGAAACACAGCAAAAGAAGCCGAACAGAATACGAAAAACCAAATCTAGAATTATTAAGGAAACCTATTTGCCCTATCTATTTTTGGCGCTGGCAGCCGTATTGATTATTATATTTATTATCGGTGCATTGATCCGAAACAATCATGTGGGCGCAACGCAGGTATTTTCTGCCTCATGGGAGCAACTGCTATGACACTTTTGCCCGGTAAATACCGCCACTTTAAGGGCGGTGAATATGAGTTAATTGGTATTGCAAAGCATTCGGAGACCTTGGAGGAAATGGTAGTATACCGCGCACTTTATGGTAACGGAGGGCTCTGGGTTCGGCCGGCAACAATGTGGACCGAGATCGTGGACAAGGATAATTATCATGGTCCGCGTTTTCAGTACATTGGTCAAATGAATGAATAAATTTAGGGACGCGCCAAAGCGCGTCCCATTTTTATTTCTCATTTGGTACTAATGTTGCACCCAATATCATCGTGGCAACTTTCGCCATTTCTTTGGGTGTCTGCGTGCATCCGTTATTATGCCACTGAAACACCATGGCAAGTAGTCCGCTTACAGTAAAGTTTAGTGCTAAGCTCTGAATTTCTATAGACATGCTTTTCAAGTGCATCGGCATCATTCGTTCATTGATTGCATGAAAGGTAGCACGTTCCACCAACATACCGTGTAAATGGCTACGCTCCAAAGCGGTCAATAATTCTCTGTGCTCCTGCCAAAACGCAAAGAAACGTTCCAATTCTCCGGTTGCAGTTCCCCTTCCCTTTTGATGCAGATTGGATTGGTCAAATTCCATAAGCGTATGGTCCAACAACGCTACAAGTGCACCGTCTTTGCCGGAAAAATAACGATAAAAGGACTTTCTCGGAATTGACAAATCATCACAAAGTTGGCTAATAGTAATATCCTCGTACCGTTTTATCTGCATTGCTCGCAATAGTCCTTGCTCCAACCGGTGCTGTCGCATGGCCGATTGTTCTGTTTTACATAGTTTGTACATTGCGCATGCCTCCAGTGAAATTTCTAACTATATTATACCAATCGCTCCAGAATTATCAACCATTTTGTGCAATATCCCTAAAAATTACATATTTTAAATCAGCACAAGGTGTCACATATGCGTCGTTTTGTCTCTATAATTTTTTGTTCTTTTGATTTATAATAATTTTAATTTGTGGGCTCTTGGCCCCACATGATTTTAGGAGGATTATTTATGTCTAAACCCGTTAAATTAGACGAAAAAGGCTATCGCAAATTCGGCATTCGCGACTCCGTGGCATATGCTGCAGGTGACCTTGGATGCAATATGAGCTTTGCGCTTAAAGGCACTATGGCTCTATTCTGGACCCAGGTTATGGGTATGAGTGCATGGTATTCTATCATGCTGTTAATTGTGCAGGTTTGGGATGCTATTAACGACCCTCTGATTGGCTCCATGGTGGATGCTGACAGACATACTTACAAACGCAACAAGTTCTTGCAGTATATCTGGATTGGCTCTATCGGCCTGATTATAGGCGGTGCTTGTTGCTTCCTGCCCTTCCCCAGCGCTCCCACATGGGCAAAGTTTATCATCTTTATTGCTGGCTATGTAGTTTGGGACGCTTTCTACACCATCGCCAATGTTCCCTATGGCTCTTTGCTGTCGTTAATCTCCAGCGAGCCTGGTGACCGCGCTTCTCTATCCGCATGGCGCTCCATAGGTGGCATGGTGGGCAATATGCTGCCCATGGTGATTCTGCCCTTCCTGATTTACAATGATGATAAATCCTTAAACGGCACCATGGTTTTCGTGACTGCATTTATTATGGGTATTTTGGGCTTTATCTGCTTCCAGTTCATGATTAAAAACACCACTATCCGTGTAGAGCAGGAAGTGAAGTGTAACGAAGATCAACCTAAATTTAACGTTTGGGAAGCAATGGGCAACTTTTTGAAGAACCGTCCTGCCGTTGGCGCTACTTTAGCTGCCATGGGTATGTTCATTGGCATGCAGGGCGCTACTACCGCTATCAATGTAACCTTCCAAATTTACTTTGAAAATCCCAAAATCTCTGGTCTGGTACAGATGTTTGCCATGATACCCATCGTTGTCTTTACCCCTCTTGCTCGGAAGATGGTTATCAAGTACGGCAAGAAGGAACTGTCCGTGGTCGGTGCCATCTGCTATGTTGTTGGTGCATTGATTCTGTTTGCAGCTCCTTTGGGTCTGATTCCCGTCAGCAAGGGTCACACCGAAATCGATTTGATTGTTTACATTGTCGCGCAACTGGTTTGCGCATTGGGTATGGGCATCTATTCCACCGTATCTTGGGCTATGATGGGTGATGCTATCGACTACAACGAGTGGAAGACCGGCAATCGAGAGGAAGGCGTTGTCTATTCTCTGCATTCCTTCTTCCGTAAGCTGGCACAGGGTGTCGGTCCCGCTGTTGCTGTTGCTATCATGGGCACCATGGGATATGTCAACAACGCCATTGACCCTGAGACCGGAGCTGAAATTATTGATGTTGCTCTGATTTCTTGGGAAAATGCACTGCAGATTCGTTCCCTCGTTGCTGTTCTCTACCTTGTAGCAGGTCTGTTCGTCTTTATTGGCTTGGGCCTTGTTTACAACCTTGACAAGAAGACTCTGGCAAAAATGAACACGGAATTGGCTTCCCGTAAGGCGCATTAATCTCACAATATTGCTCCCTCCGAATGTCTTTCGGAGGGAGTTTTCTATTTAGTCGCCAGTTTTACCGAAAGCGGACCGTTTTTTCTTGCTTTTTTCGTGGTTATTTTCTGATGTTCGGTGTTGCATTTTCCATAGTATGGATGATATAATAATTTCGGAATATGCCAATATGGTGAAATTATAGAAAAGAATATAAGTGAGGTTGTTCTAATGATTGCTTACGGAGAGAATATTAAGGTTTTCTGCGGCAACTCCAATCCCGAGTTTGCAAAAACTATCTGCAAGGAGCTTGGAATTGCGTTGGGCGATGGAGATGTTAAAACCTTCGCCGATGGTGAAGTCTCTGTTTCTCTAAACGAGACTGTTCGCGGTGCTGACGTGTTTCTAATCCAGTCCACCTGCAAGCCTGTCAACGACAGCTTGATGGAGCTGCTGATTATGATTGATGCCTGCCGTCGTGCTTCCGCCGGTCGTGTCACAGCTGTTATCCCCTATTTTGGTTATGCCCGTCAAGACCGCAAGGCTAAAAGTCGTGACCCCATCTCCGCCAAGCTGGTGGCTAACATGATTGCCGCTGCTGGCGCAAATCGTGTGCTGACCATGGATCTGCACGCTGCCCAGATTCAAGGCTTCTTTGACATCCCCGTAGACCATTTATTAGGCAATCCAACCTTTGTAAAATACTATTTGGATAAATTCCCCGAGGACAAGTATAACCACGAAGATTTTGTGGTTGTTTCTCCTGACGTTGGATCTGTTGCCCGTGCCCGTACCTTTGCTGCAAAAGTGCATATGGGCTTGGCCATTGTAGATAAGCGCCGCCAAAAGGCTAACGTATGCGAGGTTATGAACGTTATTGGCGATGTTAAGGGCAAGACCTGCATTTTGTTCGACGACATGGTGGATACCGCTGGTTCTTTGTGCAATGCGGCACAGGCTCTGGTGGATGTAGGCGGTGCAAAGGCTGTGTACGCTTGCGCTACCCATGGCGTTCTGTCCGGCCCCGCTTACGAGCGCATTGAAAAAAGCCCCATTACGGAAATGGTATTCTTGAACACCATTCCCCAGGTTGCCAACACTGCCAGCGGCAAAATTAAGTTCTTGGATGTCGCCCCCATTTTTGCCCGCGCCATTTCCCACGTCCACGGCGGTACTTCCATCGCCGACCTGTTCTAAGCCGTGTTTGGTAAGAAAATTGACACATGGCTGATTGTGGGGCTGGGGAATCCCGGCCGGGAATATGAAAACACCCGTCACAACTGCGGTTTCCGCGCCATAGATATTTTGGCACAGAAATTAGGCTGCAAGATTGAAAAAAGCAAATTTCAAGGCCTATACGGGCAAATCACTTACAACGGCGTGAAGTTATTGCTTCTAAAACCTTTAACGTATATGAATTTATCCGGCAAGTCTGTTTTGCAGCTAAGTGCCTATTTCCATATCCCACCACAGAGGATTGTCGTTTTGTTTGACGATATCTCACTGGAACCGGGCCGTTTACGTATCCGCAGCGATGGCTCAGCCGGCGGTCATAACGGTATCAAATCCATCATCGCCGAATTGGGAAGTCAGGACTTTCCCCGTGTTAAAATCGGAGTCGGTGCAAAAACGAATCCCTCACAGGATTTAGCAGACTGGGTATTATCCGCCTTTACTGCCAATGAAGAAAAAGCCCTTTGTCCTGCACTGGACCGTGCCGCAGATGCCGCCCTGTGTATTGTGGAGAAAGGCGTTCCGGAAGCAGCAAACCGCTATAACGGCTCACGGCCGTAAATATTGTCAAATCACCACGGAAAGGGGGTCCTATTCCCCCTTTCCGCATTGTTGCGTGGAGGAAAAGTAATGGAGAATTTACATTCCATATTAAAATTCATACCGGAGTACAATTCCCTGGTGGAATCCGTTACCAAAAAGGAATCAATTGCCATAACCGGAATCAGCCCAATATGTCGCAGCCATATGATTGCCGGCTTGCGTCAGGACACCTCCGCGCCGGTTGTTGTCATTTGCCAAGACGAGATGACCGCCAGAAGGCTTCAAGAAGAATTGAAGGCCTTTTTAGAGGATACACCGCCAGTCCTTCCCAGTCGTGAACTAACACTATATGATGCCGCCGTTGTTTCCCGTGCGTGGGAGCAAAAGCGGCTGAAACAGCTATACGATTTGATGTATGGCAAAACAGAACTCCAAATTATTACATGGGAAGCGCTGAGTCAGCGCACCATACCCCCAAAAACTTTGGAGACTGCCGTCTTCACTATGGAGGTCGGTAAGGAATATCCTATGGAAACCCTTGTTCGTCGCTTGACAGCAGCGGGCTACAGCCGTTGTGCAATGGTTGAAGGACCTGGTCAGTTCTCCGTTCGCGGTGGAATTCTGGATGTATTTTCTCCTGTTTGCGAATCTCCTTGTCGTGCAGAATTTTTTGGCGATGAATTGGATACTATGGGGTATTTTAATACGGATACACAACGCCGAACGGAAAATGTGGATCGTGTTGTTATCCTACCGGTTAGTGAAACACAGCCTCGGCTGCATCCGCAGGGTCTTAGCGGACTTCAGGAGGATTTAAAGGCGCTGATTGCCCGCCAAAAGCGTCGCAAAAATATCAATGAGCCATTAGTAAAGACCTTAGAAAAGGATTTGGAAAAATACGAAAATGGCATTCAGAATCCGGCATCTGACCGGTATATGTCATTGATTTATCCAGAGGCTTCCACTGCTGCAGACTATATCCCTGCAAATGCGACCGTTATACTTTGTGATCACGGTAGTTTGAAACGGACAGCAAGAAGCCGTACAGAGGAAGTTGGCATGCAGCTGGACAGCATGCTGCAGGCTGGACTTTTAGCCGGCGAGCTATGTGACTATGTGTGCCAGTGGGAGGATTTCCTTCACCAAATAAGCAACCGTAATCTCGTTTATTTGGACACCTTTGCTGCCACTTCCTACCCAGAGGAGTGTCCCCCGAAACAGCTCTACCCTATGACCGCCAAGCAACTTCCTGGTTATGGTGGCAACCTGGACGCTGCCGTCACCGACCTTGCCCATTATCAAAAAATGGAGTTCGCCGCTTTAGTGCTTTGCGGAACGCGTCGCAGAGCAGAGATATTGCAGGAATTGTTAAGTGAAAAAGGGCTTTCTGCCCTTTTATGCATTCCTCTCACCGCCATACCCAAGCCCGGTCAAATTCTTTTGACCGAAGGGATACTTCCCGTCGGCATGGAATACCCCAATTCCAAGCTTGCCATTTTAACCGAGGGGCAATTAATTACAAAAGCTGCGCCCAAAAGAAAGGCGAAGAAGAGCACAACAAACCGGCAAAAGCTTAACTCCTTTACCGACTTGACTCCCGGCGATTTAGTGGTGCATGAGCACTACGGTATTGGTCGCTTTATTGCCATGGAGCAAATCAAAGTGGACGGTGCTGTGAAGGACTACATCAAGATTGCCTACCAAGGCAGCGACACTTTATTTGTGCCGGCAACACAACTGGATATCGTAAGCAAATATATTGGCGGCGGTGAGGATGCCGCTGTGCGTCTAAGCAAAATCGGCTCGGATGCCTGGCAAAAAACAAAGGCAAAAGCAAGGAAAGCCGCCAAGGATATGGCCAGCGAGCTGATACAGCTCTATGCTGCCAGCAAGCGTCAAGAGGGCTATGCCTTTGCTGCAGACGCACCTTGGCAAAAAGAATTTGAGGATAATTTCCCATATCCGGAGACAGACGACCAGCTGCGCTGCATCGCAGAAATCAAGGGCGATATGGAATCGCCCATTCCCATGGACCGCTTGCTTTGCGGTGATGTGGGTTTTGGAAAAACCGAGGTCGCCCTGCGTGCGATTATGAAAGCAGTCATGGATGGCAAGCAGGCAGCT
>JAZSAK010000028.1:0-9096 GCA_045601865.1 Faecousia sp. | reverse complement strand
GCGCGCTCCGCCGCAGAAGCAAAGCTGGGCATTACCTTTGATTCCGGCAGTTACGAAAGCTGGCTGGAAAACCCCATGGTGGATGCTGTTGCCTTTGGCGGCGCTTATGGTGACCGGGGTGCGGCAATTATCGCCGCCCTGCAGCACGGCAAGCACGTCATTGCCGACAAACCCCTTTGCATTGATATGGTACAGCTGGCACAAATCCGTGCATTGGCAGAGGAAAAGAACCTGAAGGTGGGCTGCCTGCTGGATTTGCGATATACACCTGCTGCTGTAACCGCCAAAAAGCTGCTGGAAAGCGGAGAGATGGGCAAAGTAAAGAATATCTCCTTTACCGGCCAGCATTGCATCGATTATGCCAACCGCCCCGACTGGTATTTTGAAGAGGGTATGCATGGCGGCACATTGAATGACCTTGCCATCCACGCCATTGACCTGGTTCCCTATCTGACAGGACACCGTATTCAGAAAATTCATTGCGCCCGTACCTGGAACGCTTTTGCTACACGGCATCCCGATTTTCTGGACAGCGCCATGTTCATGGCAGAAACGACTCAGGGTGCCGGCGTTTTGGCGGACGTGTCTTACAGCGCACCCAGCCAAGTGTTCTCCATGCCTACTTATTGGGATTTCAAATTCTGGTGTGAAAAGGGTCTTGTGACCTTCTGCTACATTAAGCCCGATGTATCTGTCTATAAAGACGGCGCTACAGAGGTTGAGATTTTGCCGGGCGTTGCCCCTGCAACCTCCATTTTGGATGACTTCTTGGCAGAAATTCAAAACGGAACCTGCACGCTGACCCAGAGCGTCTTGGCATCCAGCGAAGATGCCTTGAACCTGCAGGCAGCTGCCAATAAGGAGTAATGATATGATTACAAGAGTAAAAAGCAGCCGCATCATTACCCCCAACGGTTTTTTTGATGGCTATGTATACTGGGAAGACGGTACGATTTGCGCTGTAACAGCCGAAAATCTGCCCTTTGACAAGGAATATGAGTATGCGGATAGCATTGTCAGCCCCGGCTTCATCGATTTGCATGTGCACGGCGGCAACGGTACTGATTTTTGCTCTACCGATGTCGATGGCATTGCCAACGCCGCAGCCTTCCATCTGCGCCACGGCACAACCACCATGCTGCCCACCATCACCTCTGTTTCCATGGAGGCAACCCAAAAAGCATTAACGCAGCTGGAAACCTGCGTGGCACAAAACCAGTATCCCAGCCGTTTCTTTGGCGCCCATTTGGAAGGTCCCTACTTCTCTCCCAAGCAGTGCGGCGCACAAAACCCCGACGCACTGGCAGTTCCAGTGAAGGAGCAGTATGAGCCCCTGGTGCAGCGCTTCGGCAAGGTAATGCGCCGTTGGAGCTACGCACCCGAGCTGGATAAGGAAGGCGTTTTTGCAGATTTTCTAACCAAGAACGACATCCTCCCCTCTATGGGCCATTCTGATGCGGTTTATGAGGATTGCTTAACCGCATTTGAAAATGGCTGCCGCATGGTAACCCATCTGTATTCCTGCACCTCCACCATTACCCGTCACAATGGCTATCGGAAATTGGGCGTTTTGGAAACTGCATACCTTTTGGATGATATGGACGTGGAAATGATTGCCGACGGCAAGCATTTACCGCCGGAGCTGATTCGGCTGATTTGCAAAATTAAGGGCTATGACCGTGTTTGCCTGGTCACCGACGCCATGAAGGTGGCCGGCACCAGCTCCACAGAATCGGAAATCGGCGGCGTTCCCTGCATCATTGAAGATGGCGTTGCCAAATTGCGCGACCGCAGTGCCTTCGCCGGCAGCATTGCTACCGCAGACCGCCTGCTGCGTGTTTGCGTGAAGGATGCCAACATTCCGCTGTTGAGCGCCGTAAAAATGATTACCGAGACCCCCGCCCGTATTCTGGGCGCCAATATTGGCAAGCTGGAGGCTGGTGCAGCCGCGGACTTGGTGGTTTTTGATGATGAGATTCAAATTCAAGCAGTATTTGCAAACGGAAAGGATGTACCCCTGGCGTAAATCAACCGAAATAAGGACTGCCTATCTGTTTTATGCCCCCTCAGCTTGAGGGGGCATAGCTGTTTCGTAAGGTAGCATTTTCTGTATGACAATTCTTTCTTTTTTTTGTAGCAATTCTATGGAAACAATGCTATAATAAGAATATATTCTGAAACAGGAGGGGTTTCATGCATTGGGAAATGACGGCGGCACTGCTATTGCCCTTTCTGGGTACGGTTCTTGGTGCTGCCTGCGTTTTCTTCTTAAAGGGGAAAATGAACCGAACGCTCCAACGCGCATTATCCGGCTTTGCTTCCGGCGTGATGGTTGCGGCTTCTATTTGGAGTCTGATTATTCCGGCAATTGAACAGTCGGAGCATATGGGTAAGCTGGCGTTCCTGCCTGCCTTCGTAGGTGTATGGGGCGGATTTCTGTTTTTGCTGGTGCTGGACCAGCTGATTCCACACTTGCACCTGAACAGCGAAAGACCGGAGGGCACAGCCTCTACGCTGGGGAAATCGGCAATGATGGTTATGGCAGTTGCTTTGCATAATTTGCCGGAAGGTATGGCTGTAGGCGTTGTGGTGGCAGGCTGGTTGACGGGCAATGGAAGCATATCCGCGGCGGCGTTGCTGGCGTTGGCGTTGGGCATTGCTCTGCAAAACATGCCGGAAGGTGCCATTATTTCCATGCCCTTAAAAAGCGGCGGAATGAAAAGCGGCAAGGCCTTTGGCTATGGTGTGCTGTCCGGTGTTGTAGAGCCCATTGGCGCTATTGCCACAATCCTGCTTGCAGAGTTGGTTGTGCCGGTACTGCCGTACCTTTTAAGCTTTTCTGCCGGTGCGATGCTGTATGTGGTGGTGGAGGAGCTGATTCCCGAAATGTCCGAGGGTGAGCATTCCAATGTTGGTACAGTGTTTTTTGCTGTGGGCTTTACACTGATGATGGTTCTGGATGTTGCTTTGGGATAGAATTACGCCTGCCGGGTTGTCGGCAGGCGTTTTTTGTGATAATATCACAGATATCTTACAGAAAAAGTTGTATACTAACCATATAAACACAAGGAGGTATTCATATGCGATTGCAAAACAAAGTAGCCGTTATCACCGGAGGCAGCAGAGGTATTGGTCTGGCAACCGTGCAAGCCTTTTTAAAGGAAGGCGCTACCGTTATTCTTACTGCCAGCTCGGACGCATCTGCCCAAAAGGCAGTGGCAAAAATCAAGGAAACAGACCCCAGTGCAAAAATCTTTGGTATTGCGCCGGATTTATGCAGTCTGCAATCCGTTGCGCAGGCTTTTGCCCAGGTCGTTAAGGACCACGGCACCATTGACATTCTTGTAAACAATGCCGGCGTTTCCGAAAGCACCCCCTTGGCAAACTATACGGAGGAAACCTTTGATAAGGTTATGAATTTGAACGTAAAAGGCGTATTTAACGCCGCAAAAGCCGCCGCAGAAATTATGGCAGAAAAGGGCAGCGGTGTCATCCTCAACACCTCGTCCATGGTCAGCATTTACGGTCAGCCCAGCGGTGTGGCATACCCCACCTCTAAATTTGCCGTAAATGGCCTAACCGTTTCTTTGGCACGGGAGCTTGGTCCAAAGGGCATCCGGGTCAACGCGGTTGCACCGGGAATTACGGAAACGGACATGATGAAAGCCGTTCCCAAGGAGATTATCCAGCCCATGATTGCCCAAATTCCCCTGCGGCGTTTGGGTCAACCGGAGGATATTGCCAACGCCTTTGTCTTTTTGGCATCGGAGGAGGCATCTTATATTACCGGTGTAATTCTCAGCGTAGACGGCATGGCTAGAACCTAAAACAGTCAAAGCCGCCCGTTTGGGCGGCTTTGCTTATGCCAGTTCTTGCGCCAATGCTTCAATTTGCGCCATGCTTTCTTCACTTAATGCAGAGAAAATCTTTACCGAGTTTTCTGCAAAGGTGATGTTTTTACTGCCTTCCAGCATTTTTGTCATGACCTTTGCCGCCATAGGCGCCCACGTGCCATTTTCCATCAGGGCGACGGTGCGGTTTTGATAGTTGCGCTCCGTCAAATGGTGGATGAATTCCTTCATGAAGGGGAAAATGTCGGCATTATACGTTGTGGTAGCCAGCACCAGCTTGCCATAGCGGAAGGCATCCTCCACTGCCTCTGCCATATCGGTGCGGGCCAGGTCGTGGATTACCACCTTGGGGCAGCCCTTTTCCTCCAGCTTTTTTGCCAACAGCTCCACCGCCGCCTTGGTGTTTCCATAAACAGAGGTGTATGCAATCACCACACCCTCGCTTTCCACACGATAAGAGGACCAAATATCATATAAGTTTACATAATATCCAAGATTCTCCGTGAGCACCGGTCCATGGAGGGGGCAAATCACAGAAATATCCAGCCCTGCGGCTTTTTTCAGCAATGCCTGCACCTGCGGGCCATATTTGCCCACAATGCCGATATAATACCGCCGCGCCTCACAAGCCCAGTCTTCTTCTACATCCAATGCGCCGAATTTGCCAAACCCGTCTGCAGAGAACAGCACCTTATCGTATGCGTCGTATGTAACAATCACTTCCGGCCAGTGCACCATGGGGGCGGTAACGAAGGTCAGTGTGTGCTTGCCCAGACAAAGGGTATCCCCCTCGCCCACCACAATTCTCCGGTTAACATAATCATCGCCGAAGAAATTTTTCATCATGACAAACGCCTTTGCCGAGGATACCACAACGGCGTCGGGATATTCCTGCAAAAAGACCGCCACATTGGCAGAATGGTCCGGCTCCATGTGCTGAACCACCAGGTAATCCGGTTTGCGCCCTTGCAGAGCAACCTGAATATTTTCCAGCCATGGCCGGGTGAAATGCTTATCCACGGTATCCATAATGGCAATTTTCTCATCTAAAATGGCATAGGAATTATACGCCATGCCATTGGGCACAACATACTGTCCTTCAAACAAATCTACTTGATGGTCATTGACACCAATATAGCGAATATCGTTGGTAATCGTCATGTTATTCTCCTTACTTGTAAATATCATTGTAACTTTATCACAGATTTTGCGCTTTGTATATAGTAAAATTAAAACAGAAAGGAAACAATACAGTCAAAAGGAGCGATCGTATGAACCGTACAATCTATGATATGTTAATTGTAGGCGGAGGCCCAGCAGGATACACCGCGGCGTTATATGGCGCACGTTCCGGCATGTCGGTATTGGTGCTGGAAAGGCTGTATGCCGGTGGACAAATGGCGCTGACTGCGGATATTGACAACTATCCCGGATTTCCCGATGGTGTGGATGGGTTTAATCTTGCTCAGCAAATGAAGGCAGGGGCAACCCGCTTTGGGGCAGAGACAAAAACGGCAGAGGTGCTGGAGCTAAAGCTGGAAGGTGAAATAAAGCAGGTGCGCACCGACGAGGAAACCCTGCAGGCGCGAACGGTGGTCATCGCCACCGGCGCCTCCCCCAGAAAGCTGGGCTTAGAAAAAGAGGAAGCATTAACCGGCAAGGGTGTTCACTACTGCGCCCATTGCGACGGAATGTTTTACCGCGGAAAAACTGTGGTAGTGGTCGGTGGCGGCAATTCTGCGGCGGCAGATGCCTTGCTTTTAAGCCGTGTGGCAAAAAAAGTGATTCTTGTGCACCGCAGAGATACATTGCGGGCAGAAAAAATCACCCAGCAGGCATTGCGGGGTGCGGAAAATGTGGAATATCGTTGGAACAGCGCCGTCATATCCCTTGCCGGGGAAACGGCTTTGCAAGCGGTGACCGTTGAAAACACGCTGACCGGAGAAAGAGAAACCCTTCCCATAGATGCGCTGTTTGTCAGCATCGGGCGCACGCCGGCATCCCAGCCGGTACAGGGTCAGCTGGAATTGGACGAGGGCGGCTACATTGTGGCTGGCGAATCCACCGAAACCAGCCTGCCCGGTGTATACGCCGTGGGCGATGTGCGCACCAAGCTGCTGCGGCAAATCGTCACCGCCACCGCAGATGGCGCAATGGCAGCCCATATGGCGGAAAAATATTTATAAAAGAAAAATAGGCACTTACGTGCCGATTTTTGCATATGTTTTCTTTTTAGCCAAGGCGTGAACCGCCATAGCCAGCAGCAGCACCAAATATGCCGCTAAGCTAAAGCCTGCAATATACAGCAGTAGGCACCAAGGATAGGGCACAACCGCCTGCACCAGGGAATACACCGGCAAATGGGGGTCGCAATAGCGGCTTACGAAGAACATATTAAAGGTTTCATTGGGAACAATGCCCACAGCATACGCCACTTCATTCAGCACCACAGCGATGCCCACCATCACCGCAAACACGGGAATGGCTTTCAAAATCGTCTTATGCTCCAGCTTAACATGACCGGTGGCAAACAGATACGCGCCAATAATGGGCATAGAGCAGTGGCAGATGGTTGTCTGGATATTGATACCGATGGTGGAAATATAAATATCTCCCGGGCTTGCCATGACGCAAATGCCGGCAAACACCGCATAGGTGGCCAAATACGCGCACAGACTATCATGGAGCTTTCCTTTGCGGGTAAGACCTGCCAGCAGACCAACATACATGGGTGTGGAGCAGAATTGCCACGGGAAGGCATACCACTGATAATCCGCCTGGATGCCCGTTTGCGTCACCGTAAAGGTATAGTTGATTTGCTTATAAACCTCTAGAATAATCACAGCCACGGCTGTCCACAGCACGGTCTTGCGCACCTGATCGTCGCTGGCGTTTTTGCAGCGGATGCACAGCACCGCGATAATGGCAGCGGTAAGGGCAATGCTCAGCAAATGAAACCAACCGTAAGGCACAGGCGTTGTCATGCCGGAATCTAATATCGTCAATAATTTCTGGGCAAACTTCATACAATTCGCCTCCTTTTGACACATTATATCATGCTTTTAGAGGCGAAATTCTTAATATTTTCTTAATCCTTCTGTTTATATACCCGGGGCACCCGCTTGGTGATGCCGCAAATGATTTCATAGGAGATGGTTTGCGCCCATTTTGCCACTTCCTCCACAGGAAGTCCCGGCCCAAAAATGGTAACCTCATCGCCCATTTGCACATGGTCGATATCTGTTACATCCACACATAATTGGTCCATGCAGACGCGGCCCACAATGGGCGCGCGCTTACCGTGAATCAGCACACAGCCCTTGCCGGAGAGCAGTCTGGGCACGCCGTCGGCGTAGCCGGCACTGACCGTAGCAATCCGCCGCACCTGCGGTGTTTCATAGGCTCTGCCATAGCTGACAGACTGCCCCTTTTCCATTGTTTTTACCATGGAAACCACACTGCGCAAAGACATCACACTCTGGAATTCCCCAGAAAGCGGCATATCCTCCGAGGGTGCTAAGCCATACAGCACAATGCCTGCCCGCACCATATTGGTTTCCTGCAACGGCAGGGAAAGCAATGCCGCCGAATTGCCGCAGTGCTTTATTGGGAACCGGAAGCCCTCTTTTTCCAGCTTTTCCACTGCCGAAAGAAATCTTATATACTGCTGTTGGGTAAATGCTTCTTGGCTAAGGGTATCCGCCACAGCAAAATGGGCAAACACACCCTCAATTTGTAAGTTGCCCATTGCCAGCAACGGTTTGACCTCTGCCAAGCCCGGCAATTGTTCACTTCGGCAATCAAAGCCGATGCGGCCCATGCCTGTATCCAGCTTTATGTGCACAGATATGGGACTTTTCGCCTGGTCATTTAAGGCTTGGGCATATTCCAAAGAATAGACACATTGGGAAAGCTTCTGCTGTGCAAGCACGCAGGCACATTCTGCCGGCGTGTAACCCAAAATCAGAATGGGCTTTTGAATTCCACATTCCCGAAGTTCCAATGCCTCATCTAAATTGGAAACCGCAAAGCCTGCCACGCGATTTTCCAGGCAGGTAGCTACCTCTTTTGCGCCGTGTCCATAGGCATCTGCCTTTACCACGGCATATATATTTTGCTGACAGCAATTTTTAATGGCAGTGAAATTATGATTCAATGCCGACAAATCAATTTCCGCCCAGGCGCGGTGTAAATAATGCATTGCTCCAGCTCCTCTCTTGCTTTTGCTATATTGTACCACGAGTGGTTTATTTTTGCAACAAAAAGCGGTTGAAGCGGCGGTGCATCTGTGTTATGATTTTCCCAAGGAGATGATTCTATGCCCATTTACACATCCGCACAACAGCTTATCGGCAATACGCCGCTTTTGGAACTGAAAAATCTGCAAGCGTGTTTGCATTTGCAAGCGAGGGTGCTTGCCAAGCTGGAGTGCTTTAATCCCGGTGGCTCTGTAAAGGACCGGGTTGCCCTTTCTATGCTCAATGATGCCGAAAAAGCAGGTCTTTTAAGCAAGGACAGCGTGATTATCGAGCCCACCTCCGGCAATACAGGCATTGGCCTTGCCGCTGTTGCCGCTGCGCGGGGATACCGAACCATGATTGTTATGCCGGAAACCATGTCTATGGAGCGGCGGTTTCTGATGAGCGCCTACGGCGCCCAGCTGGTGCTGACAGACGGCGCAAAGGGCATGGCAGGTGCAATTGAGAAAGCAGAGCAATTAAAAAAGGAAATTCCCAACAGCTTTATCGCAGGTCAATTTGAAAATCCCGCCAATCCCAAAGCCCATTATGAAACCACAGGTCCGGAGATTTATGCAGATACCCACGGACAAGTGGATATGTTTGTAGCCGGTGTGGGCACCGGCGGTACCATCACTGGCGTTGGAAGCTATTTAAAAGAACAAAACCCCAAGATTACGGTGGTTGCCGTTGAACCGGCAAACTCCCCCGTGCTCTCCGGCGGCAAGGCAGGCGCGCACGGCTTGCAGGGCATTGGCGCGGGCTTTGTGCCTAAGGTGCTTGATACCGGCGTTTACGATGAGGTGGTCACGGTCACCCAAGAGCAGGCCTACGAATCCAGCCGTCTGCTGGCACATAAGGAGGGAGTTTTAGTAGGCATTTCCTCCGGCGCTGCCTTATATGCGGCTATAGAAGCGGCAAAGCAGGCGGAAAACGCAGGAAAAACCATTGTGGTGCTGTTGCCGGACAGTGGCGAGCGCTACCTTTCTACACCGCTGTTTTCTATT
>JAZSAK010000027.1:0-4435 GCA_045601865.1 Faecousia sp. | reverse complement strand
ACAATAAAGGAAGAGTTATGGAAATCATCACGCGTAATCCTGAGGAAACCGAAAAAATCGGCACTGCACTGGGAAAAATCGTTCCGGCTGGAACAGTCTTGGCCTATACGGGGGATTTAGGTGCAGGAAAAACTGCCTTTACCCGTGGCCTTGCCCGCGGATTGGGCTGCACAGATTTGGTTACCAGCCCTACTTACACCATTGTGAATGAGTATCTGTCCGGTAGGTTGCCCCTTTTTCACTTTGATATGTATCGTCTTGCCGGTAGCGACGACCTTTTTGATATTGGTTGGGAGGATTATTTGGAGCGTGGCGGTGTTTGTGCTGTGGAATGGAGTGAAAACGTGGCAGATGCCATGACGGATGCGATCCGGATTCATATTGAAAAAATAGATGCGCAAATGCGGAAAATTACCATAGAGGGAGGGGAACTGCTTGCGTCTATTAGCCTTTGAAACCTCTGCCAAGGTGTCGTCTGTGGCCTTGTTTGACGGGGAACTTCTGCTGGGGGAAAGCTATCAAAATACCGGCACGACTCATAGCCAAACCCTGTTGGTTATGGCGCAGGATTTGCTTAAGCAATGCGGCTGTTCCCAGAAGGATGTAACTGCGGTTGCCGTTGCCAACGGCCCGGGGTCTTTTACTGGCGTGCGCATTGGCGTGGCTGCGGCAAAGGGCTTTGCGTGGGGCGCCGATATCCCCCTTTACGGCGTTTCCACCCTGTATGCTATGGCGCTGGGGTTGGGCGCATGGGAAGGTGTGGTCTGCCCGGTTATGGATGCAAGGCGCAGTCAGGTGTATAATGCGCTGTTTTATGTAAACCAAGGAAAACTGACGCGCATCTGCGAGGACCGTGCTATTTCCCTAAAGGATTTGGGCGAGGAATTAAAAAAATTATCAAAACCCACTTTTTTAGTTGGAGATGGCAGCGTTTTGTGCTATAATGCGTTGGTAGAGGATGTTTCCCAGCTGATTTTGCCGCCAAGCCACCGCGTACAACAACGGGGCGTGGGTGTTGCATTGGCTGCGTTGGAACAAATTTCTGCCGGAATGTCCGGTGAAGGCGCGAGCCTTGCACCCAATTACCTGCGCTTGTCCCAGGCTGAACGGGAACGGCTGGCGCGGGAAGGACAATAATAAAAGGAGATAGAGATTATGGCAGCAGTGCATGTTTTGGACCACCCTCTGATTCAACATAAGTTGGCGATTTTGCGCAACAAGAATACATCAGTTAAGGAATTTCGAGAGCTTGTGGGGGAAATAGCGGGCTTGATGTGTTACGAGGCAACCCGTAATTTGCCCACCACAGAGGTGGAGGTGCAAACGCCGGTATCCACCGCAACCTGCCGTGTTTTGGCGGGCAAGAAACTGGCAATTGTGCCGATTCTCCGTGCCGGCTTGGGAATGGTGGAAAGCATAGTAGACCTGATTCCTTCCGCAAAGATCGGTCACATCGGCTTGTACCGCGATCCGGAAACCCATATGCCTGTGGAGTATTATTGCAAACTGCCGGAGGATATTGAAAATCGGCAGGTTTTTGTGGTAGATCCCATGCTGGCTACCGGCGGCAGCGCCGTTGCGGCCATTGATTTTCTGAAGAAGCATGGCTGCAAGAACATCATTATGATGAATATTATCGGCTGCCCAGAAGGGGTTAAGGCTGTGCAAGAGGCGCATCCGGACGTGGAGCTGTACTTGGCTGCCGTGGACGAGAAACTGAATGAGCATGCTTACATTGTACCCGGCTTGGGCGATGCAGGCGACCGGATTTTTGGCACGAAGTAAAAAAATAGACATCCTGCTGCGTTGTCGGCAGGATGTTTTTTAGCTTTACCCCTTTACGAAGGGAGATTTTTGTTGTAGAATAGCTGTACGATAAAATTTTTGAGAGGGCGAGAGTATGCAATGCATGAAATGCGGAAAAGAAACGGCTGCAAACAATGCTTTTTGCCAGGACTGCTTGGCAGAAATGGAAAAGTATCCGGTAAAACCCAATGTCACAGTCAATCTTCCGCAGAGAATACAGCAACCCTCCGTTAAGAAAAAGCAGAGTTGGCGCAGGGCAAAAAAGCCGGAAGAGCTTTTGCGTCAGAAACGGCGCTTGGTTTGCTGGCTTGCGTTGACAACGGCTGCCTGCATTGCTGCTGTTGCACTTTGTGCGGTACTTGCTGTGAAACTGATAGAGGCGCGCAAGGAATTGCAAAATGTTGGCCAAAACTATGGCGTGATTACAGATATTCGTTCCACATAAAATGTTTCACGTGAAACATTTGGAACGCATCTTCGTCGGATGTTTCACGTGAAACATCCCAAATTACCACCAGGGAGGTGTCATATGGGAAAAATTGTTGCTGTCGTCAACCAAAAAGGCGGCGTTGGCAAAACCACAACTGCGGTCAACCTAACTGCAGCGTTAAAGGCAGCGGGCTCTCGCGTGCTGCTGTGTGACTTTGACCCTCAGGCCAATGCAACATCTGGTCTGGGTGTAAACAAGCGCACGGTAAAAAAAGATGTATATGATGTGGTAGTGGACGGCTTTCCTGCCAAGGATGCGGTTGTCTCCACGAAGTTTGGGGATGTGTTGCCGTCCTCTGCGGATTTGGCCGGCGCGGCCATAGAGCTGATTGGCATGGAAAATGCCAATTATCGACTGTCCCAAGCACTTGCCCCTCTGCGGGAGCAGTATGATTTTATTTTTATTGACTGCCCCCCTTCTTTAGAAATGCTGACATTAAATGCGTTGGCGGCCGCCGATGGCATTTTGATTCCTGTTCAGTGCGAATACTATGCACTGGAGGGCTTGTCTGATTTAATGACCACCATGCGCTTGGTGAAAAAGAAAATCAACCCCAATTTGGAGATTTTCGGTGTTGCGCTGACTATGTTTGATGGCAGAACCAATTTTTCTACCCAAGTGGCACAGGAGGTGCGTCGCCATTTCCCCGGAAAGGTGTTCACCTCTGTGATTCCCCGCAATGTTCGCTTGGCAGAAGCACCCAGCCATGGCTTGCCGGTGACGGCATACGACCGCAGCAGCAAGGGTAGCCTAGCATATGCAGCGATGGCTACGGAAATCCAAAAAAGACGATAAGGAGTGAGCTTATGGCATCCAAAAAAGGCTTAGGCAGAGGTTTGGGCGCGTTAATTGATGACGGCGTCGAGGAAATTGTCAGCAACACCCCCTATCGGCTGCTGCCGCTGCATAAGGTGGAGCCCAATCGGTCGCAGCCCCGTCAGGACTTTGACGAGGAGGAGCTTGCGGCTCTGTCTGATTCCATTTCCACCCACGGCATTCTTCAGCCGCTGAGTGTGCGGGAATTACCGACAGGTTATTATCAAATCATTGCCGGCGAGCGCCGTTGGCGTGCCGCCAGAATGGCAGGCTTAGCCGAAGTTCCCGCGATTGTCATAGACGCTGACGACAAGAAGGCTATGGAGCTGGCGCTGATTGAAAATCTGCAACGGCAAGACTTAAATCCTGTGGAAGAAGCCATGGGTTATCAATCTTTAATGACAGACTATGGTCTAACGCAGGATGAGACCGCTGCGCGGGTGGGAAAATCCCGTCCTGCAGTGGCCAATGCACTGCGACTGCTGAACCTATACCCTGAGATTTTAGAAAAAGTACGCAACGGCGCGCTTTCTGCAGGACATGCCCGGGCGATTTTGGTGCTGAAGTCTGAAAAACAGCAAAAGGAAGCGGCACAAAAGATTATCGCCTTGGGTCTTTCGGTGCGGCAGGCAGAGCTGCTGTGCAAAAATATGACCCGTGAGCCTAAGGGGGAAGCGCACAAACAGCTGCGAATTGATTACATCGGCGAATGCGAAAAGCAACTGAGCAAGCATTTGGGACGTGGCGTAAGAATTGTCAACGGCAAGCGCAAGGGGCGCTTTGAGCTGGAATTCTACGGCAATGAAGACTTGCAAGTGCTGCTAGATGCATTGCTGAAAATTCAGAAATGAGGTTAGGATATGCGTAAGAGACTGTACAAAGATCATGCCAACGAGAAAATCTGCGGTGTTTGCGCCGGTATTGCCAAGTATTTTAGCATTGACCCCACCTTAGTGCGTTTGGGTCTGGTTGCATTTTGCTTACTGGGCGGCAGCGGCATTTTGGCATACATCGTTTGCGCCCTTGTCATTCCCGACGAGCCGGGCTATATCGAAGACTGAGTTTCCCAAACAAAAGGAGTTAAGAATATGCTGGATATTAAAAGGATTAAGGAAAATCCCGATGCCGTGAAGGCAGGACTTCGGGCAAAGGAAGTGGACTGCGATGCCGTCATAGACCGCATTTTGGAGCTGGATGAGCAGCGCCGCGCCCTTATTGCCTCCACAGAAAGCCGCAAGGCGGAGCAAAACAAGGTGTCCAAGCTGATTCCTCAGCTGAAAAAGGAAGGCAAGGATGTTGCCCCCATTTTTGCGGAAATGGCGG
>JAZSAK010000026.1:0-23774 GCA_045601865.1 Faecousia sp. | reverse complement strand
CGTAAGAGAGGCAACACAATGAATTACGCAACTATAAAAAATTGCGATATTGCCAATGGCCCCGGTGTCCGTGTTAGTCTGTTTGTTTCCGGCTGTACACATCGCTGTCCCGGTTGCTTTAATGAGGTGGCGTGGGATTTTAACTATGGAGAGCCATTTACCCAGCAGACAGTTGACAGCATATTGGCAATGCTTGCGCCGGCGCATATCCGCGGACTGACGCTCTTAGGCGGAGAGCCTTTTGAACCACAAAATCAGGCGGCCATTGTGGATTTGTTGCGTCAGGTTAAGGTAAAGTATCCGCAAAAAAGCATTTGGGCATTTTCCGGGTATTTATTCGATAAAGATATTTTATCACAGCGCTTAGGACCTTGGGAAATTACCAAGGAATACTTAAGCTACTTGGATGTTCTGGTGGACGGACCTTTTGTGGAGGCAAAGAAGAATCTTTCCTTACGCTTCCGCGGTTCTGAAAATCAAAGAATTATTGATGTTCCTGCATCACTGAAGCAAGGAAAAGTTGTTCTTTGGCAGGATTGGCAGGGAGAAAGAAAGGAAATGAAAAATGAATAACATTCATGTGAAAAAGTTATCGCCCAATGCAATTTTGCCGACCTACGGCTCTGCGGAGGCAGCCGGTGCGGATTTATATGCCTGCTTGGATGAACCGATTGTTATTGAACCCGGCGAAACCGCATGGATTCCCACAGGGCTTGCTTTAGAAGTGCCGAGAGGCTGTGCAGGACTGGTATATGCCAGAAGCAGCCTAGGTGTGAAGAGGGGACTTGCACCTGCCAATAAGGTTGGCGTCATAGACAGTGATTATCGGGGCGAAGTCCGCGTTGTGTTACTCAATCACGGCAAGGTATCCCAGACAATTGAACATGGGGAACGAATTGCACAATTTTTGATTACGCCTGTGCTGACACCTGCTTACAAAGAAGTGGAGCAGCTAAGCGATACACAGCGTGGCGTAGGCGGCTTTGGCTCAACCGGAAAATAAATATCAAAAACTGTAAAAGTGCCCCGCCAATTTGGCAGGGCACTTTGATTTTAATAAAACAGCAGGTCGGAATATGTTGGAAAAGGCCAATAGGCTTTATCTGTCATTTCCTCCAGGGCATCTGCATGGTAACGCAATGTATCCATGCCCGCGACAATAACATCACGGAAGTAATTTGCAGCGGCTTGGTCGCCAACAGGTACAGCATGCAATGCATCACGAAGGCTTTCACAGGCGTCATATAGCGCATCAATATGCGTAGACAATTTTGCTGCCAATTGCCGCTCTGTCTTTGCCTCAATGCCTGCGGATTGTTTGCGCAGGGCACTTTCCGTAAGATCTGAGCTGTAGTGCATGGCTGCCGGCAGGATTTGATGCATCACCATATCTACCATAGTACGCGCTTCAATATTTACCGTCTTGTTATATGCCTGCAAATAAATTGCCTGGCGCGCATAGAATTCTGCCTCTGTAAAAATACCATGCCGGGTGACCAAGTCTATATTTTTGGGGGAGGTGTAGGATTGCAGACATTCTGCAGTAGAGGGGTGGTTGCTCAAACCACGCCGCTTTGCCTCCTGCTTCCACTCCTCGGAATAACCGTTACCGTCAAAGATAATGCGCTGATGGTCGGTAAACGCTTTGCAAACCAATTCGTGCAATGCCTTGTCGAAATCTTCTGCAGTTTCCAGAATGTCTGCAAATTGCCGTAATTCCTCAGCCATAATGGTATTCAAGGCGATATTGGGACTTGCCACAGATTGAGAAGAACCAAGCATACGGAACTCAAATTTATTGCCAGTAAAGGCAAGGGGGCTGGTGCGGTTGCGGTCAGTGGTGTCCTTAGAGATGGCGGGCATCACGTCAACACCGACTCTCATAATGCGCTTCTCAGGGTCGGTGTAGTTGGTGCCGTCAATGATGGACCGGACAACTGCGTTCAACTCATCACCAAGGAAAATAGACACAATGGCAGGGGGTGCTTCATGACCGCCCAAACGGTGGTCGTTACCGGCGGTAGCAACCGTACAACGAAGCAAATCCTGATATTCATCAACACCTTTGATAAATGCGGCAAGGAAAAGCAGGAATTGCGCATTTTGAGCCGGCGTATTTCCGGGCTTAAACAGATTCTCGCCGCTATCCGTGCTTAAACTCCAGTTATTATGCTTACCGGAGCCGTTAACGCCTGCAAATGGCTTTTCATGCAGCAAGCAGACCAAATCATGGGCTGCAGCGCATTTTTTCATAATGGACATAATCAACTGATTTGCGTCACAGGCGTTGGTTGCGTCTGAGAAAATAGGTGCCATTTCATGCTGGCAGGGGGCGGCCTCATTGTGCTTAGTTTTGGAGAGAATGCCCAGCCGCCAAAGCTGTTCATCCAAGTCCTGCATGAAGCTGGAAACACGTCTGCGGATGGTGCCAAAATAATGGTCATCCATTTCTTGGCCCTTGGGAGGACGGGCACCAAACAATGTGCGGCCGGTTAAACGCAGATCCTCACGCTGGGCATACATACTTCTGGGAATGATGAAATATTCTTGTTCTGCACCCACGGAGGATATTACGCGCTTGGTTTCCTTGTCGCCAAACAGACGCAGAATACGAACCGCCTCTTTGGAGACCTCCTCTAATGCGCGCAGCAACGGGGTCTTTTGGTCAAGGGATTCACCGTTATAGGAAAAGAAACAGGTGGGTATGTATAAGCTGTTTGCCCGAACAAAGGCAAAGGAAGTGGGATCCCATGCAGTATAGCCGCGGGCCTCAAAGGTTGTTCGCAGTCCACCGTTGGGGAAGCTGGAAGCATCCGGTTCGCCACGAACCAGCTCTTTACCGGAAAATTCCATAATAACACGACCGTCACCGGTAGGGGTGATAAAGGAGTCATGCTTTTCTGCAGTAATGCCGGTCATTGGCTGAAACCAGTGGGTGTAGTGGGTAGCACCTTTCTCAATTGCCCAATCCTTCATTGCCTCAGCTATTGCATTTGCAACATCAAGCTGCAACGATGAGCCGGTGCTGATACACTCTTTCCATGCGTTGTAAATTTCAGGGGAAAGGCGCTGTTTCATAGTCGCCTCGTTAAATACATCAATGCCAAAGATTTCCGGAACGTTGAGAAATTTACTCATGAATTCCCATCCTTTCAAATTTTGGATAGCATATAACATAATTCTATGCGAAAGTGAGGGAAAATGCAAGTATTAAAATCTATGAAAACCTTGCATAAATGTATTATATTCTCTGGAATAAGTTACAAAGGGATTTTTGTTGCTTTTTTTGTTCAGTCCTTGTATAATTATTCCCAAATAAAGGAGAGGATGATTCTATGAACACGTATGCTTCCATGACGAAGTCTCAGCTTCAGGATGCATATGCAGAACAATGCAATGCGTTTGCCTGCTGGAAAAACAAGGCGCTGAAGCTGAACATGGCAAGAGGGAAGCCCTCCAAGCTACAGCTTGACTTGGTGAGTGATATTCTAACAGTGCTAAATGATCCAAGGGACTGTGATATTGACGGAGTAGATGTGCGGAATTATGGCGAGCTGGAAGGACTGAAGTGTGCAAGGGAATATTGGGCGGATGTTCTTGGATGTAAATGGACAGAAACCTTTATTGGCGGTGCATCTAGTCTCACACTAATGTATGACGTAATTTCCAAGGCATATACCCACGGCTTGCGGCATAGTACAAGACCATGGAGTAAAGAACCGATTGTAAAATTTTTATGCCCCAGTCCCGGATATGATCGCCATTTTCGTATTACCCAGTCATTTGGCGCGGAATTGATTACCATTCCCATGACAGCGAATGGGCCGGATATGGATATGGTAGAGGAATATGTTAAGGATCCAACAGTAAAGGGTATTTGGTGCGTACCCAAGTATTCCAATCCGGAGGGCGTGATATACAGTGACGAAACTGTGCATAGACTGGCCAGTTTGAAACCCGCTGCAACGGATTTTACAATTATGTGGGACAATGCTTATTGCGTGCACGAATTTGCAGGTGATTTTGTTCCGTTTGCAGATATCATTTCCCTGTGTGCACAATCTGGTAATCCGGATATGGTGTATGAATTTGCGTCCACATCTAAGATTACCTATCCAGGCGCAGGCATCTCCGTCATGGCATCATCTGAGGATAATATCCGATATATGACAAAGCTGATGAGTGTGCAGATGATTTCCTTCGATAAGGTGAATCAACTGCGCCATGTGCTTTACCTGAAGGATAAAGCACACACGATACAACTGATGAAGCGCCACGCGGAAATTATGGCCCCAAAATTTGAAACGGTTTTAACCATTTTGGATAAAGAAATTGCACCCCTTGGCTTTGCAAGCTGGAATAGACCAGCCGGTGGTTATTTTGTTAGCCTGAATACGATGCCAGGGACTGCAAAGCGTGCGCTGGAGCTGTGTGCACAAGCTGGAGTTACAATGACGGATGCCGGTGCGACCTATCCTTACGGTATTGACCTCAACGACAGCAACATCCGCATTGCACCCAGTTTGCCACCGGTTGAAGAATTGGAAAAAGCAATGCAAGTGTTCAGCATTTGCTTAAAGCTTGCAGTTCTGGAAAAGTTATTAAACATATAAGAGGTGTTTTTTATGGAGAATCCCAATGTGCTTTATAATCGTAAGCGTGGGGCGATTTTGGTAAAAAATCTAAAAAGCCGCCACTTTGATGCTTTCTATTGTGAAACAAAAGAGGAAGCGCTTCGCAAAGCGTTGGAGTTGATTCCGCAGGGCGCAACTGTGGGCTGGGGCGGTGCAATGTCCGCACAGCAAATTGGACTAATGCATGCCCTCAATAATGGGAATTATGCTGCACTGGACAGGGACAAGTGTGATACACCACAGCAGCGAGAGCAAATAATGCGGGACAGTATGACCTGTGATGTGTATATAACCGGCGCAAATGCGCTTAGCATGGACGGACAAATGGTGAATATCGATGGATGTGGGAACCGTGTTGCCGCAATCATCTATGGGCCGAAAAAAGTGTTAGTAATTGCCGGTATGAACAAGGTTGAGGACACTTTGGAAGGTGCGTTTCAACGCGCACGTACTGTTGCCGCACCGAAAAATCAGCAGCGCTTTTTAAAAGAAGGGAATCCCTGCACTGCAACCGGAGTTTGCGCCGATTGCAAGAACGTGGCCTGTATATGCAATCAAATTGTGATCACCCGACACTGCAGACCCCAAGGGCGTATTCAATTTATCCTTGTTGGTCAGGAACTGGGACTATAATAAACCGAAAAAGCACCGCCAAATGGCGGTGCTTTTTTAGCGATAATGCTGGATTAAATACAAAATTGCCTGACAATAACCATCGAGGCCTTGTCCTTTGATTGTTTTTTCGCAGTACATACCTGCGTAGGAAACCTGTCGAAAATCTTCTCTGGAATCCAAATCGGAAATGTGAACCTCAACAGCCGGTATGCAGACAGCTTTTAGTGCATCCAAAATAGCCACAGATGTATGGGTGTAGGCGGCTGGATTAATGACTATGCCGTCAATGTCACCGTAAGCCTGCTGAATTCTATCTACAATAGCCCCTTCGTGATTGCTTTGAAATTGCGTAACCTCCACGCCATTTTCCTTTGCGGTTTTACTAAGGAGATCGAGAAGGTCTTGGAAGGTGTTTTTGCCGTATACATCCGGTTCACGAATCCCCAGCATATTGATATTCGGACCATTAATAACCAGGATTTTCATATGGATTCCTCCCATAATCTTTGGATTTGTTGCGCGGTTGCTTCTGGAGATTCCTTATTTTCCACCCAATAATCTGCAAATTTTTCGTATAGTGGCTTGCGAACAGCATACATCGCTTGCAGGCTTGTTGTCTGGGAAAGCGGTCTGCCATCGGTTGCAAGGTGCTGTAAGTCTCTTTGAATAAAAAAGATTTTTCCATTTTGATGCAGTAAGCTGTAATTTTCTTCACGTGTTACGCATCCACCGCCTGTGGCTAATATGATGCCGGATTGCTTGCCCAATTCAGACAAAACCTGGGTTTCCATTTGCCGGAAGACTGACTCGCCGTCTTGGGTTAAAATATCCGTAATTCTCCGCCCATAGGTTTCCTCTAAATATGCATCTGCATCTACAAAAGGTTTTCCGGTGATGGAGGAAAGCTGAGTGCCAATGGTCGTTTTTCCCGAACCGGGCATGCCAATTAGAATGATATTTTCCATCTGATGACAAAGTTGGTGATGCACCTGCTCAATGATGCGATAGGGAAGCTTTGCGTCTAGAAACCATTCAGCGCTTTCCTTAGCCTGTGCAATGAGCATCAGTAGGCCGTTGATAGTTGGAATTCCAGTTTCCTGCGCCTCCTGTAAAAGCTTTGTGCGTGCGGGATTATAGATCATATCCATGACACATTCTAGCTTTGGGAAGTCGCGTACATCTACGGGCGTTGCACCGTTATTCGGGAACATTCCCACCGGTGTAGCATTGACGATTAGTGAGGTATCTTTATGCAAAAATAAGTTATTATAATTGTTTTCGCCATTTCGGGAGATGATTACGGTTTGTGCACCGTAATCGTTCAGCACAGCCACAGCGGTATTAGAGGCACCGCCACTGCCCAGGACAAGCGCCTTTTTCCCGCGAATAGCAATGCCGGTTTTTATAAGCATTTGTTCAAAGCCGAAATAGTCGGTATTATGACCGACTAATGTACCGTCGGCTTGCCGAACGATGGTGTTAACAGCGCCCATTTCCAAAGCGGTTTTGGACAAGCGATGGCAATAGGGGAGCACATCTTTTTTATATGGGATTGTGACATTCAGTCCGACAAAATCGCCGTTTTTCAGGAAATCTCCAATCTCATGGGGTTCTTTTTCAAAAAGCCGGTAGCTGTAATCTCCCAAATGAGCGTGTATTTGAGGAGAATAGCTATGCCCCAATTTTCTACCCAAAAGACCGCATTTCATTATACAACCTCACTGTAACTTCCCAAATATTTAAATTCCTCGCACAAATCATCCAGTTCGCAAAGAAGTTGGACAAATTCTTCTGAGTAAATAGAAGTATCCAAATCAAAATAGAACATAAACTCAAAGTCGCGGTCGGGAAGTGGACGGGATTCCAGCTTCGTTACATTAATGCCCAGTACATATAGTCTAGCCATTACTCGATACAGTGCACCGGGGCGGTGATTTAAAATCATCATAATGGTCGTTTTATCCGACCCGGGGTAAACCTCAAGATTCTTACTGATGCAAATGAAGCGCGTGTAGTTATTCCCCTGGTCCTGCACAGAGGCAGCAAGATTTTTAAGGCCATATAGCTCCGCGCAGCTCCTGCTGGATAGCGCAGCGACATCTGTGCGGGCGGACTTGGATACCATTTCCGCGGCAACTGCGGTGTTTTCCACAGGAATTACCTTTACGCCCGGCAATTTTGACAGGAATTCTCCACATTGATTGATTGCCTGCTCATGGGAGTAAATCTCCCGGATGGAGTCAAGCGTTGCACCGGGATTCGCCAGAAGATTATGGTCCACCTTAAGCCGGAATGTACGCACAATGGAAAAATTATGTTGAATCATTAAGTCATAAACTTTTTTAACAGAACCGGCTGTAGAGTTTTCAATGGGCAGTATACCATACTGGCATAGTCCTTGGTCAATGGCCTGAAAAACACCGGAAAAATTTTTGAAATACATGATAAACGGGTTCTTAAATATCTTTTCGCATGCAATTTGAGAGTATGCTCCTTCCACACCTTGACAAGCGACCATAGGGGTTGCCGGAAGCAGCTTTGGGGTATCCTCAATTGCCTTGGTAATGCTGGTAAATAAGTCGGAAACCGTGTTGCTCTGCTTGTTTTGATAGCTGCGGCTCAGCTCAAAAAGCATAGAATATAGCACGCGGGTGTAATTTGCCATTTCCGGCCCTGCCTTTTGCGCTACGTCAAGGAGCTTTTCCCGTTCTCTTGCCGGTACAAAGACCGGTAGATTTTGCTCTTTCTTATACTGACCGATTTGCGCGGCAACATCCATGCGCTGCGCAAATAATTTTACAATTTGGTCGTCAATGGTATCAATTTGACTGCGAAGGTCCTTTATGTCCATTTTATTTCCTCCTATTGGCCTGTGTGTTGCCAAGTATAAGGTCGTATATGGCGATTGCAGCAGCGGCCTCTATGACCGGAACCGCCCTAGGGATAATGCAAGGATCGTGTCTGCCCTTTACTTGCAGTGTTGTGATTTCCCCCGTGGTAAGTGAAATGCTTTGCTGTGGCAATGCAATAGATGGCGTTGGCTTAAGTGCTGTGGTAAAGACAACCGGCATGCCGTTGGTTATACCGCCGAGGATACCACCGCAATGATTTGTGGCAGTTAGAACCTGACCGTTCTTTACATAATACGCATCATTATTTTCACTGCCATAATTCTGCGTATCACCAAAGGTGAGCCCCTTAACAGCAGGAATTCCGTATACCAACTGGGCAATACGGCTTTCAACACCGCCGAACATAGGCTCGCCAAGTCCCACCGGCAGACCGGAAATCACACAGGTGATCTTTCCGCCTACACTGTCACCGCGGGATCTTGCTTCTGCGATACACTGCTGCATTAAGGATGCTGTTTGAGAATTACGTGCGGGAAAGTCAGAACACAATTTAATTTCAGATGTGTCAGCGCTGTCGCAGATTTCTCCGATTTGCTGAATGTAAGCCTTTACTGTAATGCCCATTGCTTTCAACCATTGCAGGCACATACCGCCTGCAATGCACAGCGGTGCTGTTAACCTTCCTGAGAAGTGCCCACCGCCGGCAGTGTCTTGAAAACCACCGTATTTATATTGGGCTGTAAGGTCTGCATGCCCGGGGCGGGGGATATCCTTTAATTCATCATAATCAACAGAACGGGTATTTTGGTTATAGATAACAGCTGCAATGGGAGCTCCACAGGTATAGCCATCCATTACGCCGGACAAAAACTCGGGTCTATCGGATTCTGTTCGGGGGGTGGACCAGTTGTTTTGCCCTGGAGCGCGGCGGTTTAAAAATGCCTGCAGCTTATCAAAATCAATGAAATTTCCAGCAGGAATACCATCTAGCGTCATGCCAATGGCGGGTCCGTGAGATTGTCCGAATATGGACAATTTTAAATTTTCACCGTAGGTACTGCTCATAATTACCTCCTAATTGGGTAAATTCGTCCCAAAATTTTGGATAGGATTTGCAAACACAATGGGCATCCAAAATGTGCACATCCTCACAACAGATAGTGGATGCAATGGCCGCTGCCATGGCGATGCGATGGTCGTTATAGCTATCAACTATTCCGCCGTGCAAGTTAGACGGATAGACAGTCAGCGTGTTTTGTGTCGCGCTGGCACTGCCGCCAAGACTTTCAATCATGGCAATCGTAGATACGACTCTGTCAGATTCTTTCAAACGCAGTCTTTCAATATCTGTGAATATAGCGCCGTGCTTTGCAGCGGCTGTTACCGCTAAAATGGGAACCAAATCCGGATTGTCCGCAACACGAATACAGGGATTATCTGCGTCAAGCAGGGATAGAAAGTTTTTAATTGCGCGATCCCCTTGAGGGGAATTGTCACACAGATTCCCAATGGAAATGTGATTTCCCAGGGCATTGGCAGATATCCAAAATGCCGCATTGCTCCAATCGCCTTCCACCGTAATGCTTCCGGGGGAATGATAATGAGGCGCAGAAAATAAGGAAAGGGCATTTTCTGTCATGGTAATATAGGGCTTAGATTCGACTTTGCCTGTGATTTCCAAGGTGGATTTGCCATGCATTAGGGATAGGGCAAATAGCAAACCTGTAATAAATTGGCTGGAAATACTGCCATCAATTTGATAGTGACCTTCCTCTAATGACCCACAGCAATGCAGTGTGGACGCGGTGGGGCGGGAAAGTCGGCAACCCTTTGACTCCAGCAGTTCCCAAAGCGGAGATAGCGGACGATTGGGGAGTCTTCCTGACATATGAAAGGTTGCATCAATTCCCAGTGCGCCTACAATGGGCAATAGAAACCGTAATGTAGAGCCGCTTTCGCCACAATCCAAATCCGCAACAGCGGGAACCTGTGTCAGTGGCGTTACCAGATAGCCATTTTCTAATCGCTGAATACCTGCACCAATAGAGCGCAGGCAATTGGCGGTTGCCTCAATATCCTGATTGGTTTCCGGACAAATAAGTGTAGTTGGTTTGTCCGCAAAGGCAGCGCATATCAAATAGCGATGCGCTTGTGACTTTGAGGGAATTGCATTTACAAAGCCTGTGAGCTTTTTGGGGTGGATGGTTATATCCATGTTAAAGACCTGCTTCAATAAAGAATTTTAGTTCGGAGATGGGGATAGACTGGATTCGGCAGTAACCAATGCGCTCCGGTATGATAAGTTGAATTTCATTTCCGTTGCGTTTTTTATCGGAAAGTGCAAAGTGGTATAGCTCTTGGGCAGTGCAATCATAGGCAGTCGGCAGGGAAAAAGAATTTAGCAGAGATAGAATTCTATTTGCATCGTTAATATTGCAAATTCCGTTTCTATGTGCATATCGGCTCACGATTGCAATTCCAATTGCAACAGCCTTCCCATGGGAAACCTGATAATTGCTTTTGGCTTCGACACCGTGTCCCAGGGTGTGACCGAGATTTAACCGCATTCTTGCGCCAGTGTCAAACTCATCTTCCATCACAACATCTCTTTTTAGCTCTACACATCTGGATATAACATATTCCCTGTGGAAAGCCATTTTGTGTTCTTCCAAGTGGGAAAAGAGCGCCATATCATAGAGGATTCCGTATTTAATTACTTCGGCACAGCCATCGCGGAAGATATCTTCCGGCAGGGTATTTAAAGTGCATATATCGCACAGAACAAGTTTAGGCTGATAAAACGCACCGGAAAGATTCTTTCCGGCAGGGAGGTCAATGGCAGTTTTACCGCCAACGGATGAATCCACCGCTGCTAATAAGGTAGTGGGGACTTGTATATAGGCAATACCCCGCAAATAGGTTGCGGCAACGAAACCTGCCATATCCCCAACAACACCGCCACCAAGTGCAATAATACAGTCGGAACGCGTTATCTGCTGCAAAGCAAGAAAGTTTAGAATGTCTAAATAGGTATTGCCGTTCTTACTGCTTTCGCCGGCTGGCATAATATAAGTAACGACACGATAGCCGGACTCCTCTAAGGCTTTCTGTGCTATCTGGCCATATAAGGGGAAAACGTTTGTATCGCTGATAATTGCAGCAGTGCCAATTTTGCAAACAGATGAAACCTCAGTGCCCAAAGCAGATAACAGACCTTCACCGATTTTTACAAGATATTCTTTTGCAGTGCCGACTTTAATGGTTTTCATCCGTCTACCTCCTGCTTGCGCTGTTTTCCGCTTTCCAAAAGGGCAGTAAGCGTAATTAAATCCTGCGCCTGCAAGGCGGACTGATAAGCCTGCAGACTTTGAATGTATGTTTCCAGTTCAAAGAGCATGTTTTCTCGATTCTCCATGCAAAGCTCTGCCCACATTTGCGGGTTTAGCCATGCAACACGGGTAAAATCCTTGTAGCTTCCGGCGGAAAAACCCTTATGGGAGAGGGCAGTGGGGGATTTAATAAAGGCATTGCTCAGCACGTGCGGCATTTGAGAGGTGAATGCAATCCGCTTGTCGTGCTCTTCGGCAGTGCAAACAGAAAAAGAGCCAAAGTTGCAGGGAGCAAGTGCCCTTTTTGCCGTATCCAATAATTGCATATCATCAAATCGGTGAGGCACCAGTACCATAGGCGCGCCTTGGAACAAGTTGGAACGGCTGTACTTAAAACCGGAATGATGAGAGCCAGCCATAGGGTGAGCGCCAAGAAAAGTAAAGCCAAATTTCTGTGCAAGAGGGAAGCACTGACGACAAATGTTTTCCTTGGTGCCGCAAAGATCCATGACCAGTGCTTGTGACGAAATGAAATGTGCATTTTCCTCCAGCCAAGCGATACAACCGGCCGGATATATGGCAAGCAGAATTAAATCGCAATTTGCTACATTGTCTGCACATAAATGTCCATGCACGGCACCTGCAAGCTGGGCAAATGAGAAAATGTCTTTGTCCGTGTCAGCTGCCAGCACATGATGACCGGCTTTGGCGTATGCCCGAGCCATACTGCCACCAATGAGGCCAAGTCCTAAGATGCCGACTTTCATCCAATCGCCCCCCGGATTTTTATTAGATGTTGATTCAGCTGGTCAAATTGCTGTGGCGTAATGGATTGCGCACCGTCGCAAAGGGCATGGGTAGGGTCATTATGGACTTCCACCATAATGCCGTCAGCACCGGCTGCCACTGCAGCGGCTGCCATAGGAGCAACCAATCTTGCCTTGCCGGTAGCGTGACTGGGATCAACAACAACCGGAAGATGGGTAAGTTCATGCAGCACAGGGATTGCGGAAAGGTCGAGTGTATTGCGGGTGTAGGTTTCAAAGGAGCGAATACCACGCTCACAAAGAATGACATTTTCGTTTCCTTCGCTCATAATGTACTCGGCACTCATCAACAATTCCTGCAGAGTATTTGCCAGTCCTCGTTTTAATAATATTGGCTTTTTTGTTTTACCCAGCTCCTGCAGCAAATCAAAATTCTGCATGTTCCGCGCACCGACTTGAATGATATCTACATTCTCAAATAAATCTAGGGCGCGGATATTCATGATTTCTGTAATAATGGGCAAACCGGATGCTTCTTTGGCCTTCAACAGTAAGCGGATGCCCTCATCCTTCATGCCTTGGAAAGCATAAGGCGAGGTACGCGGCTTAAATGCACCGCCACGAAGAATGTCTGCACCTGATGCTTTTACTGCCAAGGCTACCTGCGTTATTTGCTCTTCGGATTCCACACTGCAAGGGCCGGCAATCATGGCAAAATTGCCACCGCCGATTTTTACATCACCAATTTCAACCACAGTATCATCGGGATGGAATTTTCGGTTTGCCTGCTTAAATGGCTCGGAAACGCGTTTTACAGACTCCACAATTTCCAGGCTGCTCAGCAGTTCCATATCTACGCGACTAGTGTCGCCAATCAAGCCTAAAATTGTGAATTCCTGACCTTCTGACAGGTGGACATCCAAATGCATATTACGTAGCCATGCGATTAAATGATTTGTTTGCTCTTGCGTGGTGCCATGCTTTAAGATTGCAATCATATCTGATATCTCCTAACAAATTAACGCCGCACAGTTGCGATACTGTGCGGCGTGTGTGAATACAAATTCAGCTTACTGGAAATCCTTGCAGCACAAATCGCTATTACTTTTTATCAGTAAAAAAGTAATAGTAGCCAAAATAGAACTGTGTTGCAAAGGAAGAGGATTTCATGATTTTCCCTCCAAAATCTTTTAGCTATGGACATTATACCACTGTACGTGGAAAATTGCAAGGGTAAAATTGACAAAAAACAGCAACCGCAAGGTTGCTGTTTTTTATATTATTTTACGGTAAATTCTTGCGTGCCTACATAGGCGTTGTCAAAGTAAATATCCATGGTGAAATTGCCGGCAACGGTGGGCATAATCGGTATATCAATTTCACCGTGATTTTTATTGTCGCAGAGGTCAGACCAATTTCTGTCTCGTGTGGCAATACTGACGGGGTTCTTAGCCGAGTCCTTAATAACAAACAAAATGGAAATTTCTTCTTTTGGATGCGTTGGATTCCCGTCTACACTGACTACAAAAGAGGCGCGCTCATTAATCGCGAATTCTGTTGTATAAACGGATTCCCACATTTCGTACCAATTCCAGCCGGCCCACTGTGTACGGCACATGCGGAAGTGAATGCTGTCTGCTGTTACATTGAAACGATTAAAATCCTCGCCGCCCGGCGCCGTATAGGTTCCGGTGCCGCTAAAGACTGTGGCGCCGGAGAGTGCTTGAATGGTGTAGCTGTATTCACCGCCCGGGATTAAAGAGGGAATAATGGCCTCTCTTGTCTCGCAACGAATAACCTGTTGCTCGCTACCGTCAACTGTGTATAGTAACATCCAGCCTTCAGTGGCTGTTCCTTCGTAATCCCAGGAGATGCTTAATTTTCCAGCTTCACTGTCATCCAGTGTTACATCCTTGACGGTTATAGAGCCGGCAGAAACATGAGCCCGCATGCCCAATGACATACCAGTGGCAGTGACATCAATGGTGTATGCACTGTTGGTATCCAGATCTGCAATGGAAATTTTAGGCTCATCGACTGTAAAGGATCGGTCATAACCGGAGTCGTTATAGCATCGCACAGTCCAGCTGTTAACGGTTACATCCGCTGGGACATCCCAGCCGGCGTGCAAAACGCCATCACGGAAACCATGAATGGTCACGTTTTCCGGAAAAACCAGCTTCGATGCCGTGTGAACAACCGTGCATTCTCCTACGACATAGATATCCGATACCGGCGTCAAAGAGAAGGTGTATTCTTTGCCAATGGTTAAACCGTTGAGGTTCAGCACATGTCCGGTAAATTCCTGCGTTTTTTCATCTTCACCGTCTGCGCGGTAGGAAATACGCCACGCAGTTTCTTCATTGCCGGTAACAGCAAAACTCAAAATGACCGAGCCATCCTCAGAACCGGTAACGGCTGTAAAGCTGATAACATCCGTGCGGGAAACGGTGGTGTAGCGGTCTGTTGTTGTACCGTTGAGCTTGTGAAATCCGGAAATTTCAACGCTAACCTTATAGTGTGTGTCTGGCGCTAGTTCTGTGAAGTGCGCCTTTCCGTCGACTACCTGTGCACGTTTTGTATTTCCGTAGGTGTCTGTGCAAACAACTGTCAGCAGACTGCTGTCCGTATCGGTTGTGAGGCTGACGGTGAGATAATCTTCTGCACCGTTAAGAGTCATGTTGTCTATAGTTTGTATGTAGTAGAGCTCATAAAACACAAGACAGCCTGCGGAGAGGACGAGCAGTATCAAGATAACGCTTAAGGTGATGATTAAAGCACTGCGTTTTTTGGGTTTAGCAGGTTCTGCCTGCAATTCCTCTTCCTCTGTAAAAACGATCTTGGCAGGCGCTGCTTCGTCATCTGCCGTATTTACATCCTGGGAATCTAATGTGGCAGCATCATCTGTGTTTACTTCTTCCGAGTCGGTTGAAGGCTCTGGGACATCCGCAATAGAAACAAAGACGGGATCCGGCTGTTGCACAGGCTCCGGTGTTTCGTGTTGAATCAGGTCATCAGCTTGCGCAAGCATTTGGCTTACTTCGGCAGAAACCGGTGTCGCCTCAAGCCCCTCTACAATTTCCACCTCAGGCACTGTTTCGTCGTTTAGGCTAAATGCCAGTTGATCAAGCTCCGGATCTTCATCATCCGTATCCGATACAGGGGATGGGTCATCTAAGTAATCATCCAAGAGCGTAATAATGTCTGTTATCTGTGCCTTAGATTCTTCCTCTGACTCGCTGATAGGCGCTTCTTGCGTTTCTTCCTGCAGGTTTTGCTCATCATTGATAGGCTCAGCAACAGGTGCTGGTACAATTGGTGTGTTGCTAATGCCATTTCTTTGCATATAGGCAATTAAGGCCTGCCCTAGCTCTATGGGTGTCTGCCAGCGCTGTGCCGGATCTAAGGCACATGCCTTTAAGATGATTTCTGCCATTTCATAATCGGCATAGGCAGGAGGGGCAATTGTACCGTTTTCTCCTATGTGAGGAAATTCGCCGTTGTTATACGCCTGATATAAAATCAAGCCAACAGCGTAGGTGTCCATTGTGGTATTCAGTGTAGAATAAGCATCGGACACTTCAGGCGGTGTATATTCACTGTGGTATTTTTCAGGAAGAGAGGTGAAGCTTAGGCTGTCCAAATGAATAAAGCCTAAATCTCCGATGCGGTACTGATTGCTCTCAGTAATGTAAATATTACTGGGCTTTAGTGCAACATATAGATACCCTTCCTGTCTGCATACGGACAGTGCGCTGCAGAGGTCAAGACCCAAATTCATGGCATCTAGGTGTGTCATCGGCTGACGGGCGAAATGCCGTGCCAAGGTAGCACGGTAGCTACTCATAAGATAGATTTCGTAACCGATGGCATCTTCCATTGGCTCTACCTGCCAGTCATCATAGCAAACAAAGCCTTCCAGCGTAGATAGATGTTTAAGTAAGGCAGCTTCTTGAACAGTGGATTCTGTCTGCTGGGAAAAATACTGTTGCAAAGACGCGTCATCTGTGCAAATACCCATTAGCTTTAAAGCGTCCAGCTGTGTCTGCGAGGCGGGTACGGAGATGATTTTCACGATATATTTGTTTTCAGAGTCCTTTTCCATCACAGGATAGCAACGCACACCACAGTGGTCGCTGATAACCTCGCCGATTATATGGTTAGAAAGTAGCGGTGCGATAAGTCTCGGCTCAGACAATTTCATCGCCTCCTTAATAAGAATCCTGTTTTATATATGATAAAATAAATTTTCCGAAATTGCAACTATATTTCCACTGTTTTTACAATCGTGTTTATGTCAAATACAAGGATAATATGGTGTTCATACAGAAGTTTTGTATCATGTTATCGGATTGGGCACTTGCATAAATTGATAGGGCATGTTATAATGTTGAAAAGCTGGTGCTTTGTTTGCACCGGATTGGAGGAAGATGTATGAACAAAGTTATTTGTGATGTTTGTGGAACTGCCTATCCCGAGACCGCAAGCCAATGCCCAATTTGCGGTTGCGCAAAGGCTGGTGCAGATCAAACAGCGGCAGGCGATACTCTTGCCGGTGAACAAACCTCTTATTCGTATACTAGGGGCGGGCACTTTTCCAGACAAAATGTTCGCCGCCGTTCCAGAAAAGCAGCAAAACCCGCGAAATTTGCTGCGACCGCTTCCAAAGAAGAGGAGCAGACCAATATCGGTCTGATTGCCGTGGTTATTGTGCTGCTTTTGGCAATCATTGCGGTTGTTGTTTATATTGGCGTAAAATTCTTTGCCATCGGTGCAGATAATTCTCCGATTAAGCCTACGGATGATGCGTTGAATAGACCGTCACAGTCGGAGACCTTAGATCAAACCGAATATAAAAATCCCTGCACCTCCTTAGATCTTTCCAACAAAACCATTGAATTCCGTGCAGCGGGTGACGCATGGCTTATTGAGACGCTTGTTGCACCGCAGGATACAACGGATACTTTAAGCTTTGTATCTGCCGATGAGGCGGTTGCAATTGTTTCCGATAGTGGCTTAGTTACAGCAGTGGGCGGTGGCGAAACGGTAATCACGGTTACTTGTGGCGCTATTACGCAGGAATGTAGAATTGTCTGTAGCTTTGAAAGCATTCAAACTCCTACTGATGGTACGAATGAAGGCGGCAATACCGGCGTAGTTGACCCCAACTTTGTGTTTAAGTTTAATGCCCCTGAGAAGTATTACGACCCCGCTACCGGAAAATGGGATACCACCATTTCTGAGGTAAATGGCACTTGGCGTGCTTATAAAAACGACCTTACGGTAAATCCTGCGGATATTACATGGACTTCTGACAATCCGGAAATAGCCAAAATTGAAAATGGCATTGTCACTGCAGTTGCCCCCGGTAAGACGGAGGTACACGCGCAGTATGGCGGCAAGACCTATACCTGTATTGTCCGTTGCAGCTTTAAGGCAACTGACAAAACAGAAACAACAGATAAGACGGAATCTGCAGATGGCAAATATACCATCAGCTCCACCGATATGACCATTAAAAAAGGTGAATTTTGGTGGCTGAAGTTAAATGACAGCAACGGTAAAGCACAGGAAGTTACATGGACCGCTGATCACGACGGTTATGTAAAAATCGAAGGCAATAAGCTTACCGGCATTAAAAACACCGGCGACTTGAAGATGAAGTATGTTACGGTTTCCTGCACATATGAGGATGTGAAGTATTCCTGCGTTGTTCGTATCAGTGGCTAAGCGAATAAATACAGCGGCAGCACAAAATAGTGCTGCCGCTTTATTCTGCCTTATTCTGCGGCATTTCTGCCCTTGCGAAACAGCAGGGAAATGCACCACAGACCGGCGAGCCCGATAACGGTGTAGATAATTCGACTGACAACGCTTCCGGTGCCACCAAACAGCCACGCTACCAAGTCGAATTGGAAAATTCCCACCAGTCCCCAGTTGAGACTGCCGATAATGGAGAGAATCAAAGCCAGTGTATCCATGCAATTACCTCCAATCAATTTTTTGGACATTCATAGAATCCCCGTAGTAGCGGGAATTATACATTGCATTATTAAAAAAATTCCGTTATAATAAGAAAAAATAGGGAGGAGATATCTATGACAACCCTTTATGAAGGAGCATTTGCGAAGATTAATTTAACATTGGATGTATTGGGTAAGCGTGATGACGGTTACCATGATTTGAGAAGTGTTATGCAGACCATCTCCATTCGGGATGATATTGAGATTGACGTGGGCACAGGTAAGCCTTGGTGCTTAAAATGCGACAAAGAGGGAATTCCCTGCGATGAACGCAATCTGGCATGGAAGGCGGCAATGGTTTATCTCGATACAATTGGTAAAGACCCTGACGGCTTGGAAATTCGCATTACCAAACGGATTCCCAGTCAGGCAGGCCTTGGCGGTGGCAGCGCGGATGCCGCTGCTGTCCTACGCGCTTTGAACAAGCATTATGGCGAACCGTTATCGATTCTTGCTTTGGCGGAGTTAGGCGCACAGGTTGGCAGTGACGTGCCTTTCTGCACCCTTTGTGGAACAGCGATGGTGGAAGGCAGAGGGGAACGCCTGCGAAAGCTGCCAGACATGCCGGAATGTGTTTTTGTTGTGTGCAAACCGGACTTTTCCGCATCTACGCCGGAGCTCTATCGCAAGTTAGACGAGTCTGTGATTGCCAAGCGTCCGAACAATCAGGCAATGGAGAGTGCGTTGCTGGCAGGTGACTTGGGGAAGATTGCTGAAAATGTTTGGAATGTTTTTGACCCTGTGGTTAGTGCTGAGCATTTGGAGCTGAATTACATCAAATCTATTTTCCATTCTTATGGTGCATTGACCCAGCAGATGACCGGTTCCGGTTCTGCTGTATTTGCCATTATGCCCAATTTTGAGTTTGCCGCGGTTGCGTGTAATATGCTAAAGGATAATTATCCACAGGTATTTGTTGCATCCCCTGTATAATTTTGCCATTTTTCGTCCATACTGGGCTTATTCTAGTATGGGCGGTGCTTTTTTGTGAAGAAAATATGGAAAATTGTTTTGATTTGCACATTACTTGGGGTTATCATCTGGACCGGTTCTGTTTTAAGGGACAGACAAACGCTAAGTAGAGATATAATTCGATTGCATGTGGTTGCTAATTCCGATTCTGCAGAGGATCAGGCGCTGAAACTGCAGGTTAAGGATGCCATCGTTGGTCAGTTGCAGGGCACGATGCAAGAATTTACCTCTGTTGAAGAGGCAAAGCGGTATTTGGAAGGACAGACTGCGTACGTAACAAATCTGGCAAATGATGTTTTGCAACAGTCAGGCAGTTGTGACCGGGTATGCGTTACCTTGACGCAAGAGTGCTTTCCACAAAGAGAATATGAGACCTTTTCTCTGCCTGCGGGCGTTTATGAATCGTTGCGGGTTTCCATTGGTAATGCGCAGGGTAGAAATTGGTGGTGTGTTGTGTTCCCAACACTTTGTGCTGGCACAACATCCCAGGAATTTGCTGATACGGCTGCAGGCTCCGGTTTTAATCAATCACTAACTGGTGCGTTGGAGCAGGATAGCCATTATGAGATTCGATTCTTTCTCTTAGATTGCTTAGGTAAAATTCAAAATTTCTTTTATAGAGACTAAATATGTACTGTTTTTAGGACACAATTTGTGTTATGATATAGAAAAAGAGAGGAGGCAACCATATGCTTAAGCTTGTTATCGGTACGGATTGGGTTGCCATCCGCAATCAAATTTTGGATATGCTTGCGGAAGATGTTCATAATAAGAAAGAAAATCGTATCCTTCTGGTGCCGGAGCTTATCAGCCACGATATGGAGCGCCGCCTTTGCATGACCGCGGGGGATACCGCCAGCCGATATGCACAGGTGCTGTCGTTTACACGGTTGGTGCGGCGCGTTTCTGAATATATAGAGTGTGCGCCGCGGTCCTGCTTGGATAACGGGGGACGTGTAATTGCAATGGCAGCAGCCGCACAGCAGCTTCATAGTAGGCTAAAGGCATACGCCGCAGTGGAAACGAAACCCGAATTTCTGGTAAGTCTTGTAGATGCTGTGGATGAATTTAAGCGTTGTTGTATTCGCAGCAATGACTTGGCAGATGCGGCGAGTCAGCTGGAGGGCACGCTGGCACAAAAGCTGGAGGAACTGTCGTTATTATATGACGCCTATGACGGATTGTGTGAGAATGGCAGATGTGACCCAAGAGACCAAATGGATTGGCTGCTGGAGCAGCTGGAGGATTGTGATTTTGCCAAGGAGCATATCTTTTACATAGACGGCTTTCCGGATTTTACACGGCAAAATCTTGCAATTTTGGCACACTGTATTCAAAATTCACAATTGGTTATTGTGGGCATGAACTGTGACAAACCCGGTTCAAAGGCATTGGCATTTGAAAAAGCAGGAGAAACTGCGTCTGCGCTCATGCAAATTGCCAATGTGGCAGGTGTTCCTGTTGAAATTATGCACACTGCGGATAATCCCAGTGGGATTGGCGCGGCATGTCGCAGCCTATTTCAAGGCGCTTTGCCGAAGAATTTAACACAGGTTCAGGCTTATCACGAAGATACGCCCATGGATGAGGTGCAGTTGGTTGCAGCAAAAATTATGGGTTTAGTAAAATCCGGCTGCCGATTCCGGGATATTGGTGTGGCTTGTGCGGATATATCCGGTTATAGTTCGTATATACGATTGCTGTTTCGCCGATTTGGTATTCCAAACTATCTTTCCGGCACACAGAATGTATTGGAGAGTCCTGTTATAGCTGCGGTTTTGTCTGCACTGGAGGCAGCACTCGGTGGCTTTGAACAGCGAGCCGTTCTTCGATACCTGCGCAGTAGTTTTTCAGGTCTTTCACCTGACGTGTGTGATGAGATTGAGAACTATGCTATTTTATGGGGAATAAAGGGTAAGCGTTGGCTCGCAGATTGGACGAAGCATCCGGATGGTCTCAGTGGAATTGACAATGAGGAATCTACAAAGCGATTGTGTGCGTTGAATTTGGCGAGAAATACACAGATGCAACCACTGCAGCGCCTTTGTGATGCCTTCCGTGACAGTCAAAATCTTGGCCAGCAGGTACTTGCAGTTTATTCTTTCATAGAAGATATGGGCTTTGCAGAACGGTTAGATTCCTTGGCAATGCAGATGGAGTCGGATGGGGATTATCGCAGTGCGCAAATTCTAAATCAGCTTTGGGAGATATTGCTGGTCGCATTGGAGCAAATGTATGATATCCTAGGTCAGACTTATTGGAACGGCGAGAATTTCACTGCATTGCTTAAGCTGCTGCTGTCACAATATGATGTTGGCACGATTCCGCCGGTGCTGGATTCTGTGACCATCGGCTCCATTAGCAATATGCGCTGTCAGCAGGTAAAACATCTATTTGTGCTGGGGGCAGAGGAAGGGAGCTTGCCTGGCTATGCCGGCTCAGAGGGCTTGCTCAGCGATCAGGAGCGTATTGCATTGCGTAATTTAGGTGTTCCCCTTACCGGCGGCGCTATGGAAGGAATTCAGGCAGAATTTGCAGAAATCTACGGCGTGTTTTGCGGGGCTGAGGAATCGGTTACGATTTCGTATAGTGGCGCACAGCCATCTTACCTATTTCGCCGTATGACGCAAATGGTTGGATCGGTTTGTCAGATTGATAGTGCCCTTGGCAGTGCAGCGTTTGACCAATTTGATGCAGCATCCCTTTTGGCAAAGCTTAATGAGAAAAAAATTGCGGCAGATTTGGGGCTAAATGGGTATTATGATGACATTTGCATGAAAATCAGTCATACTTTAGGCAGTGTCAAAAAGGAACATGTTAAAAAATTGTATGGAGATCAGTTAACCCTATCCGCTTCCCAAATTGACACACAGGCGCAGTGTCGTCTTGCCTACTTTCTTAAATACGGTCTACGAGCTAAGGAGCAAAAGGAAGCAACGGTTGATCCAGCAGAATTTGGCACATATATTCATGCAGTTTTGGAGCAAACCGCTGCGCAGGTGATGCAGCTTGGAGGATTCCACAAGGTGTCCTTGGAAGAAACTATGGATATCGCAATGAATTTCTCTGAAGAATACATATTGCAGAGATTTTCCCAAATGGATTCGCAGCGGCTTTCCTATCTTTTCCAAAGAAATCGTAGAGAATTAGAGATGGTGGTCGTTGAGCTTTGGCGGGAGTTGAAGCAATCGTCATTTGCGCCTGTTGCATTTGAATTGGGGTTTGGCAAAGGGCAAGAGATGGAACCCATTGCACTACCTTCCCATGGAATGCAGGCAGTGCTCCGTGGATTTGTGGATAGGGTGGATATTTGGGAAAAGGATAACCGACATTACTTCCGTGTTGTGGATTATAAAACCGGCAAAAAGGATTTTGACTACTGTGATATTTTTAACGGTGTCGGCTTACAAATGCTCCTATATCTTTTTGCGTTGGAACAAAGCGGAGAGAAAATTGTCGGCAGCCACAGCATTGCTGCCGGTGTGCAGTATTTTCCTGCTAGAGCCCCGATTGTTAATGTGGATGGAAGACTGACGGATGAAGAGGCTGCAGCAGAGCGCAAAAAGAGCTGGATACGCAAGGGCTTGCTACTAAACAATGAGGATATGCTCTTGGCAATGGATGACGAGAGCATGAGTCGTCTGTGCTGCACCCGCAAAAAAGATGGCAGTATAGCCGGAGATTTGGCAGATGGTGATCAGCTGCAATTGTTAAGAAAATATCTATTCCGATTTTTGGGAAACCTGGTTGATGAAATTTCTTCCGGAAATGTAAATCCAAACCCATATACACGAGGAACGGCACATAATGCGTGCACCTATTGTCCGTACGGCAGTATATGTAAGCAGCAGGGCCAAGAGGAACGCAGAAACTATAAAGCAATGGATGCCAATCGGTTTTGGGAGGAAATTGCAAAGGAGGTGGAGCACGATGGCTGAGCAATTAACACCGCAACAAACAATAGCGGTTACAAACCGCGGTGGCAAACTGCTGGTTTGTGCAGCTGCCGGCTCCGGTAAAACCAAGGTTTTGGTGGATCGCTTAATCGGATACCTGCAAGATCCGGTGAATCCCGCAAATTTGGATGATTTTTTGGTGATTACCTATACCAAGGCTGCGGCAGCAGAGCTTCGCGGAAAAATTGCCACAAAGCTTGCGGAGCATTTGTCGCAAGAGCCTGATAACCGACATTTGCAAAAGCAGATGCAGCGGCTGTTCCTTGCAAAAATTTCCACAGTCCACGCCTTCTGTGGAGATGTTTTGAAGGAGTATGCGTATTTATTGGATATTCCTGCTGATTTTCATGTTGCGGATGAAAATGAGTGCCTTCAGCTGCGTGCTTCCTGTATGGAAAAAGTGCTGGGCGATGCATATGAATCCATACATGAGGATGATGATTTTCGTGCTTTTGTGGATTCCCAGGGGCTTGGTAGAGATGATTGCGCAATTCCGGAGATTCTCTTCCAGGTTTATGATAGCGCCCGTTGTCACCTTAATCCGGAATCCTGGCTGGATGACTGCTTGAATTATGCAAATGTTCAAGGCGTATCGGATGCAGCTCAGACGCTGTGGGGCAAGTACC
>JAZSAK010000025.1:0-8457 GCA_045601865.1 Faecousia sp. | reverse complement strand
CTCATAATAAATATGATTCAAATCCCAATGTTCATCCGGAATCTCTTTTAGATACTTTATCCACATATCCGGCTCGCCCATTGCAAGACGGTAATCAAAACCGACACCCCCGTCTGCAATCGCAAGACACAATCCAGGCAGTGCAGAGGTATCCTCCGCAATTGTAATAGCATTGGGATTCACCTGCCGAATCAGCTCATTTGCCAGCTGTAAATAGGTAACTGCCTGTGTATCCGTATTCATGGAAAAATACTTTTCATTGTCGGTAAACGCAACACCAAGCCCATGGTCGTGGTAAAGCATAGAGGTAACACCGTCAAAACGGAAACCGTCAAAATGAAATTCCGTCTGCCAATATTTCAGATTGGAGAGTAAGAAATGCAGCACTTCGCTCTTTCCGTAATCAAAGCACTTTGTGCCCCATGCGGCATGATTCCCCTTTGCGCCTGCATGAAAATATTGATAATCCGTACCGTCAAATTCATTGATGCCCTCGCGGGTGTTGGGCGCTGCATGAGAATGCACAACATCCAGAAGGACAGCAATGCCCAGCTTGTGGGCGGTATTAATGAGCAGCTTTAGTTCCTCCGGTGTTCCAAAGCGACTGGAGGGTGCAAAAAAATTGGTCACTTGATAGCCAAAGGATGCGTAATAGGGGTGCTCCATGATTGCCATAACTTGAATGGTATTATACCCTAACGCTTTGATCCTCGGCAAAATTTTCTCCGTAAATTCCCGATAAGTGCCAACCCTGCCCTCTTCCTGTGCCATGCCAATGTGACACTCATAGATGAATAAATTCTTTTGAGGACAAAAATTCTCATCCGTCCAGGGAAACGGTTCACGCTGTGTATGAACAACTGCGTTCCAGGTAATACTTCCCGGTTCTTGCACAACATAGTCCGCGTATGCCGGAATACGAAACAGCTCCTTACCCCCATGAATGACGATTACGCCATAACGCTGTCCATCCTTAATGGAATTTGTATCTGTCAGCGTAATTTCAAAGCAACCATTCCCCAGTTCTTTCATAGGATGGCTGCGATTATTCCAATTGTTAAAGTCACCGGTAAAGTACAGCCTTTCCGCCCCTGGTGCCCATTCCCGATACACCCAGCCATCTGAACACAAATGCAAACCAAAATACAAATGGCCATTGGCAAACTCAGACAGTGTTTGATTAAATTTCAGCAGTTTTTCTTTCGTCTTAAGATAGTTATCCACACGAAGCTGAAAATCCATTTCGTATGGCTTAAGGCTAGGGTCAATTTCCGTAATCCTCTGCTTCATTATGGCCATCCTTTCTTTCATTAAATCAGTTGTTGCTGGTTAATTCTTAATTTGAATTGCAAGCCAAGCTTTTCCGCTGCCTTTCGGCAAAGGAGCATGCGCCCCATAAATATTTCAAAATAATTCATCACGGAACTATATTGCGTATCGATGGTTAAATCCAGTTCAACAGAGGCTTGCATATCGTCAATGCGCAAACAAGAGCTGGTAACGGAATAGTTAACACGGTCATGGATATCAAATTGCGCCAATTCTTTATTCCGCACACGACTTCGCCGAACATCCGATTTGTCAGCAAGTATCAACGCTGCCGCAACGGCATTCACCGGCACACCGGTGCCCTCGTCGTGATTTCCGATTGCTGTTACAATTACAGAAATCTCCTCAGCTGAAAAGCCCATTTTGTCTAGAATACGAAACGCCATAACCGCACCGCTTTGGCTGTGATCCACGCGATTGACCAAATTCCCAATATCATGCAGATAGCCTGCAATTTGGGTCAGCTCAACCGTACGGGCAGGATATCCCAAAGTCTTTAATATATCACCGGCCATCTCAGCTACGTGTCCAACATGAGCAAAGCTATGCTCCGTGAAGCCAAGGGCATCTAAGGAAGCATCCGCTTGGGCAATATAAGTCCGGACGGCCTTATCTTTTTTAATTTGTTCGTACGTCATTTGTGCCCTCCGAGGTTTAAAATCTACTTACAGTATATCCGTTTTTTCACTATAATGCAATACCTGTTGCAAGACAGCAACAGACAAAAAGCGGGACACAAATGCGTCCCGCCTTTATTACTCTTTTAATAACGATGCAATATATCTGCCAACATGCTCTTTGGGAACTTGAAAAGCTAAAGAAAATTCGCCTTCTAATATTTTTTGTGCATCACGAAGAAAATTTTCATCACACAGGTGAAGTTTTCGCCCTGCGTCCATTTGTGCCTGCTTGTGGATATATAAACTGCGAATCATCCGCAGTAATGCACCCACATCTGCGTTGTTCAGCAGCTCACGATAACGCTGTTTTCGCACATTCTCCTGCTCAATCCAGCAATCCTCACGAACCGCATCTGATTGGAGCAATTTTTGAAATGTTTCCGCGGAAACAACAGTGCGAATCTTACCCATCGCCACAGCATTATGGGTTGGAACCATAAACTGCGCTCCTGCTTGTTCCAAGGGCTCCAGCACAAGATATTGCAATTGTCTACCATCAACCTTGCGTTGCGCATACTGCGCAACTTTGCAAACGCCATGCATTCCATAGACAACATATTCGCCTAATTGATACAAGTTGGAAGCCCCCTTTCAATGGCACCATTATACCATAAAAGCAGGCAATTTTCACGTGGGCAATTTTGCTAAAAACGTCCTCCATTTATATAGTGCAGTATTACCAAAATATACTATTTATACTAGTAATCCAAAACCACGTTATAGTGTCGAAGCCAAAAATCCATTTGCAAAAAATAGCATATTGTCTGCGGTTGTTTCATTAATTGCCCATACCAAGGCCAGGGTGACTCCTGACCCATAAGTGCTTGCAACGCCTTTCTGTCTACCAAAGAAAACAACGGCGCATCTTTATCCATCAACACGGAATTCAGTTTTTCTTTTACCAGCGCAAGATACCGCGGATCGTGGGTTTTCGGGTACGGGCTTTTCTTGCGCCACAAAACCTCTTCCGGCAAAATGCCTTCCATTGCACAACGCAAAAGCCCTTTTTCCTTACCGTGATAATCCTTAAATGCCCATGGGACGCCATAAAGATACTCCGCTATGCGGTAATCGCAGAATGGGACACGCACCTCTAGCCCAGAATACATGCTCATGCGGTCCTTTCTATCCAATAGTGTCTGCATAAACCACTGCTGGTTTAAATTAACCATTTCCTTCATGCGCCGTTCTTGTGCCGTGCAGTTGCTTAGAATATCACTTTCCTTGCATGTTCTTTCATATCGCTCCCGAATATATTCCTCACCAATTTTTCCGGATAGCGCAGGAGAAAGCATCTGCATGCGCTGATGAATATTTTGTGCCCATGGGAATCCATCCAACGCACGCACCTCAGGGTCGCGGTACCATGGATACCCACCAAAAATTTCATCCGCACATTCCCCTGATAGTGCCACAGTCACTTTTTCCTTAATTTTCTTGCAAAATGCAAGCAAGGAGATATCCACATCTGCCATTCCCGGTAAGTCTCGCGCGATAACGGACTCCTCTAAACTGTCCATCAAATCCTGCGGGCTTAACACACACCAGTGATGTTCCGAATCCAAATATTCCTGCATTGTGCGGATAAAATGCCCATCTGAATTGGGCTGAAATTTACTGGGTGTGAAAAATTTTTCGTTATCAACATAGTCCACAGAAAATGTATTTAGCCGTTTACCCTGTTTTTTCATTTCTGTGGCACACACCGAGGAAATAATGCTGGAATCCAAGCCACCGGATAAAAATGTGCCAATTGGAACGTCCGAAACCATCTGCCTTTTAATGGCGTCCAGCACCAAGTAACGAACTGCTTCAACAGTTTGCTCAAAGCTGTCGCGGTGGTTGCGATCACGCAAACACCAGTACTGTTGTTGGTGCAGCTTACCACCTTCATATACGGCATACCAGCCCGGTTTGATTTCCTTCATTCCCTGAAGTACACCGCAACCTGGCGTACGTCCCGGACCTAACAGCAACAATTCCGCCACGCCTTGCGCATCTAGAACAGGGCGTACCTTAGGATATGCCAAAATTGTCTTTAGCTCGGACGCAAACAGCAGGCCATCGTTAAAAAAGCAATAAAACAGGGGTTTCACACCCATTCTGTCTCTAACAAGAATCAAACTTTTCTTTTTTTCCTCCCAAATAGCGAAGGAATAGATGCCATTAAGCATAGTTATGCATTTTTGACCCCATTGGGCATATGCATGCAGGAGCACCTCTGTATCAGAATGTCCCAAGAATTGATGACCACGTTGCAGCAGCTTATCTCGAATCTCCTGGGTATTGTATAGCTCTCCATTATAAACCAGCGCATATGTTTCATCTCCCCACCGCAGGGTCATGGGTTGCTGTCCGCCCTCTGGATCAATCACAGCCAGTCTGGAATGAAGCAGAGTGCACTCCTGCGATTGATATACCCCTGCATTGTCCGGACCTCTCCTTGACATTGTTTCAAGCATTTTATTTTCCGTCTGTTCTGACGACGGTAGATGAATCATGCCGGCAATTGCACACATAAAATAATCCCCTCCTATCCTGCCATTCTATGCATTATGCAGAATAATAATTCCAATACGTCCCAAGCACATTATTCCCCTTCAATGCATAAACTAACTTGAGAATCTGAAAGGAGGAATTATCTTGTCAGCAGTCGGCTACATACAAGTACGTGCCTTTTCCAGCTATGCTCAAATTCCTTTGGAGAATGTTGCCATTACTGTCACTGCAACCGATGGAACGGCAATCGCAATGCGATTAACCGACAAAAACGGAAAAATTGAGCCCATTCCCCTGCCCGTACCGGATTTGCAGGAAAGCCAAACGCCGGATAATACAGAAATACCTTTCCGCAACGTTACGCTCCATGCACAATTACGTAATTATGAGCAAATTCGCATTGATCGCCTGCAGGTATTTGCAAACACAGTTACCCAACAGAATTTAGAAATGATTCCCCTATCCGAGTTGCCGGCGGAGCGCGATAAATCCGAAAACTTTGACACGCCACCGCAAAATCTATAGGAGGTAGAAAATGCCAACAGTACTTCCATTTATACCTCAGAGAATTACCGTTCATTTGGGTGCGCCATCGGCATATGCGGCAAATGTCACCGTTCCATTTTCTGATTATGTAAAAAATGTTGCGTCCAGTGAAATCTATCCCACATGGGATGAAAGCGCATTGCGCGCCAATATATTGGCAATCACATCCTTTGCGCTAAACCGTGTCTATACCGAGTTTTACAGAAGCCGCGGATACGATTTCGACATTACCAACTCCACCGCATATGACCAGTTCTTTGTCAATGGCAGAAGCTATTTTGAGAATGTCTCCCGTCTTGTAGATGAGCTGTTTAATGATTATCTGCGCAGACCCGGCTTTGTTGAGCCACTGGCTGCAAAATTTTGCAATGGTACAACCGTAACCTGTTCAGGATTGAGTCAGTGGGGCAGCCAAAACCTGGCACAGCAAGGCTATGATTATGTACGCATCTTGAGAAACTATTACGGGAATGTGGAAATTGTAACCAACGCTCCTATTCGTGGCATCACCTCATCCTATCCGGGAACAGCACTGCGAAGAGGCAGCTCCGGACCTTCTGTGGTCGTGATCCAGGTAGAGCTAAACCGCATTTCCCAAAACTACCCAGCGATTCCCAAGGTCCCAGAGGTGGACGGGATATTTGGCAGCAGAACGGAAGCGTCTGTCCGCGCTTTTCAGCAGATTTTTGATTTAACGCCGGATGGGATTGTTGGTCAGGCAACCTGGTATGCACTTGTCCGGTTATACACCGCAGTTACACGCCTATCAGAACTGCGCAGTCAGGGACAGCAGTTTTATTCCATCGACTGGTCTTATCCCAATGCTTTGCAAAGCGGCGACACCGGTGACAAGGTTCGCCACCTGCAATATATGCTGTCTGTGCTGTCTGCTTATATCAGCGAGATACCGCCTTTAGAGGTTGATGGCATATTCGGTCCGGCAACGCAAAATGCTGTCATTTCCGCACAGCGGTGGTTTGGTTTGCCCCAGACCGGCGTTGTAGATGCGCAAACTTGGGATGAAATTTATGACCAATTTTCCGGCATTGAAAACACCAGCCTTCGTGACGGAGAGAGATTCCCCGATAATCAGCCAACGGCTGTTCCAGTATTTTCTCAACAAAACAACAATCGCACGCGTTATTCCCGCACCACAACCCTTACCCAATTCCCCGGCAGAGATTTGCAGCGGGGTCAGCAGGATCCCATATCCACGGAGGTGATACGATGAGACCGAATGAATCCTTTGTCAACCAACCGATACGAAGCTTACAAACAATGCTGCGCGTCATTGCCGAGGCTGACGAACGTCAGCAATCTGTTGTGCCTGATGGCATTTACGGTGCAGACACAGTCGATGCGGTTTCCTCTTTCCAACGAAATGCCGGATTACCCATCACCGGGGTCGCAGACCAAGCAACTTGGGAAGCAGTCGTAGCCAAATACGAGCCTGCTTTGGTAGAAGTATCAGAGGCTGAGCCACTGTATATCCTATTAAATCCAGGTCAAATTATAAGAACGGGAGAAGCACATCCAAATGTATATTTGGTGCAGGCAGTTTTATTTGTGCTTTCTCAAGTATTTGCCAGCATTACGCCGCCATCCTTTACGGGCATTTTGGATATCCCCACATCAAACTCGCTGTCTGATTTCCAAACATTAAATTTACTTCCGGCAACCGGTGAATTGGACAAAATTACTTGGCAGCATTTGGCACGGCAATATCCCACAGCTGCAAACATCCAAACAAAGCGCGATTTAGCACCATATCAGGAACAAACCTAAAGAAGATATAAATTAATTGCTAACTTTTTGTAAAATGGGCACTTCACCACTTGATTCTATGTAAAAATTTCCTTATAATGAAACTTGGCAAATGATATACAAAATTGCCATCGGAGGATTTACCAATGACCATTAAGGATTGGAAGAAGGACTTATTCACCATACCGAATTTATTAAGCTTATTTCGACTGGTTTTAATTCCCGTTTATATCATACTGTATCTAAAGGCAGATTGTCCGGAGGATTACTGCATTGCCGCAGGCATTTTGGCTGTCTCCTGCCTAACGGATTTGATTGACGGAAAAATTGCCAGACATTTTAATATGATTTCCAACACCGGCAGAATTTTGGATCCGCTCGCTGACAAAGCAACGCAATTCGCTCTGATCGTTTGTCTGACGATACAATATCCGGTGCTTCTCATCTTGGTTGCCCTATTCGTGATAAAGGAAGGCTTTCAACTGATTGCAGGCTTCTTAATTTTACGGCAAGGCAAAATTCTTTCCGGTGCATTGCTCGCCGGGAAAATCAGCACCACCGTTCTTTTTATAAGTCTAATTCTCCTTGTGATGATGCCCAATATTCCCACCCCATGGATATATGCCATTACAGCGGTTAATTGCGGATGTATGCTGGTATCCTTTGGCGGCTATGTCAAAATCTATTATACCCACAGTCCTATGATTCAAGAGCTGGTACCGGAAAACAATTTGGATTCAGCGGAATAAGATTTAAGCGGTGGTTCTTACGAGCCACCGCTTTTCAGTATTTTATGGAACCAAGGACTTGCCCTATTGTCGCCATATCCGCAGATATTTCCGCAGCATCAATCAGCAATCCGGTTACACAACCAAGACAATTATAACTCAATACAAATAAGAAAACCCAAGAAATTTGCTACTGCAGCCTTCTATGATGACCACTTTTCGGTGTTGACATTTTTGTTCGGATTGCGTATACTAGTGTCGTAGGAAGCATTCATTCCATAATCGGCTTTAATTGGCGAAGTCGATTCACTGGTTTGGGTGCTCCTTTTTTGTCTTTGGGTTGACATTTGCAAAGATTTCACTTAAACTAACAATAGAACTCGGGAACAGAGGCGCTGGGATATCGGCCGAATGGCCACTCGGTGTCTCCAAGACCTCGGGTTCTATTTTTAAGTGCCACAGTTATATACAATTTCGATTCACAACTCACATATTACATTTTTCATTACAAATTTTTCTTTCTTGCAGTGATTTTTCATTTCTGTGTAGAAACGAAAATGTTAGGAATACTCCGTAAATAACCGAAAACACAAAACAAATCCGCCTGAAACAACTTTCAGGCGGTTTTCTTATGGCGGAGAAGGAGGGATTTGTTTGCATTTTCTACGAGAGAAAATAATTGTCCGGCTCCGTCCAGCCGTCGCCGGCAACGCTCGTCCGCGTTGCATTTAAATGGTTCAAATCCCTCTGTTATAAAAATAACACCCACCGAATGGCGGGTGTTATTTTTATGGCGGAGAAGGAGGGATTTGAACCCTAAGGATTAGGTGGCTAAAACCATTGCGGCACACCGCCCTTCCTCTCCCCGTTACAAATTTCATTACAATTTCCACTAAAGGGGAGCTTTCACT
>JAZSAK010000024.1:0-3778 GCA_045601865.1 Faecousia sp. | reverse complement strand
GCACGCAAAAGCCCATAGGGGCAAGGGTTAAAGTGTGGGTGTCAGTAGCGTGGGAAAACAGCAATTTGCCTATGGGGATTTGCCAATTCTCGCCACTGCAATTTACACAGATGCGCAACGTTTGCCCTTGATAAGAACGGGGGAGACACACCCTTCCGCCTTGGTTGTAGGTGAAGTGAATGTCACCCAACCGCAGAGCAATCTGTGCGTTGCGCAGTTGACCCAAACGGCGGTAGTGCTCCACCAGCAGGGCATCCTCCTGACCCCATGGATAGGTGCGGCGGTTGAAGGGGTCTTTATAGCCCTCCATGCCTGCTTCATCGCCGTAGTAGATGCTGGGCGCGCCCGGGAGCATATATTGCAAGAAGGAGGCGCACAGCAGTCTTTGGCGAGCAAGGGCATACTGCTCCCGGGTTAAATGCCGTGCGGCACATTCTTCCCGACTGCCGTCAAAATCGTCCACCAAGGCGGTGAGAATCCGCACGCTGTCGTGGGTGCTGAGCAGGTTCATATTGCAAAGGAGCACCTGCGGGGGATAATTTTCCGCAATGGTCATAACCGTGCTGGCAAGGGCTTTGCCATCATCATAACCTCGCAGAAAATTTAAAATAGCCGTGCGGAAGGGGTAGTTCATGACACTGTCTAATTCGCCATCTACAAAGTATCGGCGGTGGACATCATAGGCAACCTTATTGGAGGCATCCTCCCACACCTCGCCCATGAGCAAGGCATCAGGACGGATTTGACGAATGCGCTGTTTTAACAGCTTCAAAAACTCGTTGGGTAATTCATCGGCAACATCCAAGCGGAAACCGTCACAGCCTGCATTCAGCCAATGGGCAACCACGCTGTCTTCTCTGGTGATGATGTATTCCACAAAATGGGGGTCCAGCTTATTCACTGTGGGCAGAGTGTCAAAGCCCCACCAGCTGTCGTAGGAATCCGGGTGATGGTGAAAGCGATACCAAGAATAATAGGGGGAAAGGGTGCTGTTATATGCGCCGTTTCCGCCAAAGGTTTTTTCTTTGTCAAAGTACAGGGAATTGGAGCCGGTGTGGGAATATACGCCGTCCAAAATTACCTTCATGCCAAGAGCATGGGCTTCATCACACATGGCGGTGAACTCTGCCAGTGTGCCCAGCATGGGGTCAGGCGTTTTGTAGTCACCGGTGTCGTAGCGGTGGCTAGAAAAGCTTTTGGATATGGGATTGAGGTAGAGCATGGTTATGCCGAGAGAGGCAAGGTAGGGTAGCTTTTTCGTGATGCCACGGAAGTTACCGCCGTAAAAATCATTGTTGAGGACTTTTCCCTCGGCAGTGGGTTGCCAAGCTACATCCTCGTTCCAATTTTCGTGGACGGTGTAGGGCTCCAGTTTGCCCGTTAAATCACAATTGCCCGACTTGTAAAAACGGTCAGGGAAAATTTGATAAATGGTTGCACCCATTGCCCATTGCGGAACGGTAAAGTCGGCAGGAACACAGCTTACCTGCCAGTGGTCGCCGGCTTCCATATTGGTGTCGTCGCCGTACTTAAATAGGCGAAAACCGCCGTTTTGGGTGGTAATATAGAAATAGTAAAAATAGAGTCCCGTTTGGGAAAAGGCAAATTGCCCCTGCCAGTGCTCATAGGGAGCGTCGGTAGCGTGTAGGTGCATGGGAACAGTCAGCTCCACCCCGTCAATACTGCGAAAACGGCACTGCACATGGGTGGTTTGCACCGAGATGGGGATATGGACGCGCAAGGTGCAATTTTGGTTTGGTATCAGCGTGCCAAAGGGGGACTTAAACTGCAAATCCTTGCTGTTGAATAAAATCCGCATAGCGTTCTCCTGCTTACAAATGGATGGTTATAATTTACCATAGAATCCGGCAATAGGCAAGAAAAAACCGAGGCAAAGCCTCGGCTTTTTGTGTTATTGGGAGAGCATTTTTCTAAATAGCCCCATATATTTTTCAGCGGGCTTTTCCCAACTGAAGTCTTGCTCCATTTCTCTGCGCTGTAAGGCGCGGAAACCGTCTGGATTGTTGTGGTATAGATTGAGGCAACGCTTCACTGCCCATTGGAAATCCTCACCGTTGTAGCTTTGGAAGGTAAAGCCCAAACCGCCGTTTCCGCTTTCATCGCAGGGTGGGACGGTATCTTTCAGACCACCTGTGGCATGGACAACGGGCACAGTGCCATAGCGCATGGCGTTCATTTGGCTCAACCCGCAGGGTTCGCTCTTAGAGGGCATCAAATAGATGTCGCCACCGGCATAAATTCGTGCGGCCAAGCCCAAATCAAAGGTGATTTTGGCGCATACTCTGTCAGGGTACTCCTGCGCAAGCTCCCGGAAGAAATGCTCAAATTTCGCCTCACCGGTGCCCAATATCAGCAGTTGGCAATCCTCCTGCTGGAGCACATTACGGGCGATGTAGCACAGCAAATCCAAGCCTTTATGACCAGCCAGACGGGTGACCATAACCATAAGGGGGGTGTCTGCCTTCTGGGGGAGCCCCACTTCCGCCTGCAGTGCTTTCTTACAAGCGGCCTTGCCCACTTCCAAAGTGTGAGCATTATAATGGGCAGGCAGAGTCTTATCTGTTTCCGGATTAAAGGTGCCTACGTCAATACCGTTGGTAATGCCCGTCAGCTTCCATGCGGCGTGGCACAAAATGCCGTCTAAGCCGTGGGCATAGTAAGGGTACATCAGCTCCCGGGAATAGGTCTCGGAGACAGTGGTTACCAAATCCGCTGTTTCAATGGCACCCTTCATGACATTGACCGCGCCGGACATATCCAGCGTGGGGCGGTATTCCCAAGGCAGTGCCAGCACATCGTCAAAGAAATCGCCGTTTGCCCAGCCTTGATACTCAATGTTGTGAATGGTATACATACATTTTGTATTGGGATACTGCTTGCCGTAGCAGGCCTTCAGCATGGTGGGAATCAGGGCGGTTTGCCAGTCGTTACACTGAATGACATCGGGGATATAACCGATACGGGGCAGGGCCTCCAAGCAGGCTTTGCTGAAAAAGGCAAAGCGCTCGCCATCATCCATATCGCCGTAAATCGCACCGGGACGGGCGCCGAAATAGTATTCGCTGTCAATAAAGTAGACGTTGACACCGTCGGCGCGGTTTTTCAGCCGCATAACACCTGCATACTGCTTTCGCCAACCCAGTGTAACCGTGAAATTTACCACGGGTTCAACTTGGTATTTGGGGTTGTCCTTTATTTTTTTGTAATAGGGCAAAACGAGGACAACCTCATTGCCGGCAATTTTGGCTAAGGCACTGGGCAGCGCCTCCATCACGTCGCCCAATCCGCCGGACTTGATGTAAGGCGCACCCTCAGAGGCGACAATGGCGATTCTCATACAGTTTCTCCTCTGGCAATAATGATGGGATTGGTGGGGGTGCCGAAAAGCTTTGCTCCGGGACGAACGGTGACGTCCTTATCCAGAATGACGTTCTTTAATTTTGCACCCTCGCCCACGATAGAGTCATTCATGATCACGCAGTTTTCTACTTCCGCACCCTCTTGAATAGTTACGTCTCGGAACAAAATGGAATTTTCCACTTGACCTTCCAGAATACAGCCATCGGCAACCACGCAATTGTCAACCTGGCAGCTTTCCCCGTAATAGCTGGGGATACGGTCGCGGACACGGGTGTAAATGGGGTGGTTATAGAAGAACAAATCGTGGCGCAAATCTTTATCCACCAAGGAAAGGCTGTTGCGGAAATATTCTTCCACAGATTCATTATACATAGCAATGCCGGGGAACTGATAAACA
>JAZSAK010000023.1:0-4868 GCA_045601865.1 Faecousia sp. | reverse complement strand
ACCCATCGCTTCCAAGCCGCCCTGCTTTTTGATCCACTGGAACACTTTGCCGCAAATGTAAATACCATAGCAAGGGGGTGTATTAAACAGAGAACCGGCATCCGCATGGGTCTTATACTTAAGCATGGTTGGTGTGCCGGGTAATACATCTTCAGTAATCAAATCCTCACGGATAATTGCCACTACTACGCCGGCAGGTCCGATATTCTTCTGCACGCCGCCGTAAATCATGCCGTACTTAGTCACATCCACAGGCTCGGAAAGGAAGCAGGAAGATACATCCGCCACCAGCGTTTTTCCCTTGGTATTTGGCAGCTGCTTAAACTTTGTGCCGTAGATTGTATTGTTTTCGCAAATATATACGTAGTCAGCGTTCTCACTGATAGGAAGGTCGGAGCAATCGGGAATATAGCTGAAGTTCTTATCGGCAGAAGATGCCACTGCGTTGGCCTGACCGTAGATTTTCGCTTCCTGCCATGCCTTTTTCGCCCACTGGCCTGTGACGATATAGTCGGCAACCTTGTTTTTCATCAGGTTCATAGGAACTGCCGCAAACTGCTGATAAGCGCCGCCTTGCAGGAACAGCACCTTATAATTGTCAGGAATGTTCATCAAATCCCGCAAATCCGCCTCAGCGTCATCGATAATCTTCTGAAAGGGCTTAGATCGATGACTCATCTCCATCACGGACATACCGGTTCCGCGGTAATCCAGCATTTCTGCTGCTGCTTCTTGCAGGACTTCCTCAGGCAAAACCGCAGGACCTGCCGAAAAATTGTAGACACGCGCCATCGTTAATTCCTCCTCAAATGGATATCCGCTTGCAACGGACAAATGTATTTGTATTATAGTATCATTTTTTTATCTAAATTACAATATGCGAAATTCATAGAAAGTTGCGAATTTGAATGGCATTTCATGTGCATACTTTCTTGACAAGAGTAAAAATACTTGCTATATTCCAAAGCAAAATGCATCAGAGGGGTTATTTTATGAGTGGATGTGGAAAGTGCTGTGGCAAATGTGGAAGCTGTGGGACAACCATGGAACTGGGTGCCGGAGAAATCGCAATGCTCCAAAAGCTGGGGCAGATTCCGTTTCTTCCTGTGGCAAGAACTGCTGCGGAGGAAACACCAATTTATTTAGAAGATAGTGACTATACACCGGCGCAATATGCAGGGATTTTGCAGTGTCTAGAAAAGCGCGGCCTAATTACGATTGACTTTGAAACGCCAATAAAAGGCCTGAAAACCAAGGCTTATGAGGCTTATCCCATTTGTGGTAGTTTTGCATTAACCTTGAGAGGGCAACAAGTCTTGCAGATTCTAGACATTCAGGGCCTTGCATAACACATTCGACAAAATCGACACCATTTCGTCTCACCGCACATACATTATGGTGGGAGGTGAAGAAAATGTCATTTATGAATTGCAATTGCAATTGCAAATGTGCCTGCGTGCTTGCTGCTATCATTGCCAGTGTTGTAATAGGTGTCGTGACTGCATTTTTGCAGATTGCGGCAGTCATTACCGTTACAACCACATTCCTATGGGTAGCACTGGGCATCGCTGTGGTGTACCTCGGCGTGCTTACGGTAGCCACCGCATTGGCAGGCTGCAAATGCCAAAGCATTTGCTCCTGCGCTGCTCTTGGCACAATATTGACGGGGATTTTGGGCACTGCTCTTTTCTCCGCGGTATTGCTTGCTGTGGGTATTGTGGCAACCAGCATTGTCAGCGCCATTTTGGTAGGCGTGCTCCTGCTGTTTTTGGCGCTGACTTTAACCGGTACCGCCTGCTATGTCAGAGCACTGGCAAACTGCGACGAATAAGCTGAAGCTTAAATAAGAATAAGGGCGATAAACGGTCTAACCGGCTATCGCCCTTTCCGTTATTTGGAGGATAGTATCCTTACATTGCTCCGGCTCCTATGGTATAATATTATTATACACTTAGTTAGAGAAAGAATATTTCCATGGAACGCTGTGCAAGTACGTCTGTTGCCCAAACGAAAGGAAATCTGTCGATGGACATATTGGATATTACAAAATTTGTCTTATCTATATTTGTGATTGCCATTCATGCCGGACTGGCTTCTGCAGCATTAAATCCTTTGCTGCGCATTGCGGTGCCCATATTTTTTATGATTTTTTCTTACCTGTTCTTTAAGAAGGTTAACAAGGGAAATTCTGGGCAGCAGAACAATGCCGCGCTAAAAAAGTTTGTCAAACGCAACTTGCAGTTTTATGCATTTTGGTTTGTTCTGCTCCTGCCGGTTACGATTTTGGTGCGCGGATATTATGCACAAGGCTTGTTTGAAGGTGTACTTACGTTTGTGCGTGATTTCTTTTTGGGTAGCACTTTCCATGCTTCATGGTATCTTATGGCGCTGATGATTGGTGTGGTGATTGTTCACTTTGTATGCAATAGGCTTTCGATTCCCACCGTTTGGTTGTTTGTCATTGCAATACCGCTTTATGTTCTATGCTGCCTTAATTCCAATTATTTGGGGCTTGCGCGCCAAAACGAAACACTACAACGCCTTTTTGCCTTATATACCAAGTACTTTGGCACAATATATAATAGCTTTCCTGCCGGATTAGTGTGGGTATTATTGGGGAAATGGCTGGCAGAGCATACACCTTCCATAAAGAATTGGGCATTAAACAGCTTGGTTTTGCTTTCATTTATTGCACTGTATTTGGAGCAGTATTTAATCCTGCATAACCATTGGCTGGTTGCAGCGAACGATTGCTATTTCTCCCTTTTGCTGTTGGCACCGTCCTCGTTTGCATGGCTATTAAGACGAAATATCTCTTGCCGCTATGCACCAGTCTTACGGGCGGCTAGTTCTGTATCCTATGTATTTCATGCGTCGTTTATTACCGTGCTTGGCGCTATCGCATCTGTTGCATTGCACATAAACTTGTCCCCACTTGTTTTGTTTATTTCTGCGTGTGTTGCTTGCTTTGTGCTGACTTATTGTATTTTAAAACTAGAAAAACAGAAAAAGCTCCGTATTTTACGATATGCACATTAAAAAAGATATTTGTATCCTTGCGCAGATTAGATTTGAACTTCTATGGTGTCACAAAACTGTGCTGCTGCAATCAATGTGCCCATACGGGTCATAGGACGCTCTTCCGGGCATTAAAAAAAACCAGATACCCATCGGGTATCTGGTTTTTTGGTGTAAGTGTCATTATAGACTTTTTAAAAAGTGCGTGATACCAACGTTTTTCATATTGGACATATTCAGATTTCATCCACATCCGCACCGGATGCGTCTGAAATCTGGAGGACTCTCCCACGAGCTAAGGAAGTGTCCACCGGACACTTTCTTACCCTCCCTTCGGTCGGGCCGCTCTTTCGGGTCCCATCACAAAGATAAAAATATCGGCCACCCCGTAAGGGGTAGCCGATATTTTGGTGCGAGAGATGGGACTCGAACCCACACGGCGGTTGCCACACGCACCTCAAACGTGATTGTCTACCATTCCAACACTCTCGCAAGCTTGAGTATTATAACCTTTGGCAGTATTTTTGTCAATATCTTTTTATATCTCTCTTGCAAGATGGGACTTTATTTGTTAAATTAAAAGGGAAGATTAGGAGGGAGTAGCCGTGACACGTTTTTTTGTATCATCAGAGCGATTACAATCCAGTGTTTTGGCATTGACGGATGAAAATGCGCAGCATGCCCGTGTTTTGCGTATAAAGAGTGGAGAGGAGGTGCTGGTTTGTGATGGGCAGGGAACAGAGCTTCTTTGTGTTGTCAGCGAAGTGGAATCCAATTGTGTCAGTCTGCAGGTAATAAAACGGCAGGAATCGGAAACAGAGGCCTGTGTGCGCGTGAGTGTTTATATGGCGTTCCCTAAGGCGGATAAATTAGAGCACGTGATTCAAAAGGCAACCGAATTGGGGGCGTATGAAATCATTGCATTTCCCAGTGCTCGCTGTGTATCGCGGCCGGATGAAAAGAGTCTAAAAAAGAAGCTGGAACGCTGGAAGAAAATTGCGGTTTCTGCCGCTGAGCAATCTGGCCGAGGCAGAATCCCAAATGTGCTGGTTCTGTCAAGCTACAAGGATGCATTAGCCCGTGCGACAAAAGCGGACAAGGCACTGCTGTTTTATGAAAACGAGCAAGCGACCACGCTTAGAATGGCATTGGCCGACGGCAAGTATGAAACTGTCAGCCTGTTGACAGGTCCGGAGGGCGGCTTGGAGGTGCAGGAGGTGGAGCAGGCAAAGGTAGCCGGAATGCAGGTTTGCACCCTTGGGAAACGGATACTGCGGTGCGAAACTGCCCCACTATGTGCGCTTTCAGCTGTCATGTATGACGCAGGTGAATTTTAAGCAAAAACCGCCATTTGAGGTCGTAAAATAAAGGTAGACACATGGAAAACCACCATGCTGTCTACCTTTTCTTTATGTTAAACTGGACTATAAAAGCGTTGTATTCGTGTTTACTTCTCCTTGGTGCAGGCACCATTGGGGCGGTTTTATTTATGGTATTTACTGCCCGCCTGAATGGCTTCCGCACGATAGAGCTGTTCCAGCACCATAATTCGCGCCAAGTGGTGCGGGAAGGTCATAGGCCCCATAGATAGCTTGAAATCGGCAAGCTTTTTAATGTTGTCGCTGATTCCAAAGGACGAACCGATGAGAAAGCAGGCGCTGGACTTGCCTGATAGTTTCTCCTCCTTTAGCTTTTGGGCAAAATGCTCACTGGAAAGTGTTTTGCCTTCTGGCGTAAAAATGCAAAGCCATGCACTTTTAGGGATTTTACCGAGAATGGCTTGTGCTTCTTTTTCTAAGCCGGCGGAAATTTCTGCTGGGGTTGGATCGTCCGGCAGGCGGTATTCCGGC
>JAZSAK010000022.1:0-5664 GCA_045601865.1 Faecousia sp. | reverse complement strand
GAATCGCTATTGCCAAAACACGTCGGCAAAAATCCCGATCCCCAATATATCTTTTTAACATAGCGGTTATGAAATCTCCTTGCCTCCAAGAAATACTCTTCTTCCGGAGTAATCACGGCGACAAATAATAAAGTCTGCCTTTTTATCGGTGGCAATAGATCCCACTTGATTCTGCACACCCAGTGCACAGGCAGGATTAAAGGTGGCGGCGCGCACCGCGTCCTCTTCCGCAATGCCGAAACGGATGGCATTTTTCATGCATTCATATAGGTTGGTCGCTGCGCCTGCAAGTGTTCCATCTGCCAGCTTTGCCACACCGCCTTTCAGGAATATTGCTTGTCCGCCCAACTCATATTCACCGTCAGGCATACCGCAGCAGCGCAGGGCATCTGACACAAGAATCATGCGCGCGCCACCAAAAATAGAAAATGCCAAACGCACTGCCGCAGGATGAATGTGCATACCGTCACAGATAATTTCTGCGCGCACATGAGGGTTCTCCGCAGCAGCCGGAATCACACCGGGGTTGCGATGATTGATGCCGGGCATGGCATTATACAAATGGGTTAGATGGGTGGCACCACGGGAAAATGCCTCCTTGGCATGGTCATAATCAGAATCCGTATGGGCAACCGACACCGTACACAGCTTGCTTGCCTTTTCCACAAATTCCGCAGCACCCGGCAGCTCCGGCGCCACATCAGCAATCCGCACCAAGCCGTTGCAATCATCATACAGCTTTTTGAACGCTTCAAAATCAGGATTTTGTAAATAAGCACCGTTTTGTGCGCCTTTCTTCTTTTCAGAGAAGAAAGGACCTTCCATTTGAATACCCATCAGTCGTGCATGACCCTCCGGCGCTTCCTCTACCAATTTTTTGGCAGTTGCAAACGCCTTGGACAGTACATCATACGGCAGCGTCATGGAAGCCGGTGCAAAGGAAGTAATGCCGTTTGCCGCCAAATAGGCAGCCATCTTTTTTAATCCTTCGTAATCGCCATCGGAAAAATCCGCGCCGGAGTTGCCGTGATTATGCACATCAATCAAACCGGGAATCACCGTTGCTCCCTGTAAATCAATCGCATCAGAGGGCACATTTTCCGGTAAAACTTCACCGAAGCAGTCACCCACTACCTCAAATGCGCCAATATGAAATTGAAAATCGGATCCGAAAATTCTGGCGTTCTTATAAAACATAGCACAACCTCCCATTATCCAATATCCGGTAAGCTTGCCGCAGCAACAGATTGGCCTACACGACGAGTCTTTTCGTCCGGCAGCATAACCTGAACATATTCATTCAATTCAGGGAACTCATCCGCCAATACCTGCTGGCAGGTGCTCAAAATGGTATCGCCACCCTTACCGGACATAACACGACCGAGTACCATCAAGCGCTGAATGTCATAATATTGGGAATACTGTTGCACTGCATATGCAAGATAGACACCAATATCGTGGAACACCTTTTGTGCGCGGGGGTCATCCTGCTCCATGAGCGCCTGCACTACCTTCAGCTTTTCCGCCGGCGTTAAGCTTTCATCCAAGGCAATGCCCGCGCGGGGTGCCAGCTTAATCACCGCATCCTGAGAGAAGTACTTACAGCCCACGCCAAAGTCCGTGGACCACTCATCCTGCATAGCATCCTCATTCAAGTCCACCGGTGCAAATGCAAGCTCGCTAATCCAGCCAAGAACATTTTTGTCCTTGTCTACATAGCCAACCGCCTCACTGGTGCCCATTGCAAGACCCATGATAGAACCACAGTCCATACCCATAGCACCTGCCAGAGCAGATACATCGCCGTCATTTGCCACTACAATTGGCACATTGCCGATGGCAGCGGCTGCACGGTCAAACACAGTCTTAACCTCATCCCAACGCTCTCTGGGAACACAATAAAAAATACTGGAAATCATGGGTGCATTGCCAATAAACACGCCGGCAGAGGAAACACCAATACCGTCCACACGGGGCATTTTAGAGGCAGCAGTGCGGAAAGAATCCAAAATTCCTTCATATTGATATGTGGGATCTGGATTAACCTTCGGCAGCCAAACTACTTCCTCTGAATAAACCACTTCTCCGTCAATAACCGCAGAAACCTTACGGTCAGAGCCACCGGCATCAAAGCCGATGCGGCAACCATTTGTATGACCGCCAATGGGACGAGGTGCTTCGTTTGACTCCGGGCACTTATCCAAGGGCAGGTCGATGATTTCCAATTCTCTTTCATATAGCTTTTGGAAAAAGTCATAATCAAAGGCGCGTTCGCCATTGACACTGTAGGCTGCCTGTAATTTCTTGGCAAGATCGCTGCAGCCGCAGACATATACACGGAAACCGCCAATGGACCAAAGCAAGAACTTCACATAACGCTCAACATAGCGATAATCTGCTGCCTGCATTTCCTGTGTGCCATGGATATAGGTATTGCGCACGGAGATATTGCCCTTTTCCCGTTCCACAGCAATGGCAATAGGCTGCTTTGCCCCCTGCAAATAGGCATCTGCCCATACGCCGAAAGGCACAAAATTAGGATCCAACTGGGGAACGTTCTTCATGTTATATTGGACATTTAGGTACTGCATTATAATTCCTCCATCATTTACGTGTTTCGGCAGCAACAGCCGCCACAATTTGATTCATTTCATTCCACTTTTTCTGCATATCCGCTACCAATGCAATCTGCGTTCTTGCACGAACGAGATTATGCTCGGGATATGCGGTTTTGAAATATAAGTCGCCATCTAAAAAGTCCTTTAAGAAGCGCGTGGCAACCTCCAATGTCATAATCAACGCGCCCATGGGCAACATTTCCACTTCCTTATCCGTCAAAGAAGGAGCTGCCTGCAAAAAGCCCTTGGTATACACCTCAAACAGGTGCAAATCCATGTGCATTTTTTCATAATCCGGTTCATCCTCTGACGCTGTGGCTGCACCAAAGCGAATAGAGTCGCCGAAATCATATACGCTTAAACCAGGCATAACCGTATCCAAATCCAGCACACACAAGGATTTACGGGTGTTGCGGTCCAGCAAAACATTATTCAGCTTGGTGTCATTGTGGGTTACTCGCAGTGGAAGCTCGCCTGCTTGCCGCATTCTCTGCAAAGTGCCGCCAAGCTCCTCCCGATCTAGCAAAAACTTAATTTCCCCTTTTGCTTGTGCGACCCGCCCGCAGGGATCAGTCTCTATCGATGCCTTTAACTGCGCGTATCTGTCAATGGTATTGTGAAATTCCGGAATGGTTTCATAAAGCGTATGGGCGGGAAAATCTGACAGCTGCTCTTGGAATCTGCCGAATGCCAATGCGCTTTCATAAAAATCTGCTTCCGTTTCCGGCATATCCATGCAGAAGCCGCCTACAAACTCATACATACGCCAAAACTCGCCCTTGCGATCTCTGTGATAATATAGACCCTTTTGGGTAGGAATAAAATGGAGCGCCTTGCGGCTATCCTCTAAACGCTCTGACAAATATTCTGTTACTGCGCTAACATTTGCCATCAAGCGAATGGGATTGCGAAAAACATACTTATTGATTTTTTGCAAAACATATTCTGTACCGGTATCTGTGGTCACCTTGAATGTGGTATTAATATGGCCGTGTCCGAATTCCACACAGGATATCGGATTTCCATCCAACTGGAAGGCAAACACCGACTTTTCCATTTCCACTGGGCTTCACCTCATTATCATACTAAAGGCAAAATCCGTTTAAGGACATTACTCTTCTATTCTAGATTTTACCATAGCTTTCAGTCAAAATCAATCTAAAACTTTTTTCTGCAACCGGCTAAATTCATGCAAAACACTGCAGAAAAAGCCTTGCTATTTGCAGGGGGATGCGATACAATAACAGAAAATGATTGCTTATACACAGAGAGGGTATCACCATGGGTATAATCGGATTTGATAATAACAAGTATTTACAGCTCCAGTCTGAACATATTCGCAATCGCTTGGCAAGCTTTGGTGGAAAGCTGTATTTGGAATTTGGTGGAAAGCTGTACGACGATTATCACGCTTCTCGCGTACTTCCCGGTTTCCAACCGGATAGCAAGCTAAAAATGCTTCTGCAGCTGAAGGAACAGGTGGAAATGGTTGTTGCCATTAACGCAGCAGACATTGAGAAAAACAAAATCCGCGGTGACCTGGGTATCACCTATGATTCCGATGTCATCCGGCTGATTAATGTGTTTCGTGGGTTAGGACTTTATGTTTCCAGTGTAGTACTTACCCGTTTCAATGAGCAGGCTGCGGCAAAAGCTTTTCAATCTCGTTTAGAGAGTATGGGCATTCGGGTTTACCACCACTATGCCATTGAAGGGTATCCCTCAAACATTTCCCATATTGTCAGCGACGATGGCTACGGGCGAAATGATTTTATTGAAACCACACGGGAGTTGGTGGTTGTTACCGCCCCTGGCCCCGGTAGTGGCAAGCTGGCGACCTGCATGAGCCAATTGTACCACGAGCATAAGCGCGGAATCGCTGCCGGTTATGCAAAATTCGAAACTTTTCCCGTATGGAATCTCCCAATAAATCATCCGGTGAATCTGGCATATGAGGCCGCAACCGCGGATTTAAGCGACGTAAACATGATTGACCCCTTTCATTTGGATGCTTACGGCAAGACCACTGTCAACTACAACCGTGATGTTGAGGCATTCCCCGTTCTGGTGGCTATGTTTGAGAAAATTTTAGGGTCTTGTCCCTATAAATCCCCCACTGATATGGGTGTCAATATGGTAGGCAACTGCATTATTGATGACGAAGCCACAAAAGAAGCCTCCCGTCAAGAAATTGTTCGGCGATATTATTCCGCGCTTTGTGAACATAAGCAAGGCAAATTATCCGAAGATGTTGTTCGCAAGCTGGAGCTTTTGATGAAAAAGTCCAACGTTGAACCTTCTTGTCGCCGTGTTGTCGCACCGGCGCTGGAGAAAGAATCGGAAAGCAGTTTGCCTGCTGCTGCAATCGAGCTGCCCGATGGGCGCATCATTACCGGAAAAACCTCTAATCTTTTTGGCGCGTCTGCAGCGTTGCTGTTAAACGCATTAAAGGCCTTAGGCGGCATTCCTGACGACTTGTATTTGATTTCTCCTGTGGCAATTGACCCCATCCAGCACCTAAAGGTGGCACATTTGGGCAATCACAACCCCAGATTGCATACGGATGAGACCTTGATTGCTCTATCCATTAGCGCCGCAACCAACCCCACCGCAGAAATGGCATTGGAGCAATTAAGCAAGTTGCGCGGCTGTGATGTCCATTCCTCCGTGATTTTATCGGCTGTGGATGAAAGGACCTTTAAGCGGCTGGGCATTAATTTAACCTGCGAGCCTCGTTATAAGGCTTAAACCTCGGACACCCACAAATGCTGTGGGTGTCCTTTCCAAAGGAGGGTAATTATGGAAGATATAGCCATGCATATCATCGCCCATATGAAAAGCGACTTTCCTGCCAAGTTCGGCATACCCCGGCAAAGTGGATTGGTAGAACAACTACAATCAACCATTATTTTCGAGCCAGAGTACCGCAATCCAGACGCTTTGCGGGGAATCGAAGACTTTTCCCACCTGTGGCTGATTTGGCAATTCTCTCAGGCTGTGCGGGAGGATTGGTCACCCACTGTCCGTCCTCCACGCTTAGGCGGCA
>JAZSAK010000021.1:0-3387 GCA_045601865.1 Faecousia sp. | reverse complement strand
AATAGGTTCTACATCATTGTGACAGCGGTAGCATGTGCCGACATTGTGGGCATGGTCCTCAATCTTTACAAGATACCCGCCGGCATCCAAATCTGCCACGATCTGCTTGCGGGCTTCGTATCGGTCTAAGCCCTCATACTTTCCGCCAAATTCGTTGATAACGCCATTATCGTTAAGCACGCGGATAACCTCTAAATTATGACGCAGGCCAACCTCAAAGTCGTTGGGGTCGTGGGCAGGTGTCATTTTAACGCAACCGGTGCCGAATTCCATTTCCGCATAATCATCTGCCACGATGGGAATTTCTTTGTTTACCAAGGGCAAAATAACCTTTTTGCCAACAATGGCTTGATAGCGCTCATCATTGGGGTTGACACACACACCGGTATCGCCCAGCATGGTTTCAGGACGGGTAGTGGCAACCACAACATCGCCGCTTCCGTCTGCCAAGGGATAGCGAATATGCCATAGATGGCCGGGCTTGTCCACATATTCCACTTCCGCGTCGGAAAGCGCCGTGACACAGTGCGGACACCAGTTGATAATACGGCTGCCTTTGTAAATCAGGCCCTTCTCATACAAGCTGACAAAAACCTCGCGCACAGCCTTACTGCAGCCTTCGTCCATGGTAAAGCGAGCGCGGTTCCAATCGCAGGATGCACCCAGCTTTTTCTGCTGCTCCACAATGCGGTTTCCGTATTTGTTTTTCCAGTCCCAAACACGCTCCAAAAACTTCTCACGGCCTAAATCGTAGCGAGTTAAGCCTTCCTTGCGAAGTTCTTCTTCTACCTTTATCTGCGTTGCAATGCCAGCATGGTCCACACCGGGCAGCCACAGGGCATCATAGCCCTGCATCCGCTTGAAACGAATCAATGTATCCTGCAACGTTGCATCCATTGCATGACCCATATGCAGCTGACCGGTTACATTTGGTGGGGGCATAACGATGGTAAAGGGTTTTGCACCCTCCTTTGCCTTGGGCGCAAAATAGCCCCCTTTCTCCCACATTTTGTAGATCTCTGCCTCTACCTGCTGCGGCTCATAAACCTTTGGTAGTTCTTTTGCCATAATGAACACTCCTTTATAAATGAAAAAAGCCCTGAGCGAAACGCTCAGGGCGAAAAATACTTTCCGCGGTACCACCTGAATTCCCATTGCGGGCACTCAAAGCTATAACGGGCTGACCCGATCTTTCCTACTGAATTCAAAAAGACTGCTCTGGGGCGACAATCTGCCAAAATTCCTACGAACTTGCACCAAACGTTCGCTCTCTGTAAAGAATTGGGGGCAGAAACTCCCCTTCCATGCATTTATGCAGGTAATTTAACATATTTTTTCCAATCTGTCAACTTACAAAGCAAAATATGCCTATATTTTCTTGACGGTGCTTATAAAATGGCATATAATAATGAAAATTACCTTTGGAAGTGGTTAAAATGAAGCTTTCCCTAGTTGTTCCTTGCTATAATGAAGCAGAAAATGTTTCTGCTTTTCAAGATGCTGTCATCTCCGCTTTTGACGGATGTGGTTATAATTTTGAGATTGTATTCATAGACGATGGCAGTACGGATGCCACCTTTCACAATTTAAAAAAACTGTATTTGGAGCAAAAATGTCCGGTAAAGGTTGTCTCCTTTTCCCGAAATTTTGGAAAAGAAGCAGGCCTATATGCCGGTTTACAACACGCCAGCGGTGACTATATTTCGCTAATCGATGCAGATTTACAGCAAAGACCGGAAATTGTACGAAAAATGGTCAATCTACTGGATAACGATAAATCCATTGATGTTATTGCAGCCTTCCAAGACCGGCGTGGTGAGGGTAAAGTGCTATCCTTCTTCAAAAAATGCTTTTATGCCATCATCAACCGGCTTTCTGATGTTCGTCTACGGGCAGATGCCAGCGATTTTCGCACATTCCGGCGGAGTGTTGGGGAAAGCATACTAACCATGGGTGAATACCACCGCTTTACAAAAGGTATTTTCTCATGGGTGGGCTATCGTACCCAGTATATCCCCTATACCGCCTGCACCCGCGTGGCCGGTAAAACAAAATGGAATTTTCGCAAGCTGATGAACTATGCCATTGAAGGAATTATCGGCTTCTCCACACGCCCGCTTCGGCTGGCGACCTATCTTGGTTTCGTAACGGCGGCTGCCGCGCTCATTTACTTGGTTGCCGTATTGCTGGAGAAGCTAATCACCGGTATTGATGTTCCAGGCTATGCAACCATAATTGTCTTGATTTTGTTTCTCGGTGGAATTCAACTATTTTGCATTGGCATCATCGGTGAATATGTTGGAAAAACCTATGAACAAAGCAAAAATCGCCCACTATACATTACAAAACAAATATTGGATTACGAAAAATGACAAAGAAACGGACTTCGGTATTCCCGAAGTCCGTAATTTTATTAACGGTCGTTTTTGGTGCTCTTAGCCGCTTTTTTTGCAGCCTTTTTCTTTGCTTTTGCTTCTGCAGCTTTTCTCTTTTCCTCAGCAGCAGCCTCTGCAGCAGTTTCGTTGGTAGACAATGCCCACTTTGCGAATTCCACTCTGACCTGATCAGCGCCGGTTTCAATGACAAATTTGTCGTCCTTGACGCTGACAACTGTACCGCAGATACCACCGATGGTAACAATGCGGTCACCAGTCTTCATGGATGAACGCATTTGTTCTGCCTCTTTTTTACGCTTATTTTCAGGGCGGATCAGCATGAAATAGAATGCACCAATGAAGATAATCAGCATGGGCAACATGCCTAAAAGGCCGGATTGACCGTCAACAGTTGTGGCGGTTTGTTCTAAAAACTGTAACATGAAATAACTCCCCTTCATTTAATAACGAATTTATTATAACATTGCATTTGGAAATTGCAAGCAATATTTAGATTCTCCTGCCTAATTTAACAGAATATTCCTTCCGGAACTGTGCAAATGTACCGTCATCCAGTGCATTTCTGATTTTTTCCATCAATTTATTATAGAGATACAGATTATGCATAACGCTCAGTCGCATGGCAAGCATCTCCTCTGCCACAAACAGGTGGCGAATATAGGATTTGCTGTACCTGCGGCAAACCGGACAGTCACATTTTGGGTCAATGGGGCTATCGTCCAACTGATATTTCGCGTTTTTCAGGTTGATTGCGCCATCCCATGTAAAGAGCCGAGCGTGACGGGCGTTTCTTGCAGGCATAACGCAGTCAAAGAAATCCACACCTCTGGCAACTGCTTCGATGATATTACTGGGCGTTCCGACACCCATGAGGTAGCGGGTCTTTTCTTTAGGCATGAAAGGTTCAACCGCATCAATAATGTCGTACATTTCCTCAGCAGTCTCACCTACTGCCAAACCGCCAATAGCATAGCCGGGCAAGTCCAAATCC
>JAZSAK010000020.1:0-15413 GCA_045601865.1 Faecousia sp. | reverse complement strand
TTGTCTTCCTAAGACCGCTTGGCCTCCGACTTATACCGCATCGATAAGCAATATTCAATTGGCTTGCGGGCCGTGACCGTCAGGGCAATCCGTGCAGAAGGGGGAATCCACACGCAGACGGTCACAGCAAAAAAGCTGCAGCAACCCTACAAACAGAGTCGCCGCAGCCGTTTTTCCGCAACAAAAAACCACAGGTTCCGTACTTGCAGACCCTTGTGTTTTTACCTCATTTGAGCAGTTCTCCTGACTTGCGCATCATTAGCTCCCACACAGCCTTCTCAGATTTCTCCAATGACCGACTTTCGTCAAATGTGGGTGCCTCCACGCATACAGTGGCGGTACCGTCCGGGATTCACACCCGGTTTTCTATTCTCCTGTGGGGCTGTTACCGCCTCCACAGGCACTTAAACGGAATATTTACTTGCACGGACAGTATACACGAATACAACGCAAATGTCAATCGAAAAAGAAGAAACATTAATATTTGAAATAAAACGCAATATAAATCAGAAAAATCAAAAGTATACAGACAAGATCCTGTTTCTTGACAATATGCATACAGAACAGTATAGTTTATGTGAGGTGTTACATATGACAGAAGCAAAAATGATCCAATGTGCAATCGATGAAGGTTTTGCTGCAGCAGCAATTGTAGATACTAAGCAGATTGTATTTGATCCATCCTTCCGTCCCTACTGTGAAGAAAACCTTTGCGGTCAGTATGGGGCGAATTACTCCTGCCCACCCGATTGCGGTAGTCCGGAGGAAATGAAGCAGCGCATCCTTGCTCATAAGAAAGCATTGGTCTTGCAGACTATCTGGCAGGTAGCAGACTATTCCGATGTGCCTGCCATCAAGCACGCAAAGAAAAGCCATAACGCATCCGAAATCCGCGTTGTAAAGAAAATGCGTGAAGCCGGACACGATGGTTTGATTGTGGGAGCCAGTGGCTGTGCGCTCTGTACCCCTTGTGCCCAAACCCAGGGACTGCCTTGTAATTTCCCTGATCTGAAATATTCCTGTATGTCTGCCTACTGCATCTTCGTCAAGAAACTGGCCGATGTCTGCGGTATGGAATATGACTGCGGAGAGGGTTTGCTTGGACTTTTTGGTATGTATGCATTTGATTGAAGTGTTGCTAAGGAAACAAGCAGTTATAGATGCCTAACACCAATTTTTTGTACCTGCTATGCGGCAGTATTAAAATTTTCCCTTATTTTTTCCCTTATTGGGGTGGTAATAGGTGGTTCGAGGTGGTTTTAGGCGGTTAATAAAGTTCGGAAAACTACAGAAAATGGTGGTAAAGTGCTAACTTTGGTTAAAGAAAGTAGAAACTCCCCGAAATTCAAATCCCTCTCACTCCGCCATAAAACATCCACACCTTTTGGTGTGGATGTTTTATGCTTCGAGGGGATTTGAATAATTAAATGCGGCGCGGATGAGCGCCACCCGCGACGGCTGGACGGAGCGGATCATTTATTTCCGCTATGCGGAAATGCAAACAAATTCCTCTCACTCCGCCATAAAACATCCACACCTTTTGGTGTGGATGTTTTATGTTTCGTGGGGATTTGAATCATTAATAACACAATACCTCTTATTTTGACTTTTCTCATCCACTATGCTACAATAGCAAAAAAGCGAAGGAGCACAATATGACAAAATCCATTTTGTTTGACCTTGACGGCACATTAACCGATTCCGGCGAAGGCATTATTAACTGCGCAATTTTCACCTTGGAGCATTATGGCTTGCCTGTTCCCAGCCGGGAGGAAATGCGTACTTTTGTAGGTCCTCCTCTGCGCGATTCTTTTTATAAGCACGGCGTACCGGAGGACAAGCTGGCTGAAGCAGTAGATGTCTATCGCAGTCGCTATATCCCCATTGGAAAGTTTGAAAATCACCCATACCCCGGCATCGAAGCTCTGCTTGCCAAATTGAAGGCGCAGGGTCATCGGCTTTATGTTGCAACATCTAAGCCGGAAAACATGTCCATTGAAATTCTGGAGAAGTTTGGTCTTGCCCAATATTTTGATATCATAGCCGGTGCCACATTGGATGGTTCTCGGGATGAAAAAGATAAGGTCATCGCCTATTTGCTGGAACAAATCGGTGCGCAGAAAAACGCCATTATGGTTGGCGACACTGCTTTTGATGTCATTGGTGCCGCCGCCCACGGAATTGCAACAATCGGTGTTAGTTGGGGCTACGGAAAAATTGTAGATATGGAAAACGCCGGTGCAAAAGCCATTGCACACACCATGGACGAATTATTTGACATATTAAATGAATAAAAATCACGCAAAAAACGTGCTGCCTTGTGGCAGCACGTTTTTTATGCAGGAAATACATTAAAAACCCAAATCATCACGGGTACCAATAGGGAAAATACGCTAACCAGCCACGGCGTTAGGGTTCTCTTAGACAAGAACATCAACAATAGACAGACTAACGTTATTAGCAGTGGCGCCAGCGCCGCAGGTAGGCGTCCCATGTAAATTGAAAAGCTCCCGTCCGCCAGCAAATTGATACCAACCAGTTCCGGCAACCTTGCCAAATTGGCAATGGCTAAAACAATCGCAGTCCATATTACAGGAACAGCAAGGAAAATCTTATGCAATTTTAAGACATAACGCCAAACATTCTTCATGCCAATCCAGATTTTTGACAAATGCGCCCCGCACTTCTCCAGTATCGGCTTTAGTTTGGCGCAGAGCATATCCCAATAGCTGGACAATCTATCAAAAAAGTCCATACGGCACCTCCATGGTCTACTTGCTTCCAAAATATCATAGCATAGTTTTATCCACATTGCAAGCAATTCCATAACCGTCTATTTGGAATCACCATATTTAATTGTCCGTTTTTTTGTACCTATATTCCTTTATGATAGCACTACAAAGAAACAATGGAGGATAAAATTATGAAAAATCAAACCCAAAAAGTAAAAGTTATTACTTACCGCCCCGCCTATCCCAACGCCAAGGATGCACGCTACTACATAGACCGCGCTGTGGATATTGCCCTAACAATCGTTACCGCAGTTGGCGCTGTAACTGCAATGTTTTTTCTATTTTTGCTGTGAGGAATCCTTTTTATTTTCCCAATACAGTGCCGACAGGCCTTTGGTAATTAAGTCTTTGTCATAGATCATCTCACGACGGCACATGGGAATCACAAATTTAGAGATACCGCCGGGTACAACCACCGTCGTCTGGTAGCCAAGTTCCTGTTCCATGCGTGCAATCATACCGTCCAGCATGCAGGCGTTTCCCAGCATGATACCACTGCGCATGCAGTCAATGGTATTGCGGCCAATGGCATGCCTTGGTTGATCCAGCTGCAAACCGGGCAGCAACGCAGTGCCCTTGGTCAACGCATCCATGGATATACGCACGCCGGGGCTGATGCTACCGCCAATCAAGGCACCCTGCTTATCCAAAACAACCATTGTAGTCGCAGTTCCCATATCCACAACGATCAGTGGCGGTTTGTGTTCCCGCAGAGCCGCCACACAACCTACAACTAAATCTGCACCGGTTTGTGCAGGATTTTCAATTTTAATATTCAAGCCGGTTTTTAAGCCCGGGCCAACAACCAAACAGACCTTACCGGTTAATTTCCTAATCGCGGTTTGCATGGAATTTAGAACCTGCGGAACCACGGATGCGATAATTCCGCCTTCAATTTTTTCCGGAACAATCCTGTTTACATCCAAAAGAATCTTTAAGTCAACGCAATATTCATCAGATGTTTTGGTTGCATCCGTACGAATACGAGATTCAAATACAATATTCTTACCCTCTACGCCACCAATCACAATATTGGAATTTCCAATGTCCACTGTTAAGATCATTTCAATACCTCCAAATTCTCCTGCCGCAAAATCCTGCAGGAAACAATCTCATGCTCATCCGTTTCAATAATGGCCACACTACCGCCGTAGCTGCCACAGGATCCCGGATTGAGCATCCATATACCGCTGTCCAGCTGCCGGCAGTCTGCACAGTGGGTGTGACCATAGAGTATCGCTTGTGCGCAGTTCTCTTCTCCCTGGCGAATCAGCCGTTGCAAATCGGTTTTCACCTGTTGCAAATGACCATGGGTCATAAAAAGCTTAACGCCGCACACATCGTAGCACAGTGTCTGTGGTGGCAAGCATAACATACGGTTACGGTCGCAGTTTCCGGGGACCATATGAAATGGGATCCGTTTAAATTCCTCAGAAAGAATTTCCGCATCGTCAAAATAATCTCCCAAATGGACCACCGCATCCGGATGCGTTGCGGAAATTGCTAAGCGCATAAAACCGCGCATACCATGGGAATCAGAGAAAACCAATATCTTCATGGTTCACCATCCTATGTGAATGTGCATATAGTATAGCAGTTATCTAAAAATTATTATAGCAGGAATTTGGACAGGAGGCAATCAAATGCAGAAAAATTCTGAGAAAATGAACGATTTCTCTCTGCAGCAGGCTATGCGCATGGCGCAAAGCGACGCTGGTAAGCAGCTATTTTCTCTGCTACAAAGCACACAAGCAGATACCCTTCAAACAGCAATGGAACAAGCAAAGTCCGGCAACTATGCTGAAGTAAAGAAAACCTTGGAAATACTTATGCAATCGAAACAAGCAAAGGAACTAATGGAAAAGATGCAAGGTGATAACAATGGATGATATGGAAGAAAAGCTAGGCGCTATTTTGGGTAATCCGCAAATGATGCAGCAAATTATGGCCATGGCGCAGGCAATGGGCCAATCGCAAGACCCCCCAAAGGCAGAACAGGCGCCACCTGCGCACCACCCACCGAAACAGCCAAGCGGCCCCACGATGCCATCTATGCAGGATGCTGCTATGCTGCAACGCATAGCAAGCATTGCACAGCATGCCGGTGTGGATAAAAATCAGCAGGCATTGCTAAAGGCATTAAGTCCCTATCTAAGCAGAGAACGTATTTCAAAGCTGGAAAAAGCCATGCGTGCCGCAAAAATTGCTGGATTGGCATCAACAGCACTGGGCAGCTCTGGTTTTCCATTCTTATCAGGCAGGTGAATTTATGTATAACCGCTACATTCCGCAGAACGACGGAACATACCAAAAAAGCAGAGTGGCTGAGCCACATATGCCATTTTCAACACCTCTGCATAAGCCACCACCTGCTAAAGAACCGCCATGTCCGTCACCGCCTAAGGAGCATCCATCCAGTAATTTGCAATCACCCAGCTTTTTAGGGGTAGATGTAGGAAACTTCTTAAAGCGACTTTTGCCGACAAATTTGGACACCGGAGATTTGCTGGTAATCGTCTTGTTGTTGCTTATGGCTGGAGACTGTGCCGAGGACAAAAGTACAGCATTGTTAACACTGGCATTATACCTCTTTATGTAAAAACCGCCCAGATGGGCGGTTTTTTATTTTGCAACAAAGCCAACTTTTTTATAGACCTTACGCAATGTCTTTTCTGCCACATAGGACGCCTTCTGTGCGCCGTCACGGTAAACGCTTTCCAGGTAGACTTTGTCCTTCATCAGCTTTTCCGATTCCTCACGAATGGGGCGCAGATGCTCCACCACAGCTTCGCCAACAGCAGGCTTAAATTTGCCATATCCGCAACCTGCAAATTCCGATTCAATTTGCTCATAGGTTTTGCCGGTCACCGCAGAATAAATGGTCATTAGGTTGGAAACGCCGGGCTTGTTCTCTTTATCGTAACGGACGCAGTTTTCCGTGTCAGAATCCGTAATAGCACGCTTAAACTGCTTCATAATTACTTCCGGTGTATCCATCAGCAGAACACGGCCGGTATCCTCATTTTCAGACTTAGACATTTTGGCCGTGGGATTGGTCAAGCTCATAATACGAGCGCCAACCTTGGGCACAAAAGGCTCCGGAATTTTGAACACATCGCCGTAAATGCCGTTAAACCGCCGAGCAATCACATGGGTCAATTCCACATGTTGCTTCTGATCCTCGCCCACAGGTACCAAATCCGGCTGATACAGCAAAATATCACCTGCCACCAAGCTGGGATATGTAAAAAGCCCCGCATTAATATTATCTGCATTCTTTGCGGACTTATCCTTAAACTGGGTCATACGGCTCAGCTCGCCAAACATGGAGTAGCAATCTAAAACCCAGCCCAATTCCGCATGCTGATGCACATGGCTTTGGATAAATAAGGTATTCTTTTCCGGATCAAGACCGCAGGCGATATACTGCGCCAACTGCTCCAATGTGCGACGGCGCAAATCTGCCGGATTCTGCCGTACTGTGATGGCGTGCAGGTCTGCCATAAAATAAAAACAGTCATATTGGTCAGCACGCTCCGCCCAATTTTTCACCGCACCCAAATAACTGCCCAAGGTCAAATCACCACTGGGCTTAATACCGGAAAGCATCCGTTTTTTAGGCGGGTTTTGGGTTAAAATCTCACTCATAAATCCACTTCCTTTGCATGATTGCCCATATTATAGCACCTGCAGTACATTTTTGCAAGGTTAATATAGGGTCATAAATGATAGTTTGTAATTGATTTCCATGTAGAGATATGCTATATTAGGATGAGAATTTACAGATATGAGGTTATGCTATGGATACCGTTGCTCTTTCTAATTTGCTGTTTCCCCATGTGACGCAAACACCTGAAGAAGTGGAGGCTATGTTCCCACAGCGCCAGCTTCCGGATGGTGCGGTTGTCACCCGTATGGCGCCCTCTCCTACCGGCTTTGTCCACCTGGGCAATCTGGTTCAGGGCATGATTTCCGAACGCATGGCGCACCAAAGCGGTGGTGTTTTGTTCCTGCGCGTGGAGGATACGGATGCAAAGCGTGAGGTGCCCGGTGCTGTTGAGGTGCTGATTAATACGCTAAGCCACTATGGCATCTGCTTTGACGAGGGTGCAACCATTGACGGCGACAGCGGAAATTATGGCCCCTATCGTCAGCGCCAAAGAGCATCGATTTACCATGTCTTTGCAAAAAAACTGGTTGCCGAGGGCAAGGCATATCCCTGCTTCTGCACCGAGCAGGAGCTCTCTGCCATTCGTGAAAAGCAAGAATCCAACAAAGAAACCACCGGCTATTATGGAAAATATGCCATCTGGCGTGACCGTTCCTTGGAGGACATTCAAGCACAGCTTTCTGCGGGCAATCCTTGGGTCCTGCGTTTTCGCAGTGAAGGCAGCATCGAAAACCAATTCAAGTTTGACGACTTGGTTAAAGGCAAGCTGACCATTACAGAAAATGATGTGGTCCATGTGCTCCTGAAATCAGACGGAATCCCCACCTATCACTTTGCCCACGCCGTAGACGACCAGTTAATGCGTACTACACATGTCGTGCGCGGCGACGAGTGGTTACCCAGCCTGCCGTTCCACATTCAGCTTTTCAAGGCACTGGGCTTTAAGCTGCCTAAGTATGTCCACATCGGACCGCTGATGAAGATGGACGGCACTTCCAAGCGAAAGCTTTCTAAGCGGAAAGACCCGGAACTGGCTTTGACCTATTACAAGGCAGAGGGCTTCCCCATTCTGGCGGTGCAGGAATATTTGATGACCGTTCTTAACTCCAATTTTGAGGATTGGCGCAGAGCAAATCCGGACATCCCCTTCACAGATTTCAAATTCAGCCCCAAAAAGCTGAATCCTGCCGGTGCTCTGTTTGATTACGCCAAGCTAGTGGATGTTTCCAAGAATGTCATCTCCAAAATGACCGCGGATGAGGTTTACACTCTCTTGCTGGAATGGGCGCAGGAATTTGATGCAGACTTTGCTGAAAAAATGGCATCGGATAAGGATTTCGCCGTTTCCATACTTGCCATCGGACGCGGCGGTAAGAAACCAAGAAAAGACCTTGCCACATGGAAAGAGGCAAAGCCTTACATGGGATTCTTCTACGATGCCTATCTAGATACACCTGTTTTTGACGAAAAGTTTGATAAGGCGGTTATTAAAACCGTATTGGAAAAATTCGTTGCTGTATACGACCCTGCTGATGATTCTTCCCAATGGTTTGACAAGGTAAAGGCCATCACAGAAGAAATTGGCTTTACCACAGATATGAAGGCTTACAAGGCTGACCCCACCGCCTTCCCCGGCACTGTTGCCGATGTTTCTACCTTTATCCGGCAGGCTGTTACCGGCAAGGTCAACTCCCCCGACCTATTCACAGTAATGCAGATTCTTGGCAAAGAGCGCTCACTGGCGCGTATTCACGCCGTTATCCACACCCTATAATAATGCAAGCGGCTGTCCAATCGGACAGCCGCTATTTTTTATGCTTCTATTTTCTTAATGAAATTCACTCTGTCAGTTGCTTTGAAGTAAGCTGAGCCGGCAACCAGCACATCTGCACCGTTTTCCTTGCAGATTTCACCGGTTTGCAAATCCACACCGCCATCCACCTCTAGATGGCATGTGGGGTTTTTCTCATTGATATACTGGCGCAGTTTTTTCAGCTTCGGCATCATGTCTGCCATGAACTTCTGTCCGCCAAAACCGGGCTCCACCGTCATCACCAGCACCAAATCGCACTTCTCCAAAAATGGCAGAACCGCCTCGGCAGGGGTATTGGGCTTGACAACAACACCGGGCTTGACGCCCATGGAGCGAATCAAATCCAGCGTCTTGTGGATATTTTCCTGGGTATCGGCTTCCACATGAATGGTAAGATAATCCGCGCCGGCTTTGCAGAAGTTTTCTGCATATTTGATAGGCGTGTCAATCATTAAATGCACATCCAGCACCAAGTCCGTAACCGGACGCATGGACTGCACCAAAGAGTAACCAAACGACAGATTGGGCACAAAATGACCGTCCATGATGTCCACATGCAGCCACTTACAGCCGGCTTTCTTGCAATCTTCAAACTCCCGCTGCATATTCATGTAGTCACAAGATAGAATTGAGGGTGATAAAATAGCCATAGTATCTTCTCCTTAACAATTAGCCATTGTCTTGCCTTTGCCGCAAAGCTTCTCGAAATCGGAAACAAAGACATCCAAGGCAGAGGTAACACTGGCGTTTTTAATCAGGTTGTCAATTACATCCGGCGTCATTGTAGCCGCACCGACACCATACTCGCACAGCTCCTGCACCTGTAATGTGTTTTTAAAGCTTGCCGCCAGAATCTTGGTTTTCATGCCGGTGGTGTTATAAATATCTTGAATTTTCTTGGTGGTCATAACGCCGTCCCAGCCAAGATTATCAATGCGGTTTAAATAAGGGGCGGCATAGTCGGCGCCAGCCTTTGCCGCTAAAAATGCCTGCATGGGCGTATAAATGGTGGTAGCAGTGATATGGTAGCCCTCTTGGGCTAGAATCTGCATAGCCCGCAGTCCCTCCGGAATGGTAGGGATTTTCACATAGGTATTCACGCCTAATGCCTGAACAATTTTGTGTCCCTCCTTCACCATGTCATCTGTGGTGTCGGAAATCACCTGCACATGCAAATCTGCATGTTTGCCAATGAATTCTCGGATTTCCCGCAGGACTTCGTAGGGGGCTCTTGCGCACTTTGCAAGAATGCTGGGGTTTGTCGTCACGCCATCCATGGGGTAGATGCTATAAATGCGCTTAATATTTTCAATATCAGCATCATCGATCAAAATTTTCATAGAAAACTCCCATCAAATTTCGTTAATTTTCAATGTAAAATCATAAAGTGCACAGAAACGGCGATACTTTCTTTCCGTTCTCTCTGTAGGATTCGGCTCATAGCGATGCTGCATCTTTACACACCTTGAAACTGCATCTCCATAATCCATAAACAAGCCATCGCTGACCGCCGCTATCAATGCAGAGCCCAGGCAGGCAGCTTCCTTCTCTGCAGGAATCTGAACCGGCAAGCCGGTAATATCCGCCTGCATTTGGCACCAAATGGGGCTCTTCGCACCGCCACCGGTAGCAATAATCGCAGTAGGCTTTACACCGTTTTGGGCAATATAGTCACAGTTTTTCCTCAGTACAAAGCTAACGCCTTCCATGACCGAACCTGCCATATCATACGCATCATGCTCCTGACGCAAACCCCAGAATACGCCATTGGCCTGCGTATCAAATTCCGGAGCATTTGTACCCACCAAATACGGCAGAAATAGCAGTTCGTTGGGTTGACGCTCTGCCAACACTCGATTCATCTCGTCGTAATCCATGCCCGGCATACAGCTTCTTCGGAACCACTCCAAGCTAACACCGCCACTTTCTGCAACAGGGAGCATTACATAAGTATCCGGGATAAAGCCATAGTGCATGGCAATTCCACAGGATTTCGGTGTGGGTTTACCGCACATTGCTGCCAATGCCATAACCGTACCTGTAGACAAAGTAATGCCGCCGGTCTGGATATTTCCCGTACCAACCATACCGGCAAAGTGATCCAAAGTGCCAATATTTACTTTTGTATCCGTATGCATACCTGTTCCGGTTGCGATTTCGGGCAACAGTGTACCGGCAACAGAACAAGGCTCCACCAATTTCGGAAGCTGCTGCTCAGTTATGCCAATGGCATCCAGCATTTCTTTCCAGTAAGCCTTATTATAGATATCAAAATAGAAAGAGAATGTTGCAATGGACATATCTGCAAGCTTTTTACCTGTCAGGCAAAACACAATATAGTCCTTCAAGAGCATATAGCATTCGGCATTGTTATATATTTCCGGCCGATTGTGCTTCAGCCACAGAATTTTAGTTGCCGGCCATGTTGGCAGTACTGCCATCTGACCGGTAACTGCCTCACAGGTTGCTGCATCAAACTGCTGGGACAATTCTTCGCATTCCGATACAGAACGCTCATCCATCCAGGAAATAGCATTCATTAAAGGCTTGCCATCCTTGCCTAAAACAACCAATGACTCAGCCTGTCCGGTAAACGCAATCTCCTTAACAACGTCCACCTTATTGGTGCGTATCATATCCCCCAACAAGCTTACTAAATCAACGAAATAGGAATATGCGTCAAATTCCACAAGCCCGTTTTCCCGAATATAGTGAACGGGACGGCTTTGACGGTCCACTAACTGAAATTGTTCATTATATATGGCAGCCTTAATATTGGTACTGCCAAGATCAACACCAATGTACATTCACATCTCTCCATTCCATAAAAGGCTATCCATTGGGATAGCCTTTTTGATTGAAATACATAACCGAATATTTTTAAAATTATAAGCTCTTATGATGCAAGTGCTCACCAACAGCTCCGTCGGGATGAATCAGCGCAAACTGCTCTGCCTGATAGCCGGTCACCTCTATCATAGCAGCTTGAAGAGAATGAAAAATCATACAAAGCGCGGTGGTACTGGTAGTGCCTTGGGCATTCCATTTATCGGTCTCCCGATTTACATGCTGCTTTAGCACAACATCTGCCGCTTGTGCCAAGGGAGCCTCCAAATTCTCTGTAATGGTAATAGTCGAAACACCCTTTGCCATGCAAATATCCACGATAGGCAACAGTTCCTTGGTCTTACCAACACGGGAAGCAAATACCATCCACATCACCCTTTTGCAAAAAGCCGGCAGCACGGTGCACAGCCTCTGCAGGGCTGATAAAACGGGCAGGTCGCTCGATACGACACATTAAATGGGCAAAATGCTGGCAGATTATGTCGGAATAACCGGACCTGTCGCACCGATGCCGGGCGCATCACACAACAATTCAGCTACCTTCGAAAACTGCTCGTCATCAAAAAATCCTTCATTTCCGTAATTCAGGCAGCCTCAATATCGTAAGCCTGCCGTGCAACACTTAGCGCTTCCTTAGAAATCATAAACCGTCATCCTCTTTATCTTGGAATCGCATAGACATTACACTAACTACTATATAGAAAAGAATATAATTTCCCCCTGTGTTTTTCAATTCGCAAAATATACAATTTTTAACGCTATATTTTGATAACATCTATTAAATAAACAATATTAGCAAAACATGATTGACGAAATATGTTTTGCTTTCCCTAATATAATAGGGAAATTATACATAAGGAGTGTTTTCTATTATGGCAAAAACACTTATTTAAGCACCTTTTTTGAGAAAAGACCAAAATGGATCCGATGCCTGTAAATCGCGGACTTTCCGATATTTTGTCGAAATCTCTTGTTGCCACGGGTTCTGAAGGTGTCATGCTGAACCATGTGGAAAGGGGTGTTAGGCCGAAAACATTAAGCGTGTTGATGAGGTTGGCCTGACCACCACTGCATAACAAAAGGCTGCCGCAGATGCGGCAACCTTTTGTTAATTATTCACACCATGATGAGCCTTGGGACTATTGGGTGACAGCGCGCTAAACTTATAACCGTTTGCCAATCCCCACTGGATGATTCGTTCCACCGCATCTACGCTGAAGCCATGGATATCATGCTGTAACACAATGGAAGATTTACGCCCGCTGCAGCCTTTAATCACATTCTGGTATACTTCCTCCGCCGTCTTGGCACCGCCGGCATCATTGGAGTCCACATTCCAGTCAAAATACTGATAACCGCGGTCCTCAACCGCTTTGGTAAGACGTGTCATAATTCCTTTACAGTAATTCTTACTGATTGCATTAGAGCTGCCGCCGGGGAAGCGCATTAAAGTCGTCCGCACGCCGGTTTTTTCATAAATCAGGTCATCTACGATTTTCATGTCCGCAAAGAAAGCTTCCTCACTGGCGTAGATTTTCCCATAATCGTGGGTATTGCTATGCATACCGATTGCATGCCCGCGTTTTACAATATCATCAAAATATGCAGACGCTGCAATACCCTTTACAAAGAAGGTTGCTTTCACTTCGTACTTATCCAAAATATCCAAAAGCCGCAATGTGTGCTGACCGGGACCGTCATCAAAGGTAAGATAGATGGTTGCACCCTCCGGTGTCACCACCTGAGGCTGTTTTACAGCTTTGACAATCAGGGTTCGCGTAGCTGTGGTTACGTTTCCAAAGCTGTCTGTGGCTGTGTATGTAATGGTATAGGTGCCGGCAATATTGGTGTTATGGTCCTTAGATACCGTTACCTGTGCGGTAATATCGCCATCGATATTATCCGTCGCTGTAAAGCCCGGCTCTTGGAACTTTTCCCCGGCATTGATGGTAATGGTTTTATCACCTTGCAATGTCAGCGTTGGTGCGGTCAAGTCACCATACTTGATTGCGCGCGTTACCTCTGTAGTATTTCCGGAGGAATCCGTAACGCGATAGCGAATGAAATCCTTTTCTGCGATACGTTCTACTTTATCTGTAATATCGCCGTCATAGTTATCCTCTGCTACAAAGCCTTCTTCCTGATAGACCTCCCCCGGCAGAGTAAAGCTGTTTGCGTCATATTTCAAAACGATTACCGGCGCTTGTGTATCCACAATGTGAATTGTACGCGTTGCTGCAGCGCGAAAGAAAGAATAGCCGGATTTATATGTAATGGTGTATGTCCCAAGCTGTTGGGGATTCCATTGCGGCTGCACTGATGATTCTACTTCCAATTCCCGATTGTGAAAGATGTTGCTATGCAGATTGGCCTGTGCCCCCGGGTCTTCAAACTGTGTACCAAACTCAACCGTTACTGTTTGTTCACCATTCAATGTGATCTGCACCATGGTACCTGACACTATCACCGCCATTGCAATCGCTGCAACCAAAATAATTGCAAGCACCAAAATCAATACGTGCAAACGAGTAAAATTGTGAAATATATTTCTCATTTTTTGATCTCCAATATACAATTCATTTACCGACAAACCAGATTATATCGCACTTCTTTGTTAAATGGAAGTACCAATTTTAACCGAGTGGTGAAATATCCAGCCCCAGCTCACCCGGTAAAAAGCGTGGGCAAACATTTTCAGACGTTATTATAACAGAAGCAGCCAGTACTGTGCCTATTTCACAGGCATGCTGTAAATCCTTGCCATAGGTCAGTCCAATCGCAACACCGGCACAAAACGCATCGCCAGCACCGGTAGTATCGTTTACTGCAACCTTTCTGGCAGGGCAGAACCCGGCATTTCCATTGCGCTCTGCATACACCGCGCCGACACCACCCATCGTAACAATCATGCTGGGTATATTGGCTCGGCTCACACGCTGTAATAGTGCCGCTGTCATCTGTTGCGGCGTCAACGCAGAAAAATCATCGGAAAACAAAATACCAGCTTCCTGCAAGTTGCAAACAAAGCAATCCGTCGATTGCAAGAAGTCCCTGCGTTCTAGCGCGATACTCATATTGGAGACCACCGCAAATACCTTTTTTTGGTAGGTTTCTGCCAATTGGAATACCCGTTTCACAATTTCCTTGTCAATATCAATTTCAATAACAACACTGTCTGCCTTGCTAAAAATCTCGTCTCCATGGACATCTAAGATATCGGCGATGGGACGTAAATCCGGTCGTCTTGAAACCGATGCGCAAACATCACCCTCATTGTCGAACACCGCAAGCCATGTACCTAAGCCATCCGGTGTCGCACGAATAAAATCTGTATTAACCTTATGGCTCTTCAATTTGCGCACCACATCCTTGCCGATGCCCGAGTCATCCACCAAGCTGATAAAGGTAGGTCGAAGCTCACAATTTGCAATATCCTCCGCAACATTGCGACCAACACCGCCATGAATCTGCACAACCTTACCTGCATTTCTCCCTTTAGGAATAAACGCACCCAATGGATATCCCTTGATGTCCACAAAGGAAGCTCCGATCACCACAATGCTCATAGCCAACCCTCATTTCCTTTCGCTGTTTTTATTATACCACAACCTTGCCATTTTGCAACAAAAACAGACACTCCGGTAATGGCGTAATTGTAAAATTTAGAAAATTTTTATATTCAGAAAACCTACTATTGCATTGTGAAAACAATGGGTTTATAATATTACAAGAAAATCTATACCTTATCTATATTTGGGAGGAATTTATATGTCTAATAATGTCCGTCCGGAATCCATGCAGCGAATCACAAACATACAGCTTGCAAACGCATTTATCGAAAAGCAGGTTGCTGAAATCCGCGCGCAAGTTGGAAATAAGAAGGTTCTGCTGGCTCTATCCGGCGGTGTTGATTCCAGCGTCGTCGCAGCCCTGCTGATTAAAGCCATCGGCAGGCAACTGGTTTGTGTCCACGTGAACCACGGTCTGATGCGTAAGGGCGAAAGCGAGCAGGTTGTCGAATTGTTTGGCAAGGAGCTGGATGCTAATCTAATTTATGTGGATGCCACTGACCGTTTCCTGGATCTATTGGCCGGCGTTGCCGAGCCCGAGCGCAAGCGGAAGATCATCGGTGCTGAGTTTATCAAAGTATTTGACGAAGAGTCTGCAAAGCTGGAGGGCATCGACTTCTTGGCGCAAGGTACCATTTATCCTGACATTTTGGAGTCCGACGGTGTCAAGGCGCACCACAATGTTGGCGGTCTGCCTGAGGATATGCAGATGGAACTGGTGG
>JAZSAK010000019.1:0-4075 GCA_045601865.1 Faecousia sp. | reverse complement strand
TGGTTTCCCCCTGTGGAGGAAATATAATGCATATACCAAAAGGAACGACAGCGCAGCTGGAATTGGTAACATTTCAGCAAGCCTTAGATGCGGCAAATACCCCCAATGACAGCTATGACATTGAAAAATGGTTGTATGCTCCGAATTTTTACTCGGAGTATCGATACATACTGGGCACAAGAGGGAATAACCCTTTGATTTGCATCGGTATAAATCCCTCCACGGCAGAGCCGGACAATTTGGACAATACCCTGAAATCCGTGGAACGTATTGCTTTGGGCAATGGGTTTGACAGCTTTATCATGTTTAATGTATATGCCCAACGCGCCACCAACCCGGACACAATGGAAAAGCAATGCAATTTGCAGCTGCATCGGGAAAATTTAGAGGCATTTCGCTATGTGCTTTCCATTTCCCAAAGTCCGGCCGTATGGGCAGCTTGGGGTGCAATTATAGAAAAACGGGCGTATCTTGCAGATTGCGTTGCAGATATGGTACAGATAGGGCAGGAATACGGTGCCAGCTGGTACTGTGCAGGAGCGATTACCCAAAAGGGGCATCCGCATCATCCACTATATTTACGCAAGGATGAGAAACTAAAACCCTTTGATGTGGCGGCGTATTTGGCAAACCGTTAAAGACGGGAGGATATAGCATGGACACAAGTCAGTGTGATACCTGCTGGTATTATGATTATGACGAGGAATATGACGAATATTATTGCATGATGGATTTGGACGAGGATGAGGTGTATCGCTTTTTCGCAACACCGAAAAGTCACTGTCCTTACTATCGGCAGGGGGATGATTATACCCTGGCAAGGAGGCAATGAGATGACGCGACTTTTCATCATACTTATGCTGGCAGCAATCCTGCTTTGCGGTTGCACCGATGCAACACCGCAGGAGGATGCAACAAGTGCATCATCACCTACAGAAACAATGGCATCTGAGGACATGATTGCACAAAGGGCTTTGCGCAGCATATCAGTGGACAATGCCTATGCAGATATTGCGCCTATGGGCGGGGATTTGCTACTGTTTGGAAACAATTGCCTGACTGTTTTAGACGGGCAGACCATGGAGACGGTGGTTACGGCAGAAATAACTGGCTTGCCCAATCCGGACAGTGGGCGTGTGCGGGTTCGTGCAGACGCAGTTGCCTATTTTGATGCAGAAAACAAGGACATGGTTTTCTTGGGCACGAACCTAAAAGAAACCATGCGCCTACATTTGCCGGAGGATTTAATAGGCGTAGCTTGCTTGTCTGATGAGTGGGATACGATATATTATTGTACCCAGTCAGAGATTCGCGCATTAAATATGAATACCGGAGTTTCCCATTTGGTGAAAGAACATGTAGCGCAGTGGCAAAGTGTAACCGGTGTATTCCTAGAAGGCACAGTAATTCGCTGTATGGAAAAAACAGCCGATGGCAGCTTTCGCACGGTATTACTGTCCTCTTTAAGTGGTGAGCTATGGGAAGAGGGAGACTTTCTCTCTAACATGGAAAGCCACAGGGAGCAATATTATCTAACCATCGACCATGGCTCTGTTACAGAAATGCTTTTTGGCACGGCAGACGGACAACCGCAAAACCTATGGGCAAAAACTGAGCCAACAGATATTGGACTACTTCCGGAGCGATATGCTTTTGTAACGGCGGCACCGGAGGGGGATGGCACGCGTGTGGATTATTACGACTTATCCACGGGAAAGCGCAGTGCATCTGTAATGGTAAAACAGAGGACGATTTTGGATGTTGCATCCGGCGTTGAAGGCGTTGTGTGGTTGTTGGGCGAAAATACGATATGCCGTTGGGAGTTGGCGCAAAGCCCAACGTGGGATGAAACTGTGTACACCTCCCAGCATAATACCCGTGAAAACCCCAATACACAGGCAATGGCGCAAATGAAAATCGAGGCGTATCGGCTTGCGCACAAATATGGGATAGAGATTATAATTGGCGAGGATGCCGCAGATTTTACACCCTGGGACTATACCTTTGCAACGGAATATATACCGCAAGCTTATGAGAAGGCTTTGGTAAGCCTGGACGCGGTATTATCTCAATTTCCGAAGAACTTCTTTACGCAGGCAGCAGAAAAGTCCGTGAACAAGAAAATGACCATTGTATTGGTACGTGGCATCTATGGCGCACCGGACAAGGGAACATTGGCATCTGCCGGTGGCAGTCAATATTGGAAAGATGGAAATTTGTATATGGCGTTGCAAATGGGCGCAACCTTGAAACAATTTTTTTACCATGAAATGGGTCACGTGATTGACACAAAGGTACTCAGTACCAGCACGGCGTTTTATGAGTGGGAAAAGCTGAACCCTGCCGATTTTCAGTATGACAATGATTACATTGCCAACCAAAGCCGGGAGGACGATCAATACTTAACCGATGCAGACCGGTGCTTTATTGACAGCTATGCCATGAGCTTTGCTGTTGAGGATCGCTCCCGCATTTTGGAATTTGCATCCATGCCGGGCAATGCCCACTATTTCCAAACGGAAGTGATGCAAAATAAGCTGCAAAGGGTTTGCAATGGCATTCGCGAAGCCTTTGATTTGCAAGACGATAAACACCAGTTTATTTGGGAACAATATTTAAATACATAATGAAAGCCCCGAGCAGTTAACTGCTCGGGGCTTTTGGTTAGGCGTTTTCTGTAGAACTTTCTGTAGGCCCTTCTGTAGGACCTTCGGTGGAGTTTTCTGTTGAAGAATCAGAATTTTCAATTGTGTAGGTATTTCCACCAAGTTTAAACACCATATCGTAGGTATTGGTACCACACTGAATTACAAGGCAAAGCCTTTCTCTATCAATTTCATAGGACAGGGGCTCCTGCTTTCGGGCATCCTCGCTACGATTGTCCACAATGTCGCAGGTATATAAATGGTAAATATCAGTTGCACCATCGCCAGTGCCAATATAAAGGGTGTGACGGTCACGACTGTCACTGGTGTATTGCTTAGTGATTTTCAACTGGTTGGCCATAATAACGCAATCGCAGTTGGTGCAGGAAAGCTTTTTGCCGTTGCCGGTGTCCTCCCACTGCCCAAAGCTGTGGCCCTTGGCACTGTTGGGTGTAATTTCTGTTTCGGATGCGGTACAACCCGGGTTGGAGCACTTGCGAACAATGTATGCGTTTTCGGTGCAGGTGGCGGCATGGTCTTCTTTTATTGTAAATTTGTGACCGGAAGGTCCAACCACATCCCGTTTGTTTTCGTGCTTGCATCGACTGCAGACATACTTGGTGTAGCTGCCTTCGGTGCAGGAGAAGAACTTGGTGCCACCGTCATATTTGTGACCGTATGCATCGGTCATATCCCGAATTTCGGTTTCACCACAGCTGCAGCGGTAAATAACGTAGCCACCCTCTGTACATGAAGCGTAATGGGTCTTAAATTTTACAAAATCGTGCACATGGTCAGGGTCATGGAATACGGTTTCTGAGCCGGTGGGCTCGTCGACAACGTCTGAGGCAGAAGTGTCGGTTGGGGTTGCGGTGGTTGGTAAGTTGGGGTGCATTAAAAGCTGAACTACACCGCCCACCTTGTTGATTACAAAACCAGACATTACTATTACAATCGCCAAAACAGCGCACATGATACAAAATACAATTTTTTTAACGGGCATGACAAAACCTCCCCATTTCTGTGCACTTTATTATACCGCTAATAATTCCCGATTGCAAGGGCAAATTATGGTTTTATACAAATAATCCGCAACCTGCTTGCACTGTGCTACAATGCAACCACATGGTCGGCACAAGAAAAATGCACCTGCTGAAGCAGGTGCATTTTGTTGGTTGGTCAGTTACTTCAAGCTTTCCTCAACAGCGACAGCCACGGAAACGGTCATACCGACCATGGGGGAGCGACCCGACCGCCGCCGGTGGCGGAGGAAGGGAGGGGAGCGAGTGGCAGCGGTCGGCAGATGACGCAGCCGCTTAGTCGGCAAGGAATATGCCGGGCACCGCAACAGGGGGAGCAATGTGTGCATTGCGACTCAAATCCGCAAGATGCTAACAGCAGCTTGCCACCCTGCAACCACATGGTTGGAA
>JAZSAK010000018.1:0-7129 GCA_045601865.1 Faecousia sp. | reverse complement strand
CGGGTCGTATGCCCCATGCCATTGGAGCGCGCCCGGAATCCTTAACCCCCAGCATCCACCCTAAACTGGGCGTAAAAAGCAGACACCAGGGACTTCATCGATGTGCCCTTCATAGGATTTTTAGGCCCTACCTGGAAGAGGCCGTTCTGACTAGGATACTGCGCCGTCAGTGTGTATATTATCATAGAATTCTTGTATATACAAGTATTTTTTCAATTTTGACGAAAATATTTAACAATTATTCATTAATTTGAATATTATTGGTTCAAAAACCAATCTTCAACAATATCACTATGGGTCACAACAATCTCTAAATCCTTCAGCTCATTTTTGGGAAAGAACCGCATTTCCTTGGATTCTGCACTAATTTTTATCTGTGGCTCATCCTGAAAGGTCAATTCATAAACCACGATTACCATTCTCCAAATACTGCCATCTTGAAATGCCGCAATTCTTCCCGGCTCACCATAGACTGATAGCTTGCGGAATTGGCTCTTCGGCACGCGAATTCCCAACTCTTCATAAACCTCACGGGCTATGGCATCCAGCTCTGTTTCATGTTTTTTAACGCCACCGCCAACTAAGCCCCATGTGTCGCTGTCTCTGCGTTTTTCCAAGAGCAGTTTACCATCCCATGTGATAATGGCATTGGCGCCCAAATGGGCAGGCATGGTCGTCTTTGGTGCATTTGGGTCATTTCTATAAAAGGTTACAATGGACACGGATATCCCTCCTGTAAATTGCGATTATATACACCATGTATTTTATCCTATTCGAAATAAAATTGCTACTTAAAATTCATCCGGCACAGGTTTTGTTACACCTGTTCTGCGTGCCTTATCCAAACCACCTGCCATATGTCCATCCGGATTTTGAGCAAATTTCGCCCTGCGGATAATATCCTCGCCGAATTTATCCCGCAAGGCATCTACCGTTTCATCCAATCGCAATTTCCGCTCGTATTGCGCAGGTGATATTCCGGAAAACAAATCAAATTGCTGATAAGGCTCTTTGGTCAGACGTGTCATTTGCACGCCCAACTGCCGCAGAGGCGTTACTTTATCCCAGGCTTCGTCAAAAACACGGCAAGCCGCTTCAAAAATCTCCGTAGTCATATTGGTAGCGCCATTTAATACCGATTGATGGGAAAAATGGTGAAAAGCATTGGTACGCAAGTGAACACTAATACAGCTCCCGCATTTTTCATCCCGTCGCATACGACTGGCAACGGTTTCACATAGGCTTAAAAGAACTTGGTGGGCAAGTTCTGTTGTTACCACATCCTCAGATGTGGTAACGGAGTTACCGTATCCCTTGTTTTCGGCCGGCTCGGGCGTTACCATTTCTGCATTGCGACCATTGGCAAAGTGCCAAATGGTTTCTCCATGCTTACCCAGCCGTTTTTTGAGCAACTGCAAATCCGCTTTTGCTAAATCGCCGATGGTATAAATACCCATCATTTTCAGCTTTTTTTCGGTAGCCGCACCTACCAGGAACAAATCCCGTGTAGGCAAAACCCACATTTTCTCCTCCATTTCCTCTGGAAAGAGGGTGTGCACCTTGTTGGGTTTTTCAAAATCCCCTGCCATTTTGGCCAACAGCTTATTGCTGGAAATACCAATATTCACCGTAAACCCAAGCTCCTCCCAAATGCGCTGACGCATTTGCTCTGCCGCCAGTCTAGGAGAGCCAAACAATCTTTCTGTTCCCGTCATGTCTACCCATGCTTCGTCTATGGAATATTGCTGCACTTGTGGGCTAAACTGCCGCAGCATCTGCACAAAATGTCGGGAAGCCTCTACATACAGCGGATAATTCGGCGGTACAACCTTAAGCTGGGGGCACTTCTCCATTGCCAAAAACAGCGGTTCTCCCGTCTGAATCCCAAACTTCTTAGCCGGTGTGCTTTTGGCAAGTATAATGCTATGGCGAGAGGCTTTATCACCTGCTACCACGCTAGGCACATCTCGCAAATCCTCTTTTTCACCCAAAACCTTTACCCGATAGGCGGCGCTCCAGCTTAAAAATGCGGAATTAGCATCCACATGAAATATTACGCGCTCTGCCATTAGTACACCCTCCTGTGCAGACACCAACAGTGAGAACGAATAGTATATTTCAATTCAAACAGCCACTGCTTTCCTCTTACCTGCGCCTTACAAAGAAAAATCTGTGCTTCAATGCCCACGTACACAATGGGCTTTACACTGATAACCTCATCAATATCGATGCGCAGCAGTTGATGCTGCTCATCTTCCATACGCAGCCGCAGTGGCTTGATTTCCCCGCCGGCCGTGCATACGGATATTACATCCACCGGTTTATTGTGCATCAATGCTGCTCACCTCCGTTCTGTTTGCATTATAGCACATTTGTTCGCAATAAGCAAGTAGAATTTCCAGGTTGCCACATCCGTCTTATTTTGTTATAATAAAGCAAAGGAGTGGAAATGATGCTGAAATATCCATGTCTTGTGCTTGACCATGACGATACCGTGGTACAAAGCATGAAAACCTTAAGCTACCCCTTCTTCTTATATATATTGGAACAATTCCGTCCCGGCAGCTTTATGTCCTTTGAGGATTATGTATGCGACTGTCACCATCTGGGTTTTGCGGACCTGTGTCGGAAGCGCTTCGGATTTACCGATTCAGAGCTAAAAAAAGAGCACGCATTATGGATGGAATATGTTCTCAGCCACACCCCGGATGCTTACCCCGGTATAGAACGCATTATTCGCAGGCAAAAGCAGGCAGGTGGATTGATTTGCGTGGTTTCCCATTCCAGCCGCGCCAATATTTTGCGGGATTACGATGCCCACTTCGGCATTGAGCCGGATGCAATTTACGGCTGGGATTTACCGGAAGAACAGAGAAAGCCCAACCCCTATCCCCTGCTGGATATCATGGCGCGATTCCACTTGAAACCCCAAGAGCTGTTGGTCGTGGACGATATGAAATTGGCCTGGAAAATGGCAAACCCGCTTGGTGTGCAGGTCGCCTACGCCGGCTGGACAGGTATGGGGGTGGATACCATTGCCCGGGAAATGGAAAAACTGTGCGATTATACATTTGATTCCGTTGCAAAATTCGAGGAATTTCTGTTTTGACAGCTTGACAACTATGGTATAATAACACCCAGCGAGGAGGTGAACCGTTTTGGAAAAGCAAGGCATTAAAATCATGGCAACCAACCGAGAAGCCAGACATGAATACTTCATTGTGGAAGAAATGGAAGCCGGTATTGAGCTGTGCGGTACAGAAGTAAAATCCATTCGCGCAGGCACGCTGAACTTGAAGGATGCCTGGTGCGGTATCAAAGACGGTGAACTTCTGGTAAATCAAATGCACATATCCCCCTATGACCACGGTAACATCTTTAACCGCGACCCACGCAGACCCCGTCGTCTGCTAATGCACAAACGGGAAATTATGCGGCTTCTGGGTAAAGTAAAGCAAGATGGCTATTCCCTGATTCCCCTATCGGTTTATTTTAAGGGAAGCCGTGTGAAGGTTAAGGTAGGTCTGTGTAAAGGCAAGAAGCTATATGACAAACGACAATCTGCGGCTGAGCGTGATGCCAAGCGTCAAATCGACCGCGCAATGAAGGAGAGATATTAATATGAATCCCAATTTTAAAATCACCATGGAAAACGGCGGCGTTATCGAGGGCGAGCTGTATCCCGAAAAAGCGCCCCAGAGCGTGTATAATTTCATCGACCTGTGCAACCATAACTATTATGACGGTCTGATTTTCCACCGTGTCATCCCCGGATTTATGATTCAGGGTGGCTGTCCCGACGGAACCGGTATGGGTGGTCCCGGCTACTGTATCAAGGGTGAATTCCTGTATAACGGTGTGGATAATGACCTGAAGCATAAGCGTGGTGTGCTGAGCATGGCACGCTCCCAATCCCCCAATTCCGGTGGAAGTCAATTCTTTATCATGCATCAGGATGCCAAGCATTTAGATGGGCAGTACGCAGCCTTTGGCAAAGTAACGTCTGGAATGGATGTTGTGGATGCCATTGCCGCTACCAGAACGGGTATGCAGGACCGCCCTGTAACAGAGCAGAAAATCGCATCTATTACTGTGGATACCCATGGTGAAACCTATCCGGAGCCGAACAAGCTCCCCGACCCTTACGGTCGATTCTAAATTCAATAAGGTGGGATGCCAGCCACCCCACCTTCTCCCATGGGGCCGTACTGGTTTCGACGGGGGTAGTGAGGCTGGAATAGCGGGTCGTGGCACCTGACCACGATAAAACGGGTAACTTTTAAATTTAACTGACAACAAAACTGTTGCTCTGGCTGCCTAATTAGGCGCCCATCCGCCCCGGAAGGTCCACGAGCCGGGCTCGGGTGTGATTGAAGTGGAGTCCGTGCGTATGGTAAGCTTTGCCCATACCACGCATCATGAAGCTACTGATTCCCGTAGGGTGTTTGTTCCCGACGGGTTGAGGGAATGTAAATAACAAACTGCACCCGGAGAAGTTCCTTCCAAGTTGCTTTCGGACGCGGGTTCGATTCCCGCCGGCTCCACCACAAAAATATAGCACCTCCAGATGGGGTGCTATATTTTCTTTCATGAAGGAAAAAACAAACGATCTTTGTCTCTAAATATTTCTGCTATTGATCTGGAAAGAATGTAATAAGGTTGACTTTCCATGCTAAATTTTATATGATAGGGTAAATTTGAATACGTAAGGTGATATTCCATGAAGGGTATAAAAAAGCATTATCATTGGTTAATCGCATTTATTATGTTTTTAATGACCTTTATCTATTCCGGATTAGCAAATACATTAAATACGATACATATCATTCCGGTTACCAACGCGCTGAATATTACACGGCTGCAGTTTTCCATCGGCGGAACTGTCAGCGCCATTATCACCACTTTTGTTACAATGCTGTCCGGATTTGTCCTCCACAAATTAGGACATCGTATTACGGTATCCTTCTTTATGACGATTGCTGCACTAGGTTACTTTGTATTTGCCTGTGCAGAAAGTTATCCGGTATTCCTTTTGGGTAATGTATTTTTGGGCATTGCAGCAGGCTTTTGCTCTACATCCGGTGCTACAAGAATCATCAGCGGATGGTTTCACAAGCATAAAGGAACTGTTTTGGGAATTGTTCTATCAGCCAGTGGAATTGGTGGCAGTGTAATTAGCATAATTCAGTCCAGAATCATTGAAAGCAGTAATTATCAAAATTCTTACCATTTTGCCGGCATTGCAATTTTGATTTTGGCGATACTGATTGGCATATTTGTTCGTAACCGTCCGGAAGATATGAAGTTAAAGCCTTATGGTGACGGTGAAATTGAAAAAAACAAAAAGCTGTTCCGTTCGGAAGCTCAATGGCACGGTTTTTCTATGAAGCAGCTGATGAGACGGCCTGCGTTTTACATGATGCTTGTTTTTACACTGCTTTCTTCCACTGCTGCCTACCTGGGCATGACTTCCATGAATCCCTATTTCCAGGATTGTGGCATGTCTCAAACACAAGCCAGCGAGCTACTCAGCATCCAGTTTATTGCATTAACCATAGCAAAGCTTCTAGCCGGTTATCTCTGCGACAAAATTGGCTCAAAGAAGGTAACCATGATTTGTCTTAGTTTTAATGTCATTTCGTTGATGTGTTTAATTTTCGTAAAGGGCTACTACGCATCAATTTTAACATCTATTCTTATTGGATTTGCGTTACCTATCGTAACAATTACCGTTCCCCTATTGGCACAGGAGCTATTCGGTTATCAGGCACAAACTGCATATACCGGTGTCGTTTTGGCAATGATATCACCTGCCAACATGATAGCATCCTTGCTTTCAAATGCCATTTTTGATAACACAGGTTCGTATATTCCTTCTTACTATGCAGGCATTGCACTGACTTTGGTCATGCTGGTTGCCTATCCAATTATGTATCATTTGGCACAAAGAGACAGGAAGACATTAGAAGCATCTGAAATTGAGGTATAAAAATGTATCAATTCTCTTTTCTGGCGAGTTCAATACCGGATAATGCAGCAATTGCTTCTGCACGCATTGCCCTGTTTGTCATTACCGGCATTTTGATTTTAGGCTGTATTTTACTTACGGCTTACTATACACGGCATTGTAAGCGGAATCAAACGCTGAAAATTATTCTGCTGGCAACATATGCAGCAGCTATTATTACGCTGATTTTGGCGTTTGTGTTTACAGGGGAATACAGCAGCATATCGCAGCACCCCACTTCCCCATCGGTCTCCGAAACAACCACAGAAGAATCCCAAACGCCAACGCAGACAGAAACACAAGCTCCTACTGAAGCGCCCACAGAACCGCAACCTACCTTGGATATGGGTCAAGATGACAGTGCTGACCCCAAAAATTACGGTGTGAAATGGGATGTAATTGTAAATAACAACATTACCAACAGTTACACTCCTGATAATTCGATTTCTTTTATCGATCCAACTCGGGAGCCATATTTTGCCCTCCCGGGAATTGCAACCTTCAGAGGAAATAATTACCGAAATGGCGCAGCCTATGGCACAGCGAATATTAAAAGCAAAACCTTAACCAATCTATGGGAAAAGGAAATCAGTTCCATGCCCAAAGGTGTCAGCGAAGGTTATTGGACCGGCTGTGGCTGGACAGGACAGCCCTTAATGGTGCAATGGGATGAAGAAACCAAACAAATTATGAACCTTTATCCCGATAAAAAAGCGAAAGAGGACCTTGTTGAGGTTATTTACGCAACCTTAGACGGTCACATTTATTTCTATGATTTAGATGACGGCTCCTATACTCGTGATCCAATGAATGTTGGAATGACCTTTAAAGGTGCCGGCGCATTGGACCCCAGAGGTTATCCGTTGTTTTATGTAGGCTCTGGCGATACCATTGATGGCAAGAGACCGCGTATGTATGTAATCAGCTTGATTGATTGCACGATTTTGTATGAGCGCGGTCACAGCGAATCAATGAATTACCGCGGTTGGTACGCCTTTGACTCCTCACCGTTGGTTCACGCTCAGACGGACACCTTGATTTGGCCCGGTGAAAGCGGTCTGCTTTATGCCATTCACCTTAACACCAAATACGATAAAGAGTCTGGTACAATTTCCGTCACGC
>JAZSAK010000017.1:0-4672 GCA_045601865.1 Faecousia sp. | reverse complement strand
TCCAGCGGGTCGCCCTCGCGGATGCGCAGGGTGCGGCGGATCTCCTTCGGAATGACAACTCTGCCGAGGTCGTCGATGCGGCGTACAATTCCGGTTGCTTTCATATATCTCTCTCCTCGTAAATGTCGAATTACGATGCTATTATCTGTAAAAGGGAGAAGATTATACTGTGCGGATTTACTTTTTATATGAATGTAGGACGTAGTTGAATCTCGTCTTGCCGCTTTAGTTTTTCTTAGAAAACAAGACCATAAATAGATTCAAAAACAGTGTAATTATGCTAAACAGGCCAACAACCACACACAAAGCACGAACGGTGTCCTCAATAGCAGCAAAGTCTCCGATATTTACCTTGTGGGCAATCTGAAAAAACTGTATTACCAGAGAAGTTAGCGCTGCACCCAAGCTGATAACCCCAGGGATAACAGCTTTTGTTGCCTTCGCAAATGTTAACTGCCATATTGGTACACCCCAAGCAACCAAACCGGTTACAATGCTTCCTACAGAGTATGCAACAATGCTTCCATCTATCATCAAAAGTCCGAAAAGAAACAGGGAAATCGCTCCAAACAATCCCAAGGTTGCAAACCCCAGCCATCTACGTGTCTTGTTTTTTGTAGATAAACGAATAGTATCTGAAACGACCGTTTCTGCTTCTTGGATACTGATGGTTTCTCTTACAGTTATTTTGGCTTGTATCAGTTCTATAAGATTTACATTTAGTTTTTGCGCCAAAGGTTCCAACATATTGATATCTGGCAATCCCACGCCTCGTTCCCATCGCGAGATTGCCTTATCTGTAACGTGCAGCATTTCCGCCAATCCAGCTTGGGTCAGCCCCAAATCCTTCCTTCGTTGTGCAATAAAACTACCAATTTTATGTGCATCCATAGTAGCACCTCCTTATCTCAAAGTATAATGATTCCACGAAAAAAGCAACCTACGTTTCATTTACTTACCATTACAAGCAACAGCGAGGTGATTTCACCTCGCTGCTTATCTTTGTGCATCGCTGCGCATCGCGGAAACGATTGATTCCAGCTGGCTAAGGGAGTATAATTATGTCAGGAAAATCCGACTTCGCCAAGGATGGGAGATGCCGGTGGAAAAGAGATTAAAATTCGAGACAAGTTCATTTTTCCTGCACATTCTGGCCATGATCTGCATGCTATGCGACCACATGTGGGCCGTGTCTCTTGTTCATCACGAGATCTTCACCTGCATAGGCAGACTTGCTTTCCCCATTTATGCCTTCATGATTGTTGAGGGTTATTTTCACACCGGCAACTTGAAGCGGTATGCGGCGAGATTGCTGCTATTTGCCATAATCTCCGAAATCCCGTTTAATTTGGTTGCGGGGGGCCGACTGTTTTTCCCCGTCCACCAAAATGTGCTGTGGAGTTTTTTAATTTCCATTGGGCTGATCCACTGGAATGAAAAAACAAAAGAAAAAGCGGTATGGAAACGAATTCTGGTTGGGTTTATAACGCTTTGTCTTGCTTATATTGTTGGCAACATCACGTTCATAGACTATCATCATGGCGGTATTTTCATGGTGCTGACCTTCTATTTCTTCCGCGGCAAAAAGTGGTGGCATTATATCGCGCAGCTGCTTTGCCTGTGGTTTATTAACTGCGAAATGTTGGGCGGTTACGGGTATGAAATCGACCTGTTTGGCGGCACGCTTTTTTTGGCAAGACAGGGCATTGCCATATTTGCGCTGATTCCAATTTGGTTATACAGAGGCCGGCAAGGATACCACAGCAAGCCGCTGCAATACATCTATTACCTGTTTTATCCTCTTCATTTGTTGATTCTGGGCATGATACAAATTCTGTGAGCTACAATTTTTGAGCCGAAAGACGCAGCCGCCGGCCACAAGGCCGGCGGCTGTTTCCATGCACGGAAGACTTCCGACTGCGATGCTGTTATTGCCGGAGACTTACGCCCGCAGGATTTACTTTTCATCGAAAATGTGGTATATAATATACGTTTGTCAAAAGGGGGATGTTATGCTTTTCATCAGTGTAGAGGATTTTTTATCCCAAGTCAGCGGCATAAAGCACCTGAGCCGGGACGAGGAAAAAGCCCTTGCCCAACGCATGAACGCCGGCGACCGGACTGCCCGTGAAGCCCTTGTGCGCAGCCGGCTTCCGATGGTGGCGTCTTATGTCCAGCGGGCTCCGCAGACGATTCGCACCCTGCACACCGTGTATGCCTGCATTGCCGCTTTGGAAAAAAGTGTGGATTGCTTTAACTTCCTGCAGAACAGCGAGCCGTTTGTCCATCATTTGGGGTGGAGACTGCGTCAATGCATCACGCGATGCCTGGCTGACCGAATCTGATAACATATAAACCGGAAATGTGGGCATTCTGCCAAACCGATTGACAAGAGAAGCAACGTGCAATATAATAAAGGAAATTATATGTATTCATTGAGGGAACCAGCTGTCTGCAGAGGCCATTGGTCCCCTTTTGTTTTTTGGGCGAAAACGTTGTGTGCACCGAATCGAAATCTTATCGACGCGACAGAGGTTTTGCTTATGATAAAAAAGAAATTCTCTCTATCCACAACGCAAATCATTATGCTGAGTTTTCTTGTGGTGATTTTGGCGGGAAGCCTGCTGTTATCTCTGCCGATCAGCACCGCAAACAGAGAATCCGTTTCCTATTTGGATGCATTGTTCACCGCCACAACAGCCACATGCGTAACCGGCCTGGTAACGCTGCCCACAGTAACAACATGGAGCATTTTTGGTCAGGTTGTGATTCTTATTTTAATCCAGATCGGGGGCTTAGGTGTCATCACGATCATGTCCGCGCTGATGATTCTGCTGCGCAAACGCATGGGCATCGGCGATAAGCTTCTGCTTCAGGATGCATTCAACTTGAACAGCCTTTCCGGTATTGTTCGTTTTGTGAAGCGTGTGCTTTGGGGCACTCTTCTTGTGGAAGGTGTGGGCGCGCTGCTGTATATGACGGTCTTCATTCCGGAGTTCGGCTGCAAAGGCATCTGGATTTCTGTATTCACATCCATTTCCGCGTTCTGCAACGCCGGTATTGATATCATCGCAGAAGACAGCCTGTGCCGCTATGCGACCAACCCGCTCATCAACATTATCACCTGCTTGCTGATCATTCTTGGCGGCATTGGTTACATCGTCTGGTGGGACGTGGCGGGCTTGGGGAAAAAATCCTCTTCGAAAAAGCACCGGCGCTTCCGCAACCTTTCCTTGCACAGCAAGATTGCAATCGTCACCACGCTGATTTTGGTTTTTGGCGGCGCAGCTCTGATTTTCCTGTTCGAGCATCGCAATCCGTTGACAATCGGCAACATGTCCTTGTTTGATAAACTTCAGGTCTGCTTCTTCCAGTCCGTTACTACAAGAACGGCAGGATTTACAACCATCGCGCAGCAGGACATGACCAACGCTTCCTCCATTTTGTGTCTGCTGCTTATGTTTATCGGCGGCTCACCCGTTGGCACCGCCGGCGGCATCAAAACAGTAACCCTTGCTGTGTTGGCAGCCTCGGCGCTGGCGACCATCCGGGACAAGCAGGATGTTTCCCTGTTTAACCGGAACATCTCCAAACAGGCAATCAACAAGGCTTTGGCCGTTACGGTGATGTCCTTTGCCATTGTGTTCACATCCTCAATTTTGCTTTCCGCTGTTACCGATGCCAATGTGCTGGATATCTTTTTTGAAACTGTCAGCGCCACGGCAACGGTAGGCTTAACCCGGGATCTGACCCCCTATCTGAACGCAGCAGGGAAAGTGATCATCCTTGGCGCTATGTATTTGGGAAGAGTCGGTCCGATCTCTTTGGCACTGGCCATGAACTCCAGAAACAAACCGCAGAACATTATCAAAAACCCCACGGAAGAGATCAGCGTTGGGTAAAGGAGTTTTGAATATGAGCACGAAGAAAACATATGCCATCTTTGGTCTGGGGCGGTACGGCATTGCCGTTGCCCGCGAATTGGTCAACAACGGCATGGAAGTTATTGCGGTGGATGCCGACGAAAAAATCGTCAATGCCGCCGCCAATGAGCTGCCCATCTGCAAATGTGCCGATATTACCGATCCGGATGTGATCCGTCAACTGGGAATATCGAATGCGGATGTGGTGATCATTGCCATGGCCAACAATCTGGAAGCCAGCGTTATGGCCGTAACACTTTGCAAAGAACTCGGAATTAAAACCATAATTGCCAAAAGCGCCAATGAAATGCATCAGAAAATCCTGACTCGGGTAGGCGCGGATAAAGTGGTGTTTCCGGAAAACGAATCCGGCATCCGGTTGGCAAAGAACCTTCTCAGTTCCGGCCTTGTGGATATGGTTTCGTTAGCCAAAAATGTATCCATGATTGAACTGGATGTTAAGCCGGAGTGGCTTGGCAAGAACCTGATTGAATTGAATCTGCGAAAGAAATACTCTGTCAATGTGGTGGCGTTACGTAAGGGAGAGTCTGTAAGCGTGGACATTGATCCCCATGCACCGTTGCAGGCAGATGACAAGCTGATTGTAATTGCAAACACAGAAAAAATTTCCAAACTTAAATAATCTGTTTGCTTTTTACCGTTTGTGTAGTATGATAAAGAAAAACTTTTGGAGGCCTCATCATGAACAAAATCAAAAGCATCGTTGCCGTCGCGCTGGTGTGCGTAAT
>JAZSAK010000016.1:0-16955 GCA_045601865.1 Faecousia sp. | reverse complement strand
CCTCAGCAAAAGTCAAGGTCTTGCCATTCAAATCCAAAACCGCGTTAGAACCCATAACAATGTTCTTATAGGTGTCAGTAAGTGTTAAATTATCAGTCAGCTTGACATAGCCATTGCCATGGGCAAGTAGCTCTTGAACTGTAGCATCAGAGATGCTGGAAGAACCATTATAGAACACAAGGCTGACTTTAATTTGGTCAACTGTCAGCACAGATGCCGCTACTTTCGTATTATCCGCAGCAATACGTGCCTGCAAACGGATTTGCACATCTTCAAGCACGTTGGTTGAATAAATGTAGCTGGTTACCACTTGGTAATCGGTGCTTGCATCTATTTTAACGCTGGCGGCACTGGTCTGGCCGGTATACGATTCTTCCACAACCGCACAGTCAGCGTTAATACCGTTGGAAGCAATAAAGCCAATATCTGCCCGATATTCAGACACCTTCACTTTGGCTTCAATTTTAAGAGCCATGATGCCTGTTTGCGTCTGGCTGGCCGGAATATCAAAGCCACCAAACGTCAAATCTACCCAAACATTACCTTTATTAGCCTTTCGGTTTATGACAAGGTCCTTATTCTCACTATCGAAATTTAAAGTGCCATTCGTGCTGCTTAATGTTGGTACACTTTTATACAAATCCGATGCTAAAAAAGCAGCCTTGTCAGCATAATCAAAATTTTCTTCTACGAGCACAACGCCTTCGTTGGAAACATCACCCTTGGCAGCCTCTGCCTTAGGAGTGATGGCAGGCAAAACTGTCAGCGCCAGCACCAATGCCAGCATGAAGCATAGGCCTTTTCGCAAATAATTGCTCACAAACATTACCCCCTTATCAAATTTTTGCTTAATTAGATTGGTATCTTTCCAATTTAAGCTTAATCACAATTCAAAAGTCAACAAACAATTTGGAAATTACATTGTCCACGGAAAACACAATTCAGGTCTCCCCGTTCGGTTCGGCGCATTTGCGCCGAACCGAATTTTTTAGGATTAATCAGCAATGGGCGTTTCACGCTCTACAACTGCAGCTTCAATCTTGAAGGAGCTCTTCATTGTAACTTGATTGCCGTTGTAGCTTGCAATGTAATACTCAACACTAGAAACACGCACGGTATATACATATTCCTGCATGGTTTGTTCGTTGTACTTGGGCAGAGCCTCAAAGGTACCCTTCCAATTGTCTTCGCCCTTTACTACCAAGGTCTTACCTTCAACTGCCACACCGTTTGCATACAGTTGCAAGGTCACCTCAGACGGGCGATAGCCCAATGCGTTTGCACGGTCTTCCCATACAATCTCATAGGTTTCATCAACAGTAAGTCCGGGCAGATATAGGCTCATGGTAATGTTATTACCCGTGTAGCTAGCTTTGTATTTGTCAGCAGAGGTAGATACTGTATAAGTAATCTTTTCACCTGTTGCACTGTTGTACTCAGGCAGGTCACTGACCGTCGCCGTCCATGCACCGTTGGCATAGACCGTCACATTTTGAACAGGCGTGCCGTCAGCAAGCAAACTCACGTCTAATTGTTCCGGACGATAACCCTCGGCATTGTCGTTGTCCTGCCATGCAACATTGATCTCTACATTGGTCTTATACTGTGCGTAGAAATCCCATGTATCGTCGGTAAACATGCGCAGGTCATCAACGCCCCACAAGGATCCAACGTTACCGGACAGCTTAATATTATTACTAATATTTGCATCAACAGAAACAGGTCCACCTACCAAAGTTCCGCCATCGTACAAGAATACCTTATGGCTCTGCTGGTCGTAAACAATCAAGATGTCATGCCAGACGCCCGCATCAAACGCTCCGACATAGGTATCTGCTAAATAGAACCCAGCCTTAGTGCCAGCCGAATTAACAGATACCTTAAAGAATTTGTAGTCTTTTGTATCTGCGGTGGCATAACGTGCGTCAAATTCAGCACGTCCTGCCATCTGATCTACCCGCAGCTTCATGCTCAGCATTACATTCTTTGCTGTTTTGATTGCATCATCGTTTACCTTCAGGCTCGTCTTTTGGTATCCCATGTAGATGTCATCATCGCCAAGGTAGCTTACGCTGCCGGAAATTGAAGGTACAACACCGTTGCAATCCGTCGTGGTCATACCAGCAAAATCATTCCAGTAGTAGTGCTTCATCTTAGTGAAGTTAATCGTGTTTCCATTCCCTGTGAGATAGACATTATAGCCTTCTGCAGTATCTACCAATTGGGTAGTGTAAACCAGTTTTTGGCCCAACGCATCTCTTGTGGGAAGATCCACAAACTGACCGCTCCAGTTGTTGTCCGCATTCAAGGTCAATGTCTTGCCGGAAACTTTCTTTCCATTGCACAGTAGATTTACGCGTACTGCACTTAGTGCAGGCGTGCCATCCCAGTTAACCTTTGCATTCACAACTGTAGTCTTTGCAGTGTCTCCGGTAGTCCAGCTGGCATCCGTACGAATCTTCAGATCGTCAATGCCCCAGTTCATGACCTTATTGATATAGAAACAAACCTTATTGCTGCTAAATGCTGGGCATCCGTTGGCAACGTTCCATTCGCCATCATCGACCTTCAGCATGCACACATTGTTTTCCAGATCAAACCTAATTTCCAGGTTCAGCCATTCGCCCTGGGTCATTTGACCGATTGCCTTGCCGAAGAACGAGTAATTGATAAGACCGTTTTTCGCTTCGGCCTCGAACATTGCATTATATTTGCCATCTTCAAGGATATAACGCAATACAAAGCGACCAGCATCAGCAATGTTCTCTGCCTTCAGCTTCATGTTGATAAACAGGCTTCTTGCATTCTCCATTGCAGCATTGGTAACGGAGCCAGAAACGTTGTTGAGCACAATGTATGGATTGCTTCCACCTGCAACAGTGGGAACTCCGCCACTAAAGCTCAAAATGTTTTGATTCTTGTCGGCGATCTGAGAACGCTTATCGGAAGTGGTTACCTTACAGTCAGAGAAGTCATTATCATAGTAGGTATATTCGTTGTAGATATTAACGGAAACTTTATCACCAACTTGGTCCACAATCGGCATTAAACCAATTAGGTATTCCGGTACAACAGAATATTCACGGGTCGCACCATTGACCAAAAGGCTCAGATTGTTGAATGTTTGAGACTTCCAGCCATCAGCCTTGCTAAGGGTGACATATTTGTCGGATACCTTTCCATTAATTGTCAGATATGCCTTAAATGTGTCGGGGATGTCCTTTGCAGGGATGTTGCTATCCCAATTCACATTGACGGTAATAGAAGTCTTCATATTGTTCAAAATACCATCAATTGACTTGCTGGAATCGCAATGAATTTTCATGTTGTCAAGAGCAAGACCGCAGGCTCCAGCATATGTAGCCGTTCCGAATTTATTTGCTCTATTTTCAGGCAGGTTCTCCACAATAATGTAATTATTCTCAGAACCATAAGAAATTAGAGCACGGTTGTTGGCAACATCATAATAGACCTTCAATGTCTGCCATTCATCTGTCAACGCGCCTATTGTGTAAGTCTTATCCGCACCACACACTTGAACCTTATTCTTGGAAATTCTCACAAGCTGGTGAGGATCCGTACCTTCCTTACCGTTGACTTTATCCTTACGATAAGAAACTGCATAGCCAGTAACAACAGAATCCTTAGATGCCTTCTTCATATCCATCTCGAAGAAGAACATGTTATACAGGCTGTTCAGCTTTCCATCGATATACATGTTGTCAACTTCAAGGTTAAGCTGATTAGAGGTATTAAACTTATTGTCTAAAACGAGGTACTTATTTTTACCTTCCGTTTCAATATAGACTTCGCTTCCCTTATCGGAATGATCGTTAATTTTACCCAATGTGCCATCCTGGAAATCGTTCTGATAAAGCACGGGCTTTGATGTTACCGTAATGGTAATGGTATCGTTTTTAATCTCCGAGCAGATCGCCAAATACCCCGGTATTGGGTCAACCGCTATGGTGTAAATCGGCTCGTTTTTATTAATTGTTTTCGGCAAATGGTCCAAGGTTTTTACCTTCCAACCATCGGAAGCCTTCAGCGTAACATACTTGTACTGCTGCTTCATTCCATTATAAACCAAGTAAGCCTTTACACTGCTGGGCCGCTTAGATGCAGGAACCTCGCTCCAGTCAATCTTTACGTCCAACTCACGATAAGGCGAATATGTGGAAGGTGCTCTTGTCTTACCGCTAATCGTTACATTTTCAACCCAGAACGGACTTGAAGGAGAATACCATACCGGAACAATCATATTGACATAAGGTGCTTCTTTACCGGTGGCAAACCAGCAGTCCTTCAGTGTTGCTGTAATCGGCTTATCCGTTTTCGGCCAAGTCTGCGTAACCGTAACATCATAGCGTTTGGTCTTGCCATTGAAGTTTACACTGAAGTGGAAACGATAATTGGCGCCAAAACGAACACCCATGGCATCATATCCGTCTTCATTGTAAACCATTATTTCGCCATTATTTAGATATATACGCATAGCATATTCGCCAAGCGTTCTATCGCCCTTGGCTTCAGTGCCAAACAGAACCAGTCCGCTAAAGGCTTCATCCAGCGTATCTTGTCCAATGGTTAGGTCAAATTCCATTTTGCCTTCGTAATAGCACTTGCCGTCAATGATATGCTGAGAAGCAGCCGGAATCATATTTCCCTTAAAGGTTCTGTCTGTTGTATACAGCGCAGATGCTGGACGTTCGGTGATGCCGTTCATTGGCTCAGCCGCCGGCTCTAGGAACGGTACTCGATTACCGGAATCCATAGTAATTACTTGATTATCCATGAAATGGAAATTAAGCCAGATATCCTTACTATAGTTCGTTCCATAATAGTAGTATGTGGATTCATATTCTTCCCAACTTACCGATTTGGAGCTACCGATATAGCCTTCCCCTAACTTGTAGAAGAAGTCCATTTGGCCAACATACAAACGGTTTTCCATTTCGCGCATTCTCTTGGCCGTTTCAGGTGTCTGCTTGTCATAATCCCAGTAGCCCAACAACTTTACATTTGCCATAAGTTCGGCAAAGACTAATACAGTATGAAGACAATAACCAACCTTGCTTCGACCCTCAGACTCAGATGCAAACTCCAGCATCATGCCCATTTGGCCTTGGTAAGGGGATTTCTTATCGCCTACAATATGGGAATAGGTCATTCCACCGGGAACGCCATAGGAGCTGATAACCGCCCATTTGTAAAGCTGCTCAATGAAGTCGATGGTTACGGGAATAAAATCTTCTTTCCCATAGATTACCTTACTTTCCTCATCTTGGGTACTCCATGCAACCTTAACACCGGCACCGCCACCGGCAACCGCGCCTTCATAGTAACTCGCCAGAGCACTATCATTGCGCTTACAAAGCGGCTCTCCGCCATATTCCATGAACATACCAATGCTGACGCCAAACAAATCTTCATGGGTCCAGCATACAAGAATGTTGGTAAAGCCTGCCTTTTTAAGACGTGCAATATAATCGGAATGGTCAAACTTCAGGAAGATTTCGTCCACCTTCTCCGGTGAACCGAAGTACATAACTGCATTCAGATAGTTGGGGAATGCAGCAGTTTTAAAGTTATTTGTAGTATGCTTTGAGAAGTTACCGCGGAAGTCCAAACCGGTACGAAAGTCATTCTGTGCGTTATAGCCCCAGTTTGACGCAATAGCAAGGCACTCCATCAGAAGGTCCATTTTGCTATGTTCCTCTTTGGTAAGGCTATTCCAAATAAGCGGCGTGTTCTTTGCCAATGCCAAAATACATCCAACTGTTGCATGGTCCCAGAAAATACCAGCGTTCGCATGCGGCTCATTTCCGCCGGCAATTAAGAACCGTATTCTACGGAGAACCTCATCTTTAAGCAATGTTCCATCGGATGCTTTTGCTGTATTATCCATACGGGTCGCTAACAGCAAATAGTACAAGCCATTCGCTGCACGCAGACAAGGCAAATTACCGGCTGTTTGACCGAAGGCGTTGAAGGGAACCATCGGCAAGTCGCATGCCTCATCAATTGCGCTTTGTGTAAATGTCGGCGCAGCTGCATAATTGTTCGCCAAGATACCGGTCTTTAAATAACCGTACACCATAGTGATAAGCTTGATGTCATTAACCGGATCCAGCTTCTTGGTGCTGACAATTACCGCACCTCTGCTGTCAACAAGTACATTTTTACCGCCTGCATTTTCCTTAACAGAGTACAAGGTATTATCGTCCAATCCCGTTGCGCCTAAATACTCTTTAAGAAATGCACCGGGAACCTTAACATCAATAATCGCATTGTTGCTGGTAACAGCCTGTGCTTCAGCAGACAAATAAGCTAAGCCTTCGTTGGCATAAGCAGTCTTGCTGCCTGCTAAAATCGCCACTGCATCCTTACCCAAATCAGAAAGCTGAGGATGAATCATTTCCACATCTGGCGCAACGGTTCTGCGTTCGCCAACGGGAATCTTGGGGCTCTTAATTTGGTCTAAGGGCAAGCGCTTGTCACTTTCGTAGATAGCAATGTTATCATACAACCAAGTGGCAGATGCATTTACATCTCTTTGTTGGTACAAGCGGAAATATTTTTGCGCATAGGTATCCGGAGCCTGCGGCAAATCCACAGTTGTCAACTTTTTATCGTTGACATACACATCCGCTGTGTCCTTGTCCTTATGTGTAAAGTCAAAGACAAACTCCAGCTGCAGCCACTTCCCCTTTTCCACAACAACTTCCGGGAAATCCTCGCCAGCAATTTTTAAAGAGCCGTCCTGATTGATTACAAACAGTTTATAGTTCGTCTTACCATCGTAGCGGTACTGCACATAAGAATTTTTCGATATATAACTGTTCGTGGAGATATCCACACGGAACACCAAATGGTCGCAAACACGGCTGTTCTTCAAATCCGCCTGATAAGCAGCAATGGTGGTTGCGCTCGTCATTTCCATGAAACCATAGTGGTTACCATTTTCTTCCATGGCCTCGTCAACGACATTTTCATTATAGGTTACCGTAGCTCCATCCATGTGCCAACGGTCAGGATTCTCAAAGTCGTTAAAGAAGAATGCCAGCAAACGGCCGTCATCTATTTCCTCATCATCAACCACAACTGCAGCCAGTGTGTAGGAAATGTGGGCAGTCAGTTCTACCTTTACGCCGTCAACTTCAATTTCATTGACGACATCAAAGCTATTCTGCTCTGCCTCTGCGCTGACGGGCATTGCCATAGTCACAAAGGACAGCACCATTGCCATCAGCAGCAAAATGGAAACATGGCTCTTTAAGTTTTTGCCATAAATCAACAGCAAAACCACGCCGGCCACGATAACCACGCCGGCAACCACCCACCAAATCCAAGACAGATTGCTTTCTTCCGCTGAGGTGCCGGTATATGTAAGTGTTACCGTCTCAGCATTCCACATAGCACCGGACTCAATAGCTGCCGTTTGACTAGCCGAGCCGGAACTCACCTGCAAAGAATCAGGTAATTGCAGTTCAACATTCACATCCGCCTTGGAGGATGCGTTATTGATAATCTGCAGATTTGCAGAGATGGTTTCAGAGGCAGTGTACTCCTCTTTGTCCGTGGTGAACGTCACGTACAGACCATCCTTCGTGCCGGTTGCCTTGTTTGCCGCAAAGACGCTGAACGCCAATGTCGCAACTAGGATAACCGTCAAGACAATTGTCAAAATGCGGTAAAAACTAGCTTTCATTCTATTACCTCCCTGAGTAATTACTGAATTTGACGCGACTACATATTGCATATTTGAACCAATATATGCCTATATACATCCTATGCAATAATACCATAGTCTGGCAAACAAATCAAGCCAAATTACAGCCTTTTTTACAATTTTAACCCCTCCCTGTGTGCCTATGTGTATTCTGCACAATTCTGTTTGTATTCATTTGTGCATTTTTACATATTGGGGTTGCAAATTACGCACTTTTCACAGTTTCTCTTTTTCACTCATTCGACAAAAAAAGCGCTGCAATGCAGCGCTTTTCTATTCCGTTTCCTGCTGCCCGTCAAACAGGGCTGTTTGGGATGCTGCCCCAATAATATTGCCCTCCATGCAGGCAGCAAACTGCTCGCCGGTCATGCTCTCATGCTCCAACAAATAATCCACTATCTGATTCAGTTTGTCAGTGTTATCAGAAAGCAGCTGCTTGCAGTGGGCGTATGCCTTATCAATCAGCAGCTTTACCTCATCATCAATGGTAGCAGCCACTTTTTCAGAGTAGCTTTTTGTATTTTGATAATCTCTGCCAATAAACACTTCACCGCCGTCCAGGTAAGACACAGTGCCCAGCTTTTCGCACATACCGTAACGGGCAATCATGTCCTTTGCCAGCTTGGTAGCACGGTCAATATCATTCGAGGCGCCCACCGAGATATCCCCAATAAACAAGTCCTCTGCCACGCGGCCACCGAGCAATGTTACAATTTCCTCATACATTTCATTGCGTGTCATGTTGGAGGAATCATCGTGAGGCAGCGACCATGTAGAACCCAGCGATTGTCCTCTTGGCACAATGGTAATATGCAGCACCGGGTCCTGGGTAGGCAATAGATGGGTAGCAACCGCGTGACCAGCCTCATGGATCGCCGTTGTTTTCAAATCCCGACGGGTCTGCACGCGACTGCGTTTGGCAGGTCCGGCGACAATTTTCATCATCGCCTCATTCAAATGCTCCATTTTGATCACCGGAACATTTCCCCGAGCAGCCATAATTGCCGCCTCGTTCAGTAGGTTGCTTAAATCCGCACCGGTAAATCCGGAGGTCGCACGTGCCACGACTTTCAAGCTTACAGCACTATCCAACCGTTTGTTTTTTGCATGAACCTTAAGAATTTCTTCTCTACCCTTTACATCCGGCTTGCCCACATGAATCTGCCGGTCAAAACGTCCAGGGCGCAGCAATGCAGGATCAAGAATATCCGGTCGGTTGGTAGCTGCCATAACAATTACGCCCTCGGTTCTTCCGAATCCGTCCATTTCCACCAGCAACTGATTTAGCGTTTGCTCCTTTTCGTCATGGCCACCGCCCAAACCGGAGCCACGCTTACGGCCTACCGCATCAATTTCATCAATGAATATGATGGCTGGAGCGATTTTCTTTGCCTGGTCAAACAAATCGCGGACGCGGCTTGCACCAACACCCACGTACATCTCTACAAAGTCCGAACCGGAAATAGACAAAAACTGCACATCCGCCTCACCTGCTACTGCACGGGCAAGCAAAGTTTTACCGGTACCGGGAGGGCCCACCAGCAACATGCCATGGGGAATCCGTGCGCCGATTGTCTTGAATTTCTCCGGATTGCGCAGGAAATCCACAATCTCCTGTAACTCCTGCTTTTCTTCGTCCGCGCCGGCTACATCGTCAAAGGTAACTTTTTTCCCGTCCGGCACACCCAAAACTGTACGTGCTTTGCCGAAGTTTGCCATGGGATTGCCACCACCCTGAGCCCTGCTCATCAGCACAAACCAAACCAGCAGCAATACCGCGCCGGCAATCAGCAACGGCCATACCAAGTCAAAAACAGAAAAGCCTTCTGATGGAATAAAATCATAGCTTTCCAATACGCCGGATTGGCTTTGAAGCTGAATGGTTGACCACATTTCCTGCCGAAACAGCTCCACATCCGCCAAATTGCAAACCAGCTTATCCTTTGTGCCATAGGGCGTATGCAGGTTTAATAGGATTTTCTCGCCTTCAACTGTGAAGCTTTTCACCTGTTGATTTTGAAAAAGCTCCACAATTTGTGAATAGCTCAATTTGTCAGTTCCGTTACCAAATACGCCTAACACCCAAGAGAATAAAAGTGCCAAAACCGCCACATAGAAAATAACAGAGAAAATATTGCGTTTTTTCAAAATGGGTACTCCTTATTTTTCATAAACTTCCGGCTTTAAAACGCCCACATAGGGCAAATTGCGATAATGCTCATTATAATCCAAACCATAGCCCACAACAAACATATTCGGTACTTCAAAGCCAACATAATCCGCATTTAAAACAACCTGCGGGTCTCTGCGGGAGGGCTTATCCAGCAATGTGCAAATTTTGACAGAGGCCGGTTCTTTGCTCATTAAATGCTTATATGTGAAATTCAAGGAACGACCGGTGTCAAAAATATCCTCCAAAATCAGCACATGGCGACCTTTTATGTCCACAGAAACATCCCGTTTCACTTGCATTTTGCCTGTGGAATCCGTTCCGGCATAGGAGGATATCCACATAAAGTCCATTTGGCAGGGAATCGACATTTGCCGAATCATGTCCGCATAAAACACCACAACACCTTTTAGCACGCCGACAATCACGGGATTTTTGTCCGCATATTCTGCAGACAAAATTTCGCCAAGCTCTTTAATCCGCGATTGAATCTGCTCCTGCGAAAGCAAAATCTCCTGAATATCTCTTTCCATAAATGCTCTCCACTCTCTTTCTAAACATCTTCAAAATGAATCTGCACAGCGGGCAACGCCGTAGCTTTGCGCCCCATATTTATCCCAATTCCATATGCACCGATAACTCCCTGCTCATCAGCGATAACAGGAATTTGTCTGCGTTGCTGTGCCGGAATTTTTCGGTCAATGAACAGTTTCTTCAAACTCTTTGTCCCGCCGGGCATACACAGCGTGTCCCCTTCTCGCCGGCAGCGGACAACCATAGTTCCCACGGGCACAACCGTCCAAACCGTTTCCATCTGCACAATTGCATCCGCCGGTTGAACGCATATGCGGAGCTTGCCCAGTTCTACAACGCCGCTTTCTGGCAAAACTACCGTTGTCAATGGTGCTGTATCCGCATCGCAGGTGAGTCTGTCATAGACACGATAAACTGTGATACCATTGGGGAAACAACCATACGCTGATGGATTATCCGAAAACACCAATTTCTCCGCCAATGTAATGTGGGCGCGTTCCGGTTCCCTAACTCCGCTTTTTCGCAGAAATTGCTCCAATACACGGCTACGCACCGCAGGTGACATTTGCCGAAGCTGTGCCACAGGTGGCAGTGTATCGTATTCTGCCAGTTCTGCCAGTGCGGTTTCGTCCTGCCGCAATTCCATCGCCATAGCAGAAAGATTCTCCGCCAAGCGCGGATTCTCTTGCTTTAGCAGGGGCATCACCTGATGCCGCAACCGATTGCGCAGAAAGGTATTTGCATCATTGGAGCTGTCATTTACATAGCCGATGTGGTGCTCCTGCAAGAACGCCAAAACCTGACATCTTGTGCATGACAGCATGGGGCGGATAATCCGGTCACGCACCGGCGTAATACCACCGAGCCCTTTCAGACCGGTTCCGCGAACCATGTGCATTAATACCGTTTCCGCATTATCATCTGCAGTATGCGCTGTTGCAATCTTCCCCGGTAGTGTAGAAAAAAAGTCATAGCGCGCTTCTCTCGCCGCTGCCTCCAAGCCCTTTTTGCCGGAAACAACTTGGCTGCCAGCTGTAAATAATTCTATGTCATGGCGGTCACAAAATTTTCGAACAAACGCCTCATCTCTTGCGGATTCTTCCCCGCGCAGATGGTGATTATAATGGGCAGCGGATATCCGAATTCCCAGCTTTTCCTGCAATAAATACATTCCCCACAGCAATGCCATAGAGTCTGCACCGCCGGAAACACCACAAATCACATGGTCACCGAGCTTCACCATTTCATATCGCCGAATTTGGGCAAGCAGCTCATTCAGCATGCTTCCACTCCCTGTCTGCAAACGTTGTATATTGTGGCAACCATTGGAGCTTTACAGGGCCAATTTCGCCATGGCGGTTCTTCGCCACAATGCATTCTGCAATGTTTTTATCCTCTGTGTCGGGATTGTAATACTCATCGCGGTACAGCATCATAACGCAGTCAGCGTCCTGCTCGATAGCACCGGATTCACGAAGGTCAGACAGCATGGGTCTCTTATCGCTGCGCCCTTCTGCCGCACGGTTCAGCTGACTCAGGCAAATCACAGGAACATTTAATTCCTTGGCCATTACCTTGAGCGTTCTGGAAATATCACTGACCACAGTAACACGGTTATCACTGGGCTTGCCATTGCCAGAGCCTTGCATTAACTGCAAATAGTCAATAATCACCAAACCCAAATTATCCAACCGACGGCATTTGGCATTCATTTCCGCTACTGTGATGGCGCTGTTATCGTCCACATGAATATCTGTCTGACTTAGTGCTGCTGATGCCATGCCCAGCTTGGTCCATTCCTCCTCGGTTAGCTTACCGGTGGCAATTTTTTTGCTGTCCACAAAACTTTCACTGGAGAGCAGGCGCATAGCCAGCTCTTCACGAGACATTTCCAAAGAGAAAAATGCCACAGTTTTATTATACTTTTTTGCCACATTCAAGCAAATGTTCAAAGCAAATGAAGTCTTGCCCATTGCCGGACGGGCTGCCACCAACAGCAGATTGCCCTTATTCAAACCGTTAATTTTATGGTCCACATCCCGCAATCCCGTAGAAAGGCCCGGAAATGCAGAATCCAACTGGCTTAGCTCATTGAGATGGTCGTAAACCTTGTAAAGAATGGAACCGATGCGCTCCAGCGAATCGCTGCGCTCCCCCTTTCGCAGGGCATATACCTTTTTTTCCGCCAGCTCCAAAATTTCCTCGGGCGTTCCTTTTTGTGCGTAAACTGTATCCGAAATCTCTCCTGCTGCGGTAGCCAACGCGCGAAGCATCGCAGTATCGCGCACAATATTTGCATAGCGCACCGCATTGGCCGCTGTGGGGGTAATATTCATCAGCTGCAGCACATATTCTCTAGACTTTTCATCGTAATAGCCCATTTGCTTCAGCTTGTCCAACACCGTAACCGGATCAATGGTTTGGGCGTAATTAAACATGGCATAGATTGCTTCATAAATCTGTCGATTCTTTTGCAAATAGAAATCCTCAGGCTTAATAATGCCCACAATATCCGTAATACAACGGCTATCAATGAGAATAGATCCCAGCACTGCCTGCTCTGCATCTAAGGACTGGGGCATTTGTCTGTTCAACAGTTCCTCATCCATGTTTCTCTCTCCTCTACGCTTTGTTTTAAAAGGTAGTTTCCTTATGCTTCCTCAATCTTTACGGTCAGCGGTGCTGTAATCTCATAACCCAGCTTGCAGGTAACCGTATAAGTGCCCACATTCTTTATGGGATCGGCAATCACAATTTTTCTCTTGTCCAATGTGATTCCGGATTTTGCCTTCAAGGCATCCGCAATTTCCTGATTGGTGACAGAGCCAAACAGCTTACCTGCACCGCCACCCTTTGCCGTCACCACCAAGGACATCTCTCGCAGCTGTTTGGACAGTGCTAAAGCCTCTGCCTTTTCTTTAGCAATGCGCTCTTGCGTTGCCTTGTCATTCATGCGCATGGTATTAATGGCATCTGCTGTTGCCTCAGTTGCCAGCTTTCTTGGCAGCAGGTAGTTGCGGGCATAGCCATCGGAAATTTCCAGCAACTGTCCTTTCTTACCTTTTCCCTTAACATCCTGTAATAAAATCACTTTCATGATATGTTTCTCCTTTATGAATCCTCGTAAAAACGGTCGACAGAGACCACCAGTCGATCCAGTGCCTCCTTAACCGTACAATTTTTAATTTGGGCGCCTGCAGTTGCCGTATTGCCACCGCCTCCCAAAGGCTCAAGAATCATCTGCACATTGGCATCTCCGATGCTACGGGCGCAAATAATCACTTGGTCACCTTCCGGGTACAACACAAATGATGCCGTCAAGCCGGCAATATTCAAAAGCTCATCAGCAGCCTGCGCCGCTAAGGTACGGGAAGTCTCTGTGTTTAACGCTGCAATGGCAATTTCCTGCCGGTACAGCCGCGCTGATTTGATAATTTGGTACTTTGCCATCGTATCCTGGAAATCATTTTGCATCAGCTTCTTCACTTCCACCGTATCTGCGCCCCATTGTCGCAATGTGGCTGCCGCCTCAAAGGTACGCTCGCCGGTGCGGACATTGAAGCTCTTGGTATCCAGAAAAATACCTGCCAAGAGGCTCTTAGATTCAACCGGTAAAACATCCGCCTTATCCACGGAATACTGCAAAAGCTCCGTCGTCAGTTCCGAGGCAGAAGATGCATATGGCTCATGCAAATTCACAACAACCGGCTTGATGTAGTCCGCCGCCCGACGGTGATGGTCTATCACACACACCTTGTTGATTGCCTCCAGCAGAGGCCTGTACTCCACCTGGTCCGGCCGATTCGTATCCACCACTACCAGTATGCTATGGTTATCACAAAGCAGCATTGCTTCTTGACCGGAAACAAAAACATCACGATATTCCGCTGTTGCACAAATTTCTTCCAACATTTTGCCGACCATGTTGCGCTCTGTATCCAGCACGATATGGGCTTTTTTTCCCTTCTTGCGGCACATACAGCTTATACCCATAGCCGCGCCCAGCGCATCCAAGTCTGCATTGCTGTGGCCCATAATAAACACCTTGCTGCTTTGTCCAATCAGCTCCATAAGGGAATTTGCCGTAACACGGGAGCGAACCTTACTGCGGCGGTCTGTCTCCTTATTGCGTCCACCGTAGAAGGTGAAATTAAATCTATCCTTTATCACCGCCTGGTCGCCACCGCGACTTAGTGCCATTTCAATAGACAAGGCGGCAAAATTATAAGCCTCCTCAAAATGAACACTGTCTACACCGACACCAATAGAAATGGAGGACTGCAAACCAGAGGGGCCTTCCACCTGGTGGATTTGCTCCAGCAAAGAGAATTTTTCTGCTATCGCCCTATCAAGGTCATGTTTTTCAAAAATCAGCAGATAGCGATTCCGATCCAATCTCCGCAATAGTCCATGGTAATTTTCCGACCAACGTGCAATGACCTCATTGATTTGGGCATTGAGATTGGAAATCTCCCCTTCCGGTAGATTTTTGACCATTTCATCATAGTTGTCCACCAGAATTAGGGCAACAACCGGACGGGAGCGAATATACTCATCGCGAACCTGATACAATTCCGTCAAATCACTAAAATAGAGCATGCCCAGCAGTGTACTGTCGGGATCGTCCGCGCGAACTGTATTTCCATAAATTCGATAACGACGCTGTCCCAGGGTAACATCTCTTGGACACTCGTTTTTGCCTGCCAGCAGCCAGCCTGTGGGGATATCCGGCAAATAATCCTGTAACGGTTGCTGCAAGTATTTGTCCTGAAATCCTGTGATCGCACGAAAGCTGTCATTGGCCCATATCAAGCCACCATCGCCAATCCGAAACAGCACCATAGGAAAGGGTGTTTCCGTGCCGGCAGTTTGGAAGGAGTCCTTTGCGAAGCTTTGAATTTCCTTGCGACGGCGGTTTCGACTTGCCACATAGTAAATTCCCAGCAACAGTGTAACCGCAAGCTCAACTGCCGCGAGAATATAATTCTGCATCAGTCCGGCTGCTACAGAAAATGTGAGCATCACCGCAAAATACGCCCATAGGCTTGGCCAAAACAGCCTACCAAGCTTTCTATTCATGACATCCCCTCCTTCAAAAAGGTATCATAAGCCATAATACTGCTACTATAAAGTGCATTATAGCAAAATTACGCAGAAGGTGCAACTTATTTCTCATAGTTTTTATTAAAAAAGATTATGGCGAATCATGACATAAAATAATGGTATACTTTCGGTGGTTTTCGTGTTATAATACACAAAGATGTACTGGGTAGGCAGACCCAGTCAACCATTTACAAATATATAGCTATGCGGGCGTTTTCCCAAACAAAAGCGGTTCAGGGCTGGATTTTGGAAAAACGGTTGCTTGTTTTGCTATGGTTTTTTTTAACCAATTTTGAAAGGAGTAAACATTTTGGCTGAAAAACTAAAAATAATTCCTCTGGGCGGTTTGGATGAAATCGGCAAGAATATCACCGTTTTGGAATACGGTAAGGATATGATTGTTGTGGACTGCGGTGTCAGCTTTCCGGATGAGGATATGTACGGTGTAGACTTGGTCATTCCCGATTTTTCTTATCTGGTTGCCAATAAGAAAAAGCTGCGCGGCATGTTCATTACCCACGGCCATGAGGACCATATTGGTTCCATTCCCTATTGCATGCAGCAGATAAACTGCCCCATTCACGGCACCGCTATGACCAACGGTCTGATTAAGCTAAAGCTGGAAGAGCATAATCTGGATAAAACCGTGAAGCTTATCACACACAAGCCCGGCGATATGGTAAAGGCAGGCTGCTTTAGTGTGGAATTCATACATGTCAACCACTCGATTGCAGACGCAGTAGCCTTTGCGATTCACACCCCCGTTGGGACTATCGTAATGACCGGCGACTTCAAAATCGATCCCACTGCCGAGGGCGGCATGACGGATTTGGCACGTTTTGGACAGTTGGGAAATGAAGGCGTGCTTGCGTTGCTGGCAGATTCCACCAACGTGGAGCGAACCGGCTATACCCCCAGCGAGGCTATCGTTGCAGAGGGCTTAGACCGTCAATTCAAAAACTGTAACCAGCGCATTATCGTCACCACATTTGCCTCCAATATGCACCGTATCCGCGCCGTATTGGCCACTGCACAACGGTATGGAAGAAAAGTAGCCGTTTCCGGCAGAAGCATGGAAAATATGCTAAAGGTCGCGCAGGAATTGGGCTATCTCAAGGTTAAAGAAGGTACCATTGTTGACCTGGCCGCCATAAAGAGCCTGCCTAAGCATAAGGTGGTCATTGTGTCCACCGGCTCTCAGGGTGAAAACATGTCAGCCTTGTACCGCATGGCGTTTTCTACCCATAAGCAGGTAGATATCACCGCGGGAGACCGCATCATCATTTCCGCATCTGCCATTCCGGGCAATGAGAAGGCAGTTTCACGCATTATCAACGAGCTGTACCGCAAGGGTGCAGATGTGGTGTACGAAAAAAGCGAGGGCTTACACGTATCCGGTCACGCATGTCAAGAAGA
>JAZSAK010000015.1:0-5036 GCA_045601865.1 Faecousia sp. | reverse complement strand
ATTTTGCCTAAGGACCGCAAGAGTGGTCCTGCACCGAAAGCGTAATGCTTTACACGGAGCAATCCGTTCGGGACAATATTCGCAACCGGGAGGGAAAGCGGGTCTTTTTTCTGGGAAGAAATGACCAGCTTACTCCCGGTGCAAGGGATTTTCTGCGGCGTGAGCGGATTGAAATTTTGCCTGCTGAGGATGCGAGAATTCGGGAATATCATCTGCTCAATGGGGCAGTTGTTACGGAAAAGCCGGAGCATATGACCCATCTGAATGGAACTGTTTTGGTGCACAAAAGCCACCCGAGAATTGCATTTCGGGGGGCAATGGATTTGTTGGAAGCAGAAATAATGTTATGTCAACTATCCGTGGAGCAGGATATTCGGCAGGCTTTACAGGAGATTCTGACATTGGCACGGACGCTAATACGCTGTGATGTGTTGGATGAGCCGGTGCCGCAGGGCAAGCTGTGCGGTCTAACCGAGCAGGAGCAGCGCAGTCAATCCCACCGCCCGCAGGACTATTACGGACAGCCCCATTTTATGCCGGAATATACCGATGGGGCGGCGTTGCTGCAATTGAATCGCGCTCGTTGCGCCGCACGCAACGCAGAATTAAAAGCGGTGGATGCCTTTACAGACAGAGAGGGCAATCCCACCAGAGTGGATATTTTACAGGCACTGAATCGGATGAGCAGTATGCTTTATATTTTAATGATTCGCATGAAAGCACATAAATAGACGGGAAGTGAATGTATGGACAACGAAAATCTGCAGGCACTTGCAGATGCGGTAATCAAGCGGCTATTTGTGCAATTAGAAGCATCGGGTCGGCATGTGCATGTGACAAAAACGCAGGCGCAGAGGCTGTTTGGTCACGGCTTGACTGAAAAAAGAACTTTATCCCAGCCGGGGCAATATCTTGCCAATGAACGGGTTAGCATCATTGGACCAAAAGGAAAGTTTGAGAATGTGGCAGTTCTTGGTCCGGAGCGTCCGGAGGGGCAGGTGGAAATCTCCTTAACTGACGGCAGGCACTTGGGTATTACACCGCCGGTTCGTCTATCAGGAAAGGTGGAAGACACACCGGGGATTTTGCTGCAAGGTCCACATGGGCAGGTGGAGCTGCAACAAGGGGTGATTGCTGCCCAGCGGCATATTCACATGACGCCGCAGGATGCGGAAAGAATGCAGGTAAAGGACAAGCAGGTGGTACGCTTGCAGGTGTTTACAGACCGACCGGTGGTTTTTGAAGATGTCGTGGTGCGCGTGAGCAAGGATTTTGCCACGTTCGTACACTTGGACTATGACGAAGCCAATGCCTGCGGTTTCCAAAACGGCGATTTGGGGAGGATTCTGCCATGAATCGGGCATTGCTCATTGGAAAAGAACCCCATGCTTCGCTGGGAATGCAGTTGGTGCAGGAACCGCCTTATGATGCGGTGGTGATTGGGTCGCTGACGCTGTCACAACTTTTGCGATTTCGCGATGAACGGGTGCTATGCGCCTTGGCGGAGGGGAAAAGTGTATTTCTTTACACGCCGGGACTGCCGGAAGTGCCGAAAAATCGGGCATTGGCGGCAGCACTGGCATCAGGTCAGCGGGAGCTAAAAAACTGGGGCGTGATTTTTACCGATGGTGGGCGCAAGCGGTTAATAACTGCTCAGGAGGCAAAAACACTGCGCCAACAGGGTCAGATGCCCAGTCGTGATGCGGTGCTGACACCCTTGGCGAAGGAAATTTTGGAGGGATTGGATTGAAAATCGGAACGGTAACCGGCTCGGTTTGGGCAACCAGAAAGGCACAATGTTTGCAAGGACAGACTTTTTTGGTGATTGATTTGGGGGACAGATTATTGGTGGCGGCGGATCAAGTAGGTGCCGGCATTGGGGATAGGGTTTTGCTTGCCACGGGGACAGTAGCCTCCCGCTACTGTATGGACGCTCCGGTGGATGCGGCTGTGGTGGCAATTTTAGATCCGGAGGGAATCCATGTCAGCACATGAATTTTTAATCGCCATAATGGCAATTTTTGCGGTGTTAGGCGCGCTGGATCGCATATTTGGAAACAGATTTGGCTTGGGGCAGGAATTTGAAAACGGAATTCTTGCCATGGGCTCTCTGGCATTGGCAATGGTGGGAATCATTTCTCTCGCGCCGGTATTAGCAGCGCTATTGAAGCCCATAGTAGTACCGGTGTATGCCTTTTTGGGGGCAGATCCAGCTATGTTTGCCGGCACCATTCTTGCCAGCGACATGGGCGGCGGCGCATTGGCACAGGAGCTGACGGACAATACACAGGCGGCGCTTTTAGGCGGTGTAATTACCGGCTCTATGCTGGGAGCAACAATTGTATTTACCATTCCCGTGGCGCTGGGGATTTTGAAAGAAGAAGATTATCCTGCATTGGCAAAGGGAATTTTGTGCGGCATTGTGACCATCCCCTTAGGGGTTTTGGCAGGGGGATTGGTGTCCGGATTTCCTGTTATGCTGGTGCTGAGAAATCTGGTGCCCATTGTGTTGATTGGGGCATTGATTGCATTGGGGCTTTGGAAAGCGGAAAAAGCCATGATTACCGGCTTTCGTGTGTTTGGCAAAATTATAGTTGCGGTTATTACCCTTGGGCTGGTGGCCGCAATTGTGGAGGCACTGACAGGAAATGCGTTGATTCCCGGCATGGCGCCAATCAGCGAAGGATTTCAGACAGTTGGCTCCATTGCCATTGTGCTTGCGGGGGCATTTCCGCTGGTATACACGGTGACAAAGCTGTTGCGTAATCCCTTGATGAAGCTGGGGAAGCTGTTGAAGGTCAATGAAACTGCCGCGGCAGGACTGATTGCAAGCTTGGCAAATTCCATTGCCACATTTGGCATGGTTAAAGATATGGACGACCGGGGGAAGGTAGTGAATATTGCCTTTGCGGTAGCGGCGGCGTTTGTTTTCGGCGACCATTTGGGCTTTACTGCCGGCTTTGCGCCGGAAATACTGCCGGGCATGATTGTTGGCAAGCTGGCAGGCGGTATTTCTGCAGTGGCTGTGGCGCTGGTATTAACGAAAAAAAAGGAATAATGTCCTCTTTGCATATTTTTTGTGGAAATACAAAAAATATGGTTGAAGAGGTGGATGGAATGAAACAGGAAGAGAAAAAGCCCATTACATGGGAAGTAACCGACCCTAAGCCGCCGGTGATACAATCCGGCCATATGGAAGGGAAAAAGCATTTCTCCTATTGACAAAAATACCCTTTTTGTCTATAATGACGCTGTAATTCCAATAAAATGCAGTGAAGAGAAGAGTACGCGGCAAAGCCCGTTCAGAGAGTCCTTATTTTGGTGAGAGAGGATACGGAGAGAACTGCGGAACATGGTCTCGGAGCAGGGCAGTCGATAGGTAGGCTGTCACGGTTGCGCCCGTTAACGCGTTTAGAGGCAGTGAAAACTGCAAAACAAGGTGGTACCGCGTCATTTTTGTCGCCCTTGAGATTTCTCAAGGGCGATTTTTCTTTTGGGAAGGAGTATTATTATGTCGGATAAGAAGCCCTATTATATTACAACAGCCATCGCCTACACCTCCGCAAAGCCCCATATTGGCAATACCTATGAAATTGTGCTTGCCGATGCCATTGCCCGTTACAAGCGGCAGGCAGGCTTTGATGTGTATTTTCAAACCGGAACGGATGAGCATGGTCAGAAGATTCAGCAAAAGGCAGAGGCCGCAGGCATCAGCCCGCAGGAGTATGTGGACAATGTCAGCACCCAAATCAAAGGGATTTGGGATTTGATGAACACCACGTACGACCGCTTTGTTCGCACCACAGACCCGGAGCACAAAACCAAGGTGCAGAAGATTTTTGCCCGGATGTATGAAAAGGGCGATATTTACAAGGGAAAATATGTGGGCAAATACTGCACGCCTTGCGAAAGCTTTTGGACAGAGAGCCAGCTGGTTGAGGGCAAGTGCCCCGACTGCGGCAGAGAGTGCGTAGATGCTGAGGAAGAGGCATACTTCTTTAAGATGAGCAAATATGCCGACAAGCTGATGGAGCACATTGAAACCCACCCCGAGTTTATCCAGCCGGAAAGCCGGAAAAATGAGATGGTAAACAACTTTCTCAAGCCTGGCTTGCAGGATTTGTGTGTCAGCCGCACCAGCTTTACTTGGGGCATTCCTGTGGAATTTGACCCCGGCCATGTGACCTATGTGTGGCTGGATGCTCTTTCTAACTACATTACCTTCTGCGGTTACGACCCTGACGGCAATCACGCGGAGCAGTACAAGAAGTTCTGGCCTGCTGATTTGCACCTGATTGGCAAGGATATTGTGCGATTCCACACCATTTATTGGCCTATTTTCCTGATGAGCATGGGCGAGGAGCTGCCGAAGCAGGTGTTTGGTCACCCCTGGCTGCTGGTTAAGGGCGACAAGATGTCCAAGAGCCTGGGCAATGTGATTTACGCAGATGATTTGGTGGAGCTGTTTGGCGTGGATGCAGTGCGCTATTTTGTGCTCCATGAAATTCCCTTTGCCGCAGACGGCATTATGACCTACGAGCTGATGATTGAGCGCATCAACAGCGAGCTGGCGAATATCCTGGGCAACTTAGTCAACCGCACCGTTGCCATGAGCAACAAGTATTTTGGCGGTGAGATTAAGACCCCCAATACGCCTGATGCAGTGGATGAGGAGCTGAAGGCAGTTGCTTTGGCAATGCCTGGCAAGGTGGAAACCAAGATGAACGAGCTGAAGGTTGCCGATGCCATTGACGAGATTTTTGTGCTGCTGCGCCGCGCCAACAAGTATATTGACGAAACCGCACCCTGGGCACTTGCCAAGGAGGAAGCCAATCATCCGCGACTGGGCACTGTGCTTTACAATTTGTTGGAGTCCATTCGCTTTGCGGCGGTGACGTTAGAGCCGTTCCTGCCGGATACTTCTGCACGGATTTTGGCACAAATCAACTGCGAAAACGGCGGTCTGGAGAGCTTGAATACTTTTGGCGCACTGCCCAGCGGCGGCAAGGTAGGCGCAGGCGAAATTCTGTTTGCAC
>JAZSAK010000014.1:0-35459 GCA_045601865.1 Faecousia sp. | reverse complement strand
TGGCCTTTTGGGCAGTGAAAAAGCCCTTGCTGGGGGCAATTTTGGGCACGGTCGCCTGTTACGCCTGCGGTACGGCTTGGTATGCTCTAGCCTATGCAGATACGCAAGGCTTATTTTGGATTGTGGCAAAATGCGTGCTCCCCTATCTTGCACCGGACGCAATCAAGCTATGGCTGGCATATTCTGTGTCTAAGCAATTAAAAAGAGTTCTATAATCCCCGCCCATTGGCATAGGCTGTCCACGGGAGGGGATTTTTTATGCGCAAACGGGATTTGTGGATTCTTATCGGCGCGCTGTGCGTAGCGCTGGTCATGGGCATATATATTATGGGACAAAGTGTTCAGGAGACAGGAAGCTGGGGCTTGAGTTTTCGCGGGGAGGGAATTGCCCCTGTTGCCCCTGCAGACACCCAACAACTGAAAAAATACAACGCCACCTATTTGGGCGACACCGCAGAAAAGGTGATTTATTTGACCTTTGATGCAGGCTACGAAAATGGCTGTACCGCGAAGATATTGGACACTCTGAAAGCCCATAACGCTCCGGCAAGCTTTTTCTTAGTTGGCAATTATATTGAGCGAAATGCCGATTTGGTGCGCAGAATGGTTGCCGAGGGGCACATTGTAGGCAACCACACCATGCATCACTACGATATGAGCAAGCTGGCGGAAAAAACCGCATTTGAAAAGGAGCTTACCGATTTAGAGGCGCTTTACAAAGATGTAATCGGCGCGGATATGCCAAAATTTTACCGTCCGCCGCAAGGCACTTACAGCGAGAAAAACTTGGAAATGGCCAACGAAATGGGCTATAAAACCGTTTTTTGGAGTCTTGCCTATGTGGATTGGCGCAACGACAACCAGCCCACCAAGGAGCAGGCATTTTCCAAGCTGTTACCCCGGATTCACAATGGCGCGGTGGTGCTTCTGCACTCCACCTCGCAGACAAATGCGCAGATTTTAGATGAACTGCTGACAACCTGGGAATCTCAAGGCTACCGCTTTGCACCCATTACAGAGCTGTTTGAATAAAAAGCATCGGCGTACCGAAAAACGGTACGCCGATTTCCTATTTCATTCGTTTTTCCAGGGTGGAGGCATTGAGGGAGGTTAAATACACCCTTGTCATGCCGTATTCTGCCGTCAGCACATATGCCTTTGGCAAATCGTCACAGGGCACGACCACGCCCTCTTTTTCTGCCTTTTCCAAAAACATTCGACCGCGGGGGGTAATCGTGGTGTTGTCCAAGTCGAAAATGCCGATAATGGATTTGTCCCGCAGGGAAAAATCTCCGCCGATATTCAAATACATGCGCTTACCCCTTTATTTTCTTCCATTGCTCCACTGCAAGGGCATCACAGCGATTGTTTTTGGGATTTTCTGCGTGACCCTTCACCCAATGATAGTGCATTTCATGCTTTGCGGTCAAATCCAAAAGGATTTCCCACAAATCCGGGTTTAGGGCAGGCTTTTTGTCGGATTTTATCCATCCTTTTTTCCGCCAGAGCCATGCCCAGCCCTTTTCCAAGGCATCGATGACATACTTGCTGTCAGAGTAAAGCTCCACAATGCAGGGCTCTTTCAGCGCCTGCAAGCCTGCAATCACAGCAGTCAGCTCCATGCGGTTGTTGGTAGTGTTGGCCTCGCCACCGCAAAGCTCTTTTTCCACCCCGTTATATTCCAAAATCGCTCCCCAGCCACCGGGGCCGGGGTTGCCGGAGCAAGCCCCGTCGGTGTATAGCGTTACGGTTTTCATGCTTCTGCCTCGGTTTCCTCGGCAGGCACACACTCAATGGACACCACCTGGTTGCCTTCCTCCAGACGCATCACAATAACGCCCTGCACATCCCGCTTGTAAACATTGATGGAATTTGCCGGCACGCGGATAATTACACCGCCGTTTTCAATCAGCATAACATCGTCATTTTCACCAACCATGCGGCAGCCGGCGATACAGCCGGTTTTGGCAGTGATATTGTAGTTTTTCAGTCCCTTACCGCCACGGTTTTGGGGCATTTTTTCGCCATCAGGACCGGTGCGCAGGTATTCAGGCAGCTCGGTGCGCTTGCCAAAGCCGTTGACTGTGACTGTCAGCAGGGTCTTGCCCTCTTCTGCCTTTTCTGCGCCAATAACTTCATCGTTTCCGCTTAGGGTAATGCCCTTAACGCCCATGGCATCTCTGCCCATGGGGCGCACATCGTTTTCGTTGAAGCAAATTGCCATGCCCTCACGGGTTGCCAAGATGATGTTGTCGTTTCCATTGGTGCGGATAACATTGATTAGCTGGTCGCCCTCATCCAGTGTTAAGGCGCGGATACCGCCCTTACGGCGGGTTGCCAGCGCGATAAAGGGAATCCGCTTCACCGTGCCGTTTTTGGTGGCCATCATCAGGAATTCATCCTCATGGAATTCTCTGGTGACCACCATGGCAGTGACGCTTTCCCCCTGCTCCAGGGGCAGAACATTCACAATGGCCGTGCCACGGGCAGTTCTGCCTGCCTCAGGGATTTGATAGCCCTTGCGATGGTGCACCCGTCCCAAATCCGTAAAGAACAGAATATGGTCATGGGTAGAGGCGATGTTCAAGCTCTTGACATAGTCCTCTTCCTTCAAATTCTGGGCGTTGACACCGCGGCCGCCGCGGCTTTGGGTGCGGTAGGTGTCCACGGGCATACGCTTGATGTAGCCCTGCTTGGAAAGCGTAAAGGCGCAGGTTTCTTCCTCAATCAAATCCTCAATATCGATTTCGTCTTCTACGTCTTGGATTTCCGTTTTCCGTTGGTCGCCAAATTTATCCCGAATCTCCAAAAGCTCCTCACGCAGCACACCCTGCAGCTTTGCAGGATTTGCCAGCAGGTCTTGATAGTAAGCAATGCGCTCCTGCAGCTCGTCAAACTCGTTTTGCAGCTTTTCTCTGTCCAGTCCCTGCAAGGCCTTCAGGCGCATATCCAAAATCGCCTGTGCCTGCACATCGTCTAAGCCAAAGCGCTCACAAAGGCGCTGCTTGGCATCGTCATAGGCAGAGCGAATGATGCGGATAACCTCATCGATGTTATCCTGAGCAATCAGCAAGCCCTCTAACAAGTGGGCACGCTCCTGCGCCTTCTTCAGGTCAAACTCCGTGCGGCGGGTCAGCACTTCCATTTGGAAGGACAGATATTCGTCAATAATCTGCCGCAAGGACAGAATTTTCGGCTGTTTCTGGTCATCCACCAGCGCCAGCATGATAATGCCGAAGCTGGACTGCAAGGAGGGCTGCTTGAACAGGGTGTTCAGCACCACTTGGGGGTTTGCGTCCTTTTTCAGCTCGATAACAATGCGCATACCGTTGCGGTCGGACTCGTCACGCAGGTCGGAAATACCCTCCAGGCGCTTGTCCTTGACTTGGTCGGCAATGGCACGAATCAGCATTTTCTTGTTCACCTGATAGGGAAGCTCGGTGACAATAATGCGCATTCTGTCCTTACCGAATTCCTCAAACTCGGTACGGGCGCGAATGACCACCTTGCCACGGCCGGTGGCGTAGGCGGCACGGATTCCGCTTCTGCCCATGATGATACCGCCGGTGGGGAAGTCCGGTCCGCTGACATGCTCCATCAAATCCACCATAGAGCACTCCGGGTCATCCAAAACCGCCACACAGGCGTTGATGATTTCCGTCAAATTGTGGGGTGGAATGTTGGTTGCCATACCAACGGCGATACCGCTGGAGCCATTGACCAGCAAGTTGGGGAACCGGCTGGGAAGCACACGGGGTTCTTTCCGGCTTTCGTCGAAGTTGGGGTCCCAGTTGACAGTGTCTTTTTCAATGTCGCGCAGCATCTGGTTGGAAAGCTTAGAAAGCCTTGCCTCGGTATAACGGTAAGCCGCAGGGGGGTTGCCGTCCACGTCACCGAAGTTACCGTGTCCGTCTACCAGCAGGTAGCGCATAGAAAAGTTTTGCGCAAGGCGTACCATGGCATCGTAAACCGATGCGTCACCATGGGGGTGGTATTTACCCAGCACGTCACCTACGCAGGTGGCAGACTTTTTAAAGGGCTTGTCTGAGGTCAGTCCGCTTTCGTGCATGGTGTAAAGAATCCGGCGGTGAACCGGCTTTAAGCCGTCACGCACGTCCGGCAGAGCTCGTCCAACGATGACGCTCATTGCATATTCAATATAGGATTGCTCCATTTCATCCACCAGATTGGATTGGGTAATCGCCTGATTGGGAAACAGAATGTCCTCCGGTTTGTAGTTACGGTTATGTGCCAATTTGCGTCACCTCCTTAAATATCAATGTTAATGGCATATTTGGCGTTGCGCTCAATCCATTCCTTACGGGGCTCCACCTGCTCGCCCATGAGCACGGTAAAGATTTCGTCGGCACGGCGGGCATCGTCCAGGGTAATTCTGCGCAGAGTCCGTCTTTCCGGGTCCATGGTGGTCTCCCACAGCTCGTGGGGGTCCATTTCACCCAAGCCCTTGAATCGGCTGATATCCACCTTTGCACCGGACTCCCCGCGCATTTCTGCGGAGATGGCGTCTCTTTCCTCATCGGAGTAGGCAACCCGTACTGTTTTGCCTCTTGTGAGCTTGTAAAGCGGCGGCACGGCAGAATATACATAGCCGTTTTCAATCATGGGGCGCATATACCGGAAGAAGAAGGTCAAAAGCAGGGTGCGGATATGGGCGCCGTCCACGTCCGCATCGGACATGATAACCACCTTGTGGTAGCGCAGCTTTTCCACATCAAATTCCTCGCCAATGCCGGCACCCAGCGCCACAATCAGCGGATATAGCTTGTCGTTGCCGTAAATTTTGTCAGCACGGGCTTTTTCCACGTTGAGCATTTTACCCCACATGGCAAGAATTGCCTGGAATCGAGAGTCTCTGCCCTGGATGGCAGAGCCAGCCGCAGAGTCACCCTCGACGATGTAAATTTCGCACAGACTGGGGTCGCGCTCGTTGCAGTCTTGCAGCTTATCCGGCATCTGACCGGATTCTAAGCCGGTTTTTCTGCGGATGGATTCTCTTGCCTTGCGGGCGGCTTCTCTTGCCCGATTGGCCATCATGGCCTTTTCCAGAATAATCTTGGCAGTGGCAGGATGCTCCTCAAAATAGGTCGCCAGCTGGTCATTGACAATTTGGTCAACCAGGGTGCGGATATAGGCGTTGCCCAGCTTTGCCTTGGTTTGACCTTCAAACTGGGCGTCCGTCAGCTTTACAGAGATAATAGCAGTGATACCTTCCCGGCAGTCCTCACCGCTGACCTTGTCATCACCCTTGATGATGCCGTTTTTGATGCCGTAGTTATTCTGCACACGGGTCAGCGCGGTCTTAAAGCCGGTTTCGTGCATGCCGCCCTCGGGGGTACGCACATCGTTGGCGAAGGACTGCAAGGATTCGTTGTAGCCATCGTTATATTGAATGGCAATTTCCGCGCTGGCATCGCCCTTACTGCCAGCCATGTAAATAACATCCGTATGGATAGTGGTTTTATGGCGATTAGACCAAGTGGCAAATTCCCGAATACCGCCTTCATAGCACATAGTTTCGATCACCGGCTCATCTGCGCGATTATCGGTGATGGTGATAGAAAGACCGGCATTCAAGAATGCCTCTTCCCGCATGCGCTCATGGAGAATATCGTAGCTGTATACCGTGTCATCAAACATCTCCGGGTCTGGTTGGAAAGTAACCTCTGTTCCGGTTTTATCTGTATTGCCCACGATGGTCATAGGCTGAATGATTCCGCCACGGGAGAATTTCATCTCGTGGATTTTTCCGTTTTTATAAACACGGGCAGTCAGGCTTTCACTCAACGCGTTCACAACAGATGCGCCCACGCCATGCAAGCCGCCGGACACCTTGTAACCGCCACCGCCGAACTTACCGCCGGCGTGAAGCACAGTAAATACAACCTCCAGTGCCGGCTTTCCGGTCTGGGGCTGAATATCCACGGGAATACCGCGGCCATCATCGGTAACGGTAATGGAGTTTCCGGGATTGATGGACACCGTGATATGCTTACAGTAGCCTGCCAAGGCTTCATCGATGGAATTGTCCACAATCTCGTACACCAAATGGTGTAAGCCAGAGCTGGATGTAGAACCGATATACATACCGGGACGCTTCCGAACAGCCTCCAAGCCCTCCAGAACTTGAATTTGCTCCGCGCCGTATTCTTGGGTTACCTTCGTTTCGTCAGACATAATCTGCCTCCTAAATACACAAAAGAAATCTAAACATTCACATTTCCTTTTTCAATCTCAATCGTTTTTCCCAATTTTGTAAATCTGCCGGGCTCACAGCAGGTGATAAACACCTGACCGGAGACAATTTGATTCAATACAAAATCCTGCCGACCGGGGTCTAATTCCGACAGTACATCATCCAATAGCAAAACCGGCTCTTCGCCGCTTTCCCGTTTCATAAGCTCCCGCTGGGCAAGCTTTAGGCTGATTGCCGCAGTACGGGTCTGCCCCTGTGAGCCGTAAGCCTTCAAATCAATGCCCGACAGCGCTACGGAGAAATCATCCTTATGCGGCCCTGTTAGGCATTGACCGGATTCTAACTCGGCTCTGTAATGTCTTTGTAAATGCTCTTGCAGAGCATCCTTTAGTTCCTGCACAGAAGCAAAGGGGTCAGCCACAGTGGAAACTGTTTTATATGTCAGGGAAAATTCCTCACAGCCACCGGAAAACTGGTTGTGATACTGGGCAGCCGCCTTGCCTAAGCTGTCGAAAAACCTTGCCCGGTAAGAAATCAGCAATGCGCCCACCTGACACAGCCGCGCATTGTATTCCGGCAGAATTTCCAGCAAGGCAGGATTTTCAAAATGGTCTTTCAGAATCCGGCTTTTCTGCTCCAAAATCCGATGATACTCGGAGAGCGCCGCATCATAATTGGGACGGAGTTGACATAACGCAGAATCTCCCAATCTACGCCGGGCAGATGCACCGGTTTTCAGCACCATTAAATCCTCTGGGCAGAATAAAACAGTTGACATGACACCGGAAATATCTGCCGCAGTTTTCTTTTTTGCTCCATTACGCCAAATTTGACGGGGGCGATTGCCGGAGAACAACACCCATCGCAGGCTTTGTTCCCGTTCTTGGGAAAAGACCTCTGCGGAAATATCCGCAAAGTCTGCCCCAAAGCGCACCATTTCAGCGGTTTTCTGGGCGCGGAAGCTCCGTCCGCTGCCCAAATAAGAAATCGCTTCCAGTAAATTGGTCTTTCCTTGGGCGTTATCCCCCACAATCAGATTCACACCGGGGTCAAAATCTAAATTTAAGTTTACATAATTTCGGAAATCCCGAAGTTCCATCTTACAAAGCTTCATGGATTGTAATTAAATAGGTCTGTTCATCCAAGCAAAAGGTGTCACCGGGGTACAGCTTTTTGCCACGCATGGTGCAAACTTCCCCATTAACCAGCACTTGTCCGTCCTGAATGATGCTCTTTGCCGTTCCGCCGGAAAAAGCATGGCTTAATTTCATCGCTGCTTCCAGTTTTATAAACTCTGTACCAATTACCACGGGTATTGCGGGATTCTTTTTTGTTACCGTTACTTTCATAGATGCTCCTTAGCTGTTTCGGATTCTAACCGGCAGAACCATATAAGAGAAATCATATTTATCCTCTACAGGGGTCAGCACAATGGGGCTCAAGCCGTTGGTCAGCTCCAGAGTTACCTCATCGCAGGGAATTGCCCGCAGAGCATCTGCAAGGTAGCGCACATTAAAGCCGATTTCCAGCTCCTTGCCATCACCGGCAATGCTGCAGCGATCCTCTGCCGCGCCTATTGTAGTATTGGTACGCAAATGCAGTTCCTGATTGCTGAAAACACACCGCACAGGGCTTTTATATTTTTCGGAAACAATCAAGCCCACACGCTCAATGGATGCACTTAAATCCGCCACATTGGCAACCAGTTTTACAGGGCAGTCCGTCGGAACAACCTTGCGCCAATCCAGGAAGTCACCCTCCAAAAGGCGGCAAATCAAGGTCGCATTGCCGATTTTATACAAAATGTGCTTTGCACCTAAGGTAAATGCCGCGTCTTCTTCAGAATCGGTGAGAATTTTCTCCACTTCCTTCAATCCGGCAGCAGGCACAACAAAATTCATAACCCGTCCGCTGGGATTTTCCGTATGCCATGTGCGCCGGGCCAAACGGAAACCATCTACGGCAATGGCAGAAATGGTATCCTCGTTCACCTCAAATTTCACACCGGTGTGGATGGGTCTGCCCTGATGCTCGGAAACAGCAAAAATCGTTCCGCCAATCATTTCCTTTAATATGTTTTGCGGAATCAGAACACTGCGGCCGGAGCTTACATCCGGCAATTCTGGATAATCCTCTGCGCTTTCTGCACTGATTTGGAAAGAGGCATAGCCACTGCGAATAGAAACCTTAAAATTGTCATCCACTAGAACCGTTACCGGTCCCTCCGGCAGACGGCGAATAATATCACCAAACAACTTTGCCGGCAAAATACAACTGCCGATTTCTGAAACTTCCGCATCAATTTCATAAGAAATGGCTGTTTCCATGTTATATCCGGTTAATTGCAGGCAATCTGTTGCTTTACATAGAATACCTTCAATAACCGATAAGCTGCTTTTTTGTGCTACTGTTCTGCCGGCAATATTCAGTCCTGTAACCAGCGTATTTTTTTCACAGGTAAAACGCATAGAAATCATCCTTTCTGTATAAAAGAATTATAAATATATATTTATGAAATAAAAAAGTAGTATTTGTAGTTGTAGTAGAAATTTATGGGGAAAAGTCAAATTTACCCTTGTAAATCAAGTGTTTTTTTTCCACAAGTAAAAATGTGTTTTGCAAAACTTTTACACAAACAAAAAACGTAAAAATATTTTGACAGGTTATCCCCAAAAAAGTTTTCAACATTCCACAGGACGTGTGGAAAAAATTAAAGCACAGAATTGATGTTGGCGGTGATGTCACGAATGGTATTTTGCATGATGACATTCTTGTTTTTCAGCTCTGAATCTACCTTGTTGATGGAGTGCAAAACTGTGGTATGGTCTCTTCCGCCAAATTCTTGACCAATATCCGGTGTGGAGAGCTTTGTTAACTGCCGAACCAAATAAATTGCCACCTGACGGGCTTCTGCAATACCCTTGGTGCGTTGTGTTCCCCGTAAAACAGATTCGTCCACATTGTAGAATTTACAAACCTGACTGATAATCAGATTCGGTGTCGGCAGAGAACTGCCCTCGGCTTTAATCATATCCCCAATGGCACGGGAAATATTGGGTAAATCAAGGGGCATATTATCCAAATCGCGATAGGCAATGATTTTTTTCATTGTTCCTTCAATTTGGCGCACATTATTGGTAATGTTGGAGGCAATAAAGTTACAAACATCTTCCTTCAAATCCAGACCCATCTTTTCCGCCTTGTCCTTGACAATGGCCATACGGGTTTCATAATCCGGCGGATTGATGTCCACAGTCAAGCCCCACAGGAAGCGACTGCGCAGACGTTCCTCCAAGGTAAGCATATCATCTGGCTTACGGTCAGAGGTCAGCACAATTTGCTTATGCTCCTCATACAGCTTATTAAACGTGTGGAAAAATTCCTCTTGTGTGGTTTCCTTACCGGCAATGAATTGAATATCGTCCACTAAAAACAAATCTGCTTCCCGATATTTACTGCGGAACTCAATGTTTTTACCGGTGCGAATGGCATCTACCAAGTCAATGGTAAACTGGTCACCGCGAATATAGACAATGTTCACATCGGGGTTCTTTCTGCGTATTTCATTGGCAATGGCATACAGCAGGTGGGTTTTACCCACACCGGGAGGGCCATAGAGAAACAGTGGATTGTAGGTGTAACCTGGATTTTTGGCAACTGCCATTGCCGCGCCGTGGGCGATGCGGTTAGAACCGCCCACAATAAAGCTGTCAAAGGTGAAATCCGGATTAAATTCCATGTTTGTGGTAGATTTCCCTTTGTTGTTGTATTCCTCCAGCTCCTTATCCCCAAAAACCTGCAGCTTCACATTGGTGTTATACAGGGTGAACATAGCTTCCTTGATGTAATCTCTGCAGCGATTGCTAATCATGCTGCGGCGAAATTCATCCGGAGAATAGAGAATCATAGTGTCCTCCGTCAGTTCTACGACCTTCACATCGTCGAACCATGCGGACACCGTGATGGCACTGAGTCTTTCCTCCAAATAGGACAAGACTTTTGCCCAAACGTAATCTGATGATGGCATAAAATAGGCTCCCTTCCAATAAAAAAATTTTTGAAAAACGAGCGATTACCCGTAAAAAAAGCGATATATTCTCACCGTAAATTTTACCATAGTTTTGTGGAAAAAACAAGGATTTTTTACTTATATACAATATAAATAAAGAAAACCGCTGTTTTTAAGAGAACCGCCGTTCATAAGTAGTGAAAAATGGCGTTCCGGTTGCACAAAAATGTGCAACATATGCAAAAAAAACACCCTGTTTTTTCAACAGAGTGTTTTTTGTATGTACCTTTAACCGCCAAATACACTTAACAGGAAACCTGCCGCAATAGCAGAGCCGATAACGCCGGCCACGTTGGGGCCCATAGCGTGCATCAGCAGGAAGTTAGAGGGATTTGCCTTTTGTCCTTCCTTATTGGCAACACGGGCAGCCATAGGAACGGCAGATACGCCGGCAGAGCCGATAAGGGGGTTTACCCTACCCTTCGTTGCCCAGCACATAATCAGTCCGCCCAGCAAGCCGCCGGCAGTGGACAGCATGAACGCCACAACACCCAGCACCACAATCAGCAAGGTCTGTGTGGTCAGGAAGTTGGAGCCAACCATGGTTGCGCCAACAGCGGTGGAAAGCAAAATGGTAACAATGTTCATCAGTGCATTCTGCACTGTGTCGCTCAGACGGTCAGTGACGCCGGTTTCCTTAAACAGGTTACCCAGCATCAGACAGCCAATCAAGGGAGCTGTATCCGGCAGCAGCAGTGCTACAAACAGGGTAACCACAATGGGGAAGATAATCTTCTCCGCCTTGGAAACCACACGGGTTTGCACCATTTTGATTGTGCGCTGCTTCGGAGTGGTCATCAGCTTCATCACGGGGGGCTGAATCAGGGGAATCAGCGCCATGTAGGAATATGCTGCCACCGCAATGGCGCCCAACAGATGGGGGGCAAGGCGAGTGGTTAAGAAAATAGCGGTAGGGCCGTCAGCACCGCCAATGATGCCGATAGAGGCAGCCTCCAGCGCGGTAAAGAAGCCGGATGCCCGGGCGGCAAAGAAAGCCGCAAACACGCCCATTTGGGCAGCAGCACCCAACAGCAGACTCTTGGGGTTGGAAAGCAGAGGACCAAAATCCGTCATTGCGCCAACACCCATAAAAATCAAGCAGGGGTATAGGCTGGTTTTAACGCCAATGTAGAAAATGTCCAGCAGACCGCCGTCACGCATAATTGCGCCAAAGGAGTGATATGCCGGACTGCTGGGATCCATAAAGGCATCCCAGAGTTCTTGATGATATAAGCCTGCGCTGGGCAGATTTGTCAGTAAGCAGCCAAAGGCAATGCCACACAGCAGCAATGGCTCAAACTGCTTAACAATAGCAAGGTACAGTAAAACGCAGGCAATTACCAGCATGACTAAATTCTGCCAACCGTTTTGGGAGAAAAAGCCATTGGAAATAGCGGCAAAACCACTGTCATTCCACAGATCCAGCAGAATTTCACCAATGTTTATCATGGCGTACCCTCCTAACCGATGACAACCAGGATGTCATCCGTATTCACAGTGGTACCCTTGCTTACCAAAACCTGAGCAATTTTGCCGGCCTTAGGTGCCATAATTTCGTTTTCCATCTTCATGGCTTCCAAAATCACCAAGACATCGCCCTCATTTACAGACTGACCTACAGAAACATTGACTTTTAAAATATTGCCGGGCATGGGGGCTTTTACAGCCTCGCCGGCAGCAACAGGGGCTGGAGCCGCAGGGGCAGCTGGTACTGCTGCAGGGGCAGGAGCTACCACAGGTGCCGCTACAGGCGCAGGCGCAGCTGCGCTGACCGTACCGCCAATGGCAACCAGCAAATCGCCGGTATTCACCGTAGTGCCCTTAGAAACGGGTACAGCGGAAACCACACCGTCGCAGGGGGCCATGATTTCATTTTCCATTTTCATAGCCTCCAGCACGCACAGAACGTCGCCGGATTTTACCTTTTGACCAACACTGACGTTCACCTTCAAGATATTGCCGGGCATGGGGGCATTCACGCTTTCACCCCCAGAAACAGTAAGACCGCTGGTAGTCGGTGCGGCGACAGCCGCAGCAGGAGTCTGGGCAACAGGCGCTGCAACCACGGCGGCAATATCCTGCTCGCTTACCAGTGTTGCTTTTCCGCCTTCTACGTTGACTTCGTAGACCTTGCCGCAGAGCGTTACTTTATAATTCATTTTCTTTTACCTCCCGGGGTTAATCTCTAGAGAAAGCCTTGTTCAGCAAGGAAACTGCCAAAACAATAATGCCGATAACCAAAAATATACCTAACATACCAATGCCGGCAATTTTTAAAGACTCCAGCAAAGTGGCAGATACTTGATAATAGTGGTTTATTACGGCAGAGCCGATACTCATAATCCAGTTATGCATATTGATTCCTCCTTAAATGCCCAATATGCCCTTGACCAGTGCCAAAATCAAGCCGCCAGCGATAACAGATGCAATCTGACCGGACACATTGACACTGATGGAGTGCATCAGCAGGAAGTTGGAGCTATCCTCTTCCAAGCCTAGCTTATGAACCACACGGCCGGACATGGGGAAGGCAGAGATACCCGCTGCACCAATCATGGGATTGATTTTCTTGCCCTCCGGCAGGAAAATGTTCATCAGCTTGGCAATCATAATGCCACCAAAGGTGTCCACCACGAAAGCAACCAAGCCCAAGCCCATAATCAGCAGGGTTTGCCATTGCAGGAATTCTTCTGCACGCATACGGGCGGCAATGGTGATACCCAGGAAAATGGTAATCAGGTTTGCCAGCACGTTTTGTGCGGTTTCGGAAAGGGAGTTGGTAACGCCACATTCCCGCAGCAGGTTGCCGAACATCAAAAAGCCAATCAGCGCCACAGCGTCCGGTGCAAAAACTGCCACAATCATGGTAACCGCAATGGGGAAGATAATCTTTGTCCGCTTAGACACGTTTTTGCTTTGATAGGGCATTTTAATAAGCCGTTCTTTCCGGGTGGTGCAAAGCTTGATAACCGGAGGCTGCACCAACGGAACCAGCGCCATATAGGAGTATGCGGCAACCATGATAGGTGCCATGTAGTTGGATGCCAGCTGACCGGCAACATAAATGGCAGTAGGGCCGTCAGCTGCGCCAATAATGGCAATGGAAGCCGCATCTTTCAGCTCAAAGCCGCAGGCGGATGCCAGCGCCAGTGTGAAGAAAATGCCAAACTGGGCAGCCGCGCCGAAAATCATCAGCTTGGGGTTGGAAAGCAGAGGGCCAAAGTCAATCATGGCGCCAATGCCTACAAACAGCAATAAGGGGAACAGCTCATGGTAGTCAATGCCGATGTCAAACAGTGCGTTAATAACCGCTTGCACACCGGTACCAACCTCTGCAACGGGCAGGTTCACCAAAATTGCGCCAAAGCCCATAGGCAGCAACAGCGTCGGCTCCATTTCCTTGGCGATGGCAAGGTAAATCAGCACACCGCCGATAATCCACATAACCACATGTGGCCACTGGATAAATTGGAAATTTTGAAATAAGGTTTCCATAGTGCCTCCTTAGCCGAGAACAACCAAGGGAGCGCCGGTATCTACCGTAGAGCTCTTGGAAACCAGCACCTGCTTAATAGTACCAGCCTTGGGTGCCATGATTTCGTTTTCCATTTTCATGGCTTCCAAAATAACAAGCACATCCCCCTCTTTAACGGTTTGACCAACAGAGACATTCACCTTCAAAATGGTGCCGGGCATTGGGGCGCTGACGGTTTCACCGTCAGCAGTCGTGGGAGCAGCAGGTGCTGCAGCAGGTGCAGCAGCAGGTGCTTCCACGGGAGCCGCGACAGGTGCAGAAGCAGGCGCAATGGCAGCATACTCGCTTAAAAGCATTGCCTGCTCCATTTCCACCTCCACCTCATAGGTGCGTTTATTTAATGTAATCCGATATTTCATTCTGTTACCTCCCGAATAGAAAGGAATCGCAGTTCATTAAGGGGCTTTCCGGTCTTATCGGCAACGATTGCCATCAGCATAGCAGCGGTTTTGGGCTCTACATTATGCAGCTTCAGGCTGCCGGCAGTGCCTGGGGCAAGCACAGGGGCAGGCGTTTCCACCACATCACTGGCAGCAGAGACCTCCTGCTTGGGCTGCTTTTTCTTGCCTGCGGCAACAAATGCCTTACCCAAGGCAATCACAACCAGCATCAGTGCAATTAAACCGACGAAAACCACAGCATATCCAACCAATGCCACCGCAGCCGTGTCTGCAACACCGATGTGAGACAAAGGATGTTCAGTTGCTAGCATTAACATAGTGTTGCCTCCTTACGCCTCAGTGATGGTGTAGGTAACCACGTTTTCTTCCTTTGCCTTACGCTCCTCCAAGAACTTCTCAGCCAGGTTGGGGAAAGCAATGTAAGAAAGTACATCCTCGTCGCATTTTGCCAAATCGCCCAGCTTTTCACGGGTTGCATCCACAACGGGGGCTAAGGTGTCAGCGTAGCGACCCTCCACTTCCTTCTCATCGCCCAGAATCTGCTTTTTGATTTCGGGGTTGATGGGGGCGGGAGTGATACCATATTCACCGCGGCAATAAGCCTTGATTTCCTTGGAAACAGTCTTGTAGCGCTCACCGTCGATGACGTTACGCACAGCCTGCACGCCAACCATCTGGCTGGTGGGGGTAACCAGAGGGGGATAGCCCATATCGGCGCGAACCTTGGGGGTTTCTGCCAGAGCCTCGTCAAATTTATCCAGCGCGTTCATCTGCTTCAGCTGAGAAAGCAGGTTGGAAAGCATACCGCCGGGCACCTGATAGGTCAGGCACTGGGTGTCGGTAGCCATGGACTTGGGCATCAAAGTGCCGTCGGCAACGAAAGCGTCCCGAACGCCCTTGAAGTAATCAGCCATTTTGGTGGTGCACTCGTCGTTCAGGTCTACCTCATAGCCCAGCTGACGCAGCGCGTAAGCCATGGTCTCGGTAGCAGGCTGGCTGGTACCGCCGGAGAAGGGAGAAATGGCAGTGTCAATAATGTCCACGCCGGCCTCCACAGCCTTCAGGTAGGTCATGAATGCCAAGCCTGTGGTGGAGTGGGTGTGCAGGTCAATGGGCATATCCACAGCGTCCTTAATGGCGGACACCAAATCATAAGCCTCCTGCGGGCCCATAATACCGGCCATATCCTTAATACAAATGGTGGAAGCGCCCATTTCCTTCAGCTCTTTAACCATCTTTACATACTTTTCGTGGGTATGCACAGGAGTGGTGGTGAAGGAAATGGTACCGGAAGCGATAGCACCGGCGTTAACGGTGGCTTCCATGGCAACCTTCATATTATTTACATCGTTCAGAGCGTCGAAAATACGGATGACATCCATGCCGTTTTCCACAGCCTTCTTTACGAACAGCTTAACGAAATCATCGGGGTAGTGGGAGTAGCCCAAAACATTCTGGCCGCGCAGCAGCATTTGCAGCTTGGTGTTGGGCATTTTTGCGCGAATTTTGCGCAGCCGTTCCCACGGATCTTCATTCAGGTAGCGCAGGCACACGTCAAAGGTAGCACCGCCCCAGCACTCAGCGGCGTAATAGCCAGCCTTGTCGATGGTTTCCAGCATAGGTTCAAACTTCTCAAAGGGTAGACGGGTGGCGATAAGAGACTGGTTCGCATCACGCAGAACGGTCTCTACAAATTGTACTTTTTTTGCCATTTATGTAACCTCCATGAAAAAATAATATATTTTGATGTAACTGCCCCAAGAGCCGGAAAAAACGAAAAAACCCTTGGGAAGTCCAATCTTCACCGCATACATAGTAACATATAATCTTCAAAAAGTAAATGTGAAAATGCAGGTTTCTCAATTAGAAATGAAATTTTCGGAAATTTTCTTTAACAGGATGTAAAAAGTTCTGATTTTTTATTGATTTTTATTTTGCTTTCGTGTATGATAACGTTGCAGAAAATGAATACCGTGTAAAAACGGTATAACTTTTAATAATTATATGAAAGAGGTACAAGACTATGGCAAAACTGGATATGACAAAGTATGGCATTACCGGCGCGACTGAGATTATGCACAACCCCTCCTATGAGGAGCTGTTTAAAGCAGAAATGGACCCCTCGCTGGAAGGCTTTGACAAGGGCCAGCTGACGGAGCTGGGCGCTGTCAATGTTATGACCGGCATCTACACCGGCCGTTCCCCCAAAGACAAGTTCATCGTAATGGATGACACCTCCAAGGACACCGTGTGGTGGACCTCCGCTGAGTTTGCAAACGACAACAAGCCCGCATCTGTAGAAGCATGGAATGCTTGTAAGGAGCTGGCCCTGAAGCAGCTGTCCAATAAGAAGCTGTATGTTATGGACCTGTTCTGCGGCACCAACCCCGATTCCCGTATGGCAATCCGCTTCATCGTGGAAGTGGCATGGCAGGCGCACTTTGTTAAGAACATGTTCATCACTCCCTCCGCTGAGGAGCTGGAGAATTTCGAGCCCAACTTCGTTATCTACAATGCCTCCAAGGCAAAGGTTGAAAACTATAAGGAGCTGGGTCTGAATTCCGAGACTGCCGTTCTGTTCAACCTGACCTCCCGTGAGCAGGTTATTTTGAACACCTGGTACGGCGGCGAGATGAAGAAGGGTATGTTCTCCATGATGAACTACTACCTGCCCTTAAACGGCATGGCTTCCATGCACTGCTCCGCCAACACCGATATGAACGGCGAGAATACTGCCCTGTTCTTCGGTCTGTCCGGCACCGGCAAGACCACCTTGTCCACCGACCCCAAGCGTCTGCTGATTGGCGACGACGAGCATGGCTGGGACGACAACGGCGTGTTCAACTTTGAGGGCGGCTGCTACGCCAAGGTTATCAACCTGGATCCCGAGTCCGAGCCTGACATCTACCGCGCCATTAAGCGCAATGCCCTGCTGGAGAACGTCACTGTGGACGAGAACGGCAAGTGCGACTTTGCTGACGGCTCCGTCACCGAGAACACCCGTGTTTCCTACCCCATCAACCATATTGAGAAGATTGTTCGCCCCGTGTCTGCAGGTCCTGATGCAAAGAACGTCATCTTCCTGTCTGCTGACGCATTCGGCGTTCTGCCTCCCGTGTCCATCCTGACCCCTGAGCAGACCCAGTACTACTTCCTCAGCGGCTTTACATCCAAGCTGGCTGGCACCGAGCGTGGCATCACCGAGCCCACCCCCACCTTCTCCGCTTGCTTCGGCGCAGCATTCCTGGAGCTGCACCCCACCAAGTACGGCGAAGAGCTGGTTAAGAAGATGGAAAAGTCCGGCGCTAAGGCATACCTGGTCAACACCGGCTGGAACGGCACCGGCAAGCGTATCTCCATTAAGGATACCCGTGGTATCATCGACGCCATTTTGGACGGCTCTATCCTGAAGGCAGAAACCAAGAAGATTCCTTACTTCGACTTTGAGGTTCCCACTGCTCTGCCCGGCGTGGACAGCGGCATTCTGGATCCCAGAGATACCTACGGCGATGCTTCTGAATGGGAAACCAAGGCAAAGGACCTGGCTGCCCGCTTCCAGAAGAACTTCGTCAAGTACACCGGCAACGAATCCGGTAAGGCTCTGGTTGAGGCTGGCCCTCAGCTGTAATCCAAACCACATAAACAAAAGGACCCGACGGATTCCGTCGGGTCCTTCTTGATTGGTAAAAATATTCCCTCCGGTTTTATGCCGGAGGGAATACTGCTAATTAGCGAACAAATTCAATTACAACGCGGCGGTTGGGATCTGTGCCGGTGGAATGGGTGGTGATGTTCTCCATATCCTGCAAGGCAACATGGATAACATGACGCTCATAGGCGTTCATAGGCTCTAAGGTGGTGCGGCGGCGTGCCTTCAATACCTGCTGTGCCTTTTTCTGTGCATAACGACGCAGGCTTTCCTCACGCTTGGCGCGATAGTCCTCTGCATCTACACTGATGCGGATATGTCCTTCCACATTGCGGCCAATGCTGTAATTTGCCAAATGCTGCAGTGCGTCTAATGTATCACCCCGGCGGCCAATCAAATAGCCTAAATCGTTGCCGGTGAACTCTACCTTATAGGTGTTTTCCTCGGTCTTCCATGCATGGGGAACAGCATCGCTGCCCATATGCTCCAACAGACCCTTGAGGAATACTTCAATTTTTTCTTCTACACTGCCGGCCTGTGCAGGAGCAAAGACCTTGGGTGCAGCGGGGGCTTTCTGCGGCTGCTCTTTCTTGGGGGCAACCGGTGCAACCTCTTTTTTAGGTGCAGCCTTGGGCGCATCGGGTTTCTTTTCTTCCAACGGCTTTGCAGCAGGCTGCTTGGGCTTGCTGCGGGAAGCAGAGGAGAGGGCAACCTTAGGTGCCGGATTGGGCGCCTCATAGGTAACCTCAACCTTAGCAGGCTGTGCGCCGATTCCCAAAAAGCCGGGCTTTGCCTGACTAAGAACCTGAACAGAAACACTGTCGCGATCCAATCCCAGCTGGGTCAGTGCGGCATCAATGGCAAGGTCAATGGTCTTGCCGGTGGTAATGATGGTTTTTTCCATACTTATTCCTCCGTAGATTCGCTATTGTAGCGGTTGGGGTCATAAGCCCGACCTTTACAATAGGGGCGGCTGGGGATTCCGGACATCGTTGTGTTTTCCGCGGTTTCCTCTGAAACGATACCCTTTTTGGCCTCATATTCCCGCTTAGCGGCGTTCTTTGCGGCCTCCTCAGCTTGCTGTTGCTGCTTTTGCAGCTTTTTCTTACTGGTGTTTTCTGTAATACCGTCGGGATTGGCAGCTCTCCTCTGGGCGCGAATGCGCTCTTTTTCTGCTTCCAGCGCATCTCGCTCCAGCGCTTTCTGCAAACGCACAGCGTCCTCGGCGTCATAAATTTTGCGATAGTGGTTGGTGAGTACTTGGTTCTCCACCATGGCCACAACACCACCGATGAACCAGTACAGCGACAAAGCTGCCGGCACGGTGAAGCCAATCCACAGAGACATAATGGGCATCATCCACATCATCATCTTGCTGGATTGATTTGCCTGTGACTTCTTGGCGGTTTCCTTGTCCTGCACGCCGTTTTCGTCGGTAATAACGGAGTCATTTGCCCGCTGGCTCAGGAACATAGAAAGAACCTGACTGCCTGCAGATGCAAGGGGTACCAGGATAACACCGATGTGATTCCAATCCCAAACCCAATCGCTGCTGAAAATGTTGAAGGTGGGCTGACGACCTAAGTCAATGCCCAAGAAATGGAAGTTTAGACCCTCCCAAGTGCGCGGATTGGAAATAGCGATGCCGGCTTCCTTAATGGCATCGATGTAATCCGGAATATGGCGCGCGGCAATTAACTGATTGTAGTAAGCGTTCTCGCCAAACAAATCACCATTTGCATTTTTCAGTACCTTGATGATCTCCTCTGCTGTCTCCAGACTCTCATGGAGCATATATACCAAAGGCTGGCGAATGACCTGATACAGAGGAATCAAAATCAGCAAGGGGATCAAGCTCCACAGACAGCCGCCGCAGCCCATAGATGCGCCTTCCTCTTTTTGCAGTGCCTGAATGGCCTCCTGCTGCTTTTGGTTATCGTTGGCATACTTTCTTTGGATTTCCTGAATCCGGGGCTGAAGCCGGGACATTTTCATCATGCTTTTTTTGGACTTGGCAGTGATGGGCAGCATAACCAAACGGACAAGAATGGCAAACAAAATCAGTGCCAAGCCGTAGTTGGAGGTGAACTGATAAAGCCAGTCCAGAAGATAACCGAAAGGAACGGTTATAATGTCTTGAATACTGAAAGCTAAAAACATGGACATTTACTCCTTGTCATGGCACGGGGTCATAATAATCTCCCTTGTAAAAAGGGTTGCAGCGCAGCAAACGCTTCAGCGTAAGCCAGCCGCCTTTCAGCGCCCCGTATTTTTCAATGGCTTCACAAGCGTAATGAGAGCAGGTGGGTGTAAAACGGCAGGATGGGGGTGTGTTGGGCGAAATATGGCGCTGATAGAAGTGAATCAGGGCAAGAAGCAGCTGTTTCATGGTGCTTCCTCACGTTTTAGAAGCCCTGCCTTCTTAGCTAGTTGGAGATAAGCGGCGGTAAGCTCCGCAAAATCAGCAAAAACTGCCTTAGTTCGCGCCACCACCACAATGTCCCAGCCGGAGAGGAACTTGTCCTCGCTGAGGCGATAAATCTCCCGCAGACGGCGGCGTACCCGATTGCGAATATGCGCCTTACCCAGCTTTTTGCTGACGGTAATCCCGATGCGATTGACGTTGCTCCGATTGGGCCGTGCGTACAGCACCAAATAGGCATTTGCCTGCCCTGAGGTGCGATACAGCCGCTGGAATATGTGATTAAGCTTCAGCGCTCCGGAAAATTTCATACACGTTCTCCATAACTATCCATGGCGTTTCAAAAGCTTGCCCAATAAAAAAAGGGGGCGGGGCGAAAAAACATTCGCCCCGCTATCACTCCCATTTCGCATTGAGCGACTATCCTGCTATTGATAAACCCAAGCAAGCACGATTATGCAGACAAAACCTTACGGCCCTTGGCGCGGCGACGGGCAAGAACCTTGCGGCCGTTGGCAGTAGCCATTCTCTGACGGAAACCGTGAACCTTGGAACGGTGACGGTTGCTGGGTTGGTAGGTACGCTTCATATCGGATACACCTCCTCAAAATCAATGTGCTCGACAGTCGCAATGCGACCGTAGCAAAACTTTTTTGAGACCATACTAGGTCATGCTAAGGTATTATAGCCGAAAAAAGCAATAAGGTCAACACTTTTTTTAAAAAACGGGGATAAAATGCCAAAAAACAACCACAGTCAGCTTTTGATGTAATTGTGGGCAGGACGCAAAAAGCCTCCCCAGGCGGGGAGGCTTTGCCTTATTCTTGATTTCTTTTCTTCATTACGGCGCGCATACGGGCGGCGTGGTCCAGCTCCCGCTTGCGGATGCGCAGGCTCTTGGGGGTGCATTCCAGCAGTTCATCGTCTGCCAAAAACTCCAGGCACTGCTCCAGAGAATAGTGTCTGGGGGTGGTTAAACGCAATGCCTCGTCCGAACCGGAGGCACGCATGTTGGTCAGCTGTTTCTTCTTGCAGACGTTGACGGTCATATCCTCGTTGCGGCTGCAAATACCTACCACCATGCCGGCGTAAACCGGTGTACCTGCGCCGATAAACAGTGCGCCGCGCTCCTGCGCAGCCGCCAAGCCATAGGTGACAGCCTCACCGGTTTCAAAGGCGATTAAAGAGCCGGTTAAACGCCGTTCAATTTCGCCCTTCATAGGTGCGTAAGAATCCAGAACACTGCTCATAATGCCTTCACCGCGGGTATCGGTCAAGAATTCACTGCGGTAGCCAAACAAGCCACGGGAGGGAACTTTGAATTCCAAGCGGTAGCGGTTGCCCATGGGGGTCATGCTGAGCAAATCACCCTTGCGGCGGCCCATCTTCTCAATCACAGCGCCCATGCACTCCTCCGGCACATCGGCAACCATGTGTTCAATGGGCTCGCAAAGCTTGCCGTCGATTTCCTTGGTCAGTACACGGGGGGTGGAAACGGCAAATTCAAAGCCCTCGCGCCGCATGGTTTCCATTAAAATGGAAAGGTGCATTTCACCACGGCCGGCAACATTGAAAGAATCGGTGCTGGCTTCGGTAACATGGAGAGAAACGTCCTTCAGCAGTTCCTTTTCCAGCCGGTCACGCAGGTTGCGGGAGGTGACAAATTTGCCCTCTTTTCCGGCAAAGGGGGAATCGTTAACGGAAAAGGTCATTTCAATGGTGGGGTCAGAGATTTTCACAAAGGGCAGGGGTTCTACGGCATCCGGCGCGCAAAGGGTGCGGCCGATGGTGATGTCCGCCATGCCGGAAAGCGCCACAATTTCACCGGCAGAGGCCTGCTGAATGGGGGCTTTGCCCAAGCCGTCAAAGGCGTATAGGGCAACCACCTTGCCCTTTTGCTTCATGTCTGGGTTGTGGTAGTCGCAAATGGTGACTTCCTGATTTACCTTAATTGTGCCGCGCTCCACTCTGCCCACGGCAATTCTGCCTACATATTCGTTGTAGTCAATGGAAGAAACCAAAAGTTGCAGGGGCGCATCCACCTCGCCCTTGGGCGGGTCGATATACTGCACCACGGTTTCAAACAGGGGGGTCAAATCCGTACCCATTTCGTCGGGAGAATAGGAGGCCGTGCCTTGACGACCGGAGCAGAAAATGGTGGGGGAGTTAAACTGCTCGTCGGTGGCATCCAGCTCCAGTAAAAGCTCCAAAACTTCGTCCATTACCTCATGGACGCGGGCATCAGGCTTGTCTACCTTGTTCACCGCCACAATCACCTTGTGACCCAGCTCCAATGCCTTGCCCAGCACAAAACGGGTTTGGGGCATGGGGCCTTCCGCAGCGTCTACCAGCAAAATAACGCCATTGACCATTTTCAGGATACGCTCCACCTCGCCGCCGAAGTCCGCGTGACCGGGGGTGTCCACAATGTTGATTTTGGTGTCCTTATAATATACAGAAGTGTTTTTCGCCAAAATGGTAATACCACGCTCCCGTTCCAAGTCTCCGGAGTCCATGACCCGGTCTTGGGTGGCTTGGTTTTCCCGATAAATACCGCCCTGCTTCAGCAGTTCGTCCACCAAGGTGGTCTTGCCGTGGTCAACGTGGGCAATGATGGCAATATTGCGAATGTTCTCTTGAGATGCCATAAAAATAGCGCTCCTTTTATAGAAAAATAAATCCAATAGCCTCTTAGCCTTAAAAAGATACCACATACACAAAAGAATTGCAACAATTTTGGTGAAAACTTATATAGTCCACTAATCGGCTGATGACTTTTTTCATTTTTTATGCGCTAATTCATGGTATTTTGCACCCTTTTTCTTTGTTTTTCTGGATATTTTGCATACTATTCCAAAACACATAATATTTATTCATTTTTCTTGGAGTAAAATATCCAAAATTCTTGCAAAGAAAAACACCCGATAAAACGGGTGTTTCTTGTGTCTCTTATATATGCGATTAGATGAGAATTAACGCACCAGGATTGAAGATACGCTATTGTTTTACTAAATTTCCTCATAAGTTTTTTGAATAATTATAAGTAAACTTTTTAATCTGCTTATTTGTTATTGTAAAACTATACCTTAAATGCTATACTATCAACAGACCGATAAACTTGAATTTGACGAGGAGGATAGCGGTATGAAAAAAACTGTATCAATCATTGGCATAGTTCTTCTTTTGATTATTTCAATGCTGGGATATGGCATTTATTGGGGTTTTTATGATATTCAACGTTTAAAGGGTCAGGAGATTATTCAAGAAGTATCTTCTCCTAATGGCACATATACTGTAACTGCTTATTTGAATAATGGTGGCGCAACCACAGATTATGCTGTTCTTTGCAGCGTAAAAGCCAATGGTCGAAATAAAGAGAAAAATATATACTGGCAGTATCATTGTGAAGATGCCAGCATTGTATGGTTAGATGATTGTACTGTACAAATCAACGGTGTTGAATTAAATGTAAAAAAAGATACCTATGATTATCGACATGACTGAGTTACCAAATTCCAATATGTCGAACAGATTAAAGAGGCTTAAAAGGCCTCTTTTTTGTCTTGTTGAAATTTTGAAAATTTTATTCCAAGGTTTTGACGTTTTTTGCCAAAATGGTGAAGAAACTATTAATATTCTGACGCTTAACTGCCTTTTTCTTGCGCTATTAAGCCAAAAAATTGTGCATACAACCTGATTTTGCAACATAATGTGTTGCTTTTCAGCAAAAAAGACACTTTTCAAAATCAGCCGTTGTCTGTACTATATAAGTGAAAACAACGAAAATTAATTTCCTTTTTCCTTGAAAATCCGCCAAAAACTTCTGTAAGCTGTGCTTGACCTCTTGCGGTGTGTGTGGTATTATGTAGGATAATAAAAATGTATATATTGAAGGAGGAATCCCTGTTATGGCCCACTATATGTCTGAGCCCAGTCGCACCTTCAGCGAATACCTGCTGATTCCCGGCTACACTTCCGAGGATTGCATTCCCAGCAATGTCTCCCTGCGCACACCCCTTACCAAATACCGCAAGGGCGAGGAAGAACCGGCAATTTCCTTGAACATTCCGTTGGTTTCTGCGGTTATGCAGTCCGTTTCTAATGATTCTTTGGCCATCGCGTTGGCGAAAGAGGGCGGCTTGAGCTTTATTTTCGGCTCTCAGTCCATTGAAAGTCAGGCGGCCATGGTTGCCAAGGTTAAGGGTCATAAGGCAGGCTTTGTAACCTCTGCGTCCAACTTGACCCCGGATGCAACACTGGCAGATGTGCTGGCACTGAAAGAGCAAAATGGCTTCTCCACGGTTGCCATCACTGCCGATGGCACTGCCAACGGTAAGTTGTTGGGCATTGTTACCGGTCGCGACTATCGCGTTTCCCGCATGGACCCCAGCGAAAAGGTTTCCGCCTTTATGACACCTCGGGAAAAGCTGATTACTGCCCCGGCAGATACCACCTTGAAGATTGCCAACGACATCATTTGGGAGAACAAGCTGAACTCTCTTCCCATTGTGGACGAAAATGACAATCTTATGTATTTTGTTTTCCGTAAGGACTATTCTTCCCATAAGGCAAACCCCCAAGAGCTGCTGGACAGCAAAAAGCGCTACTTGGTTGGCGCAGGTATTAACACCCGTGACTATGCCCAGCGTATTCCTGCATTGCTGGAGGCCGGCGTTGACGTGCTGGTGATTGACTCTTCCGAGGGTTACACCTGCTGGCAGGCAAAGACCATTGCGTGGGTTCGGGAAAACTACGGCGACAGCGTCAAAATCGGTGCCGGCAACGTAGTTGACCGGGATGGCTTCCGTTTCCTGGCAGAGGCCGGTGCAGACTTTGTGAAAATTGGCATTGGCGGCGGCTCTATTTGTATCACCCGTGAGACCAAGGGCATTGGCCGCGGTCAGGCAACTGCGGTTATCGAGGTTGCGGCAGCTCGGGATGAGTATTTCAAGGAAACCGGCATTTATGTACCCATCTGCTCCGACGGCGGTATCGTCCACGATTACCACATGACCTTGGCTCTGGCCATGGGTGCGGACTTCCTGATGCTGGGCCGTTACTTTGCCCGCTTCGATGAAAGCCCCACACCTAAGGTGATGGTCAACGGTGCTTATATGAAGGAATACTGGGGCGAAGGTTCTAACCGTGCCCGGAACTGGCAGCGCTATGACTTAGGCGGCGCCAGCAAGCTGACCTTTGAAGAAGGCGTGGATTCCTATGTTAGCTATGCAGGCTCTCTGCGGGACAATGTAGAAAGCTCTCTGTATAAGGTCAAGTCCACTATGTGCAATGTGGGCGTAACCAATATTCCCGATTTACAACGGGATGCAAAGCTGACACTGGTATCTGCCACCTCCATTGTAGAAGGCGGCGCACATGATGTCACACTGCGTTCTACCAGCGCGGCAAAATAAGCAAATTAAAATCGCCCACGGATTGTTCCGTGGGCGATATTTTATCGAATTCCGTAGTTTTCGATGACATAATCCATGTCCTTGTCGCCTCTGCCGGATAGACAAAGCAGAACAGAGCCCTGCTTGCGCTCCTTGGCAAGCTTCATGGCATAGGCAACGGCGTGGGCGCTTTCGATGGCAGGAATGATACCCTCCATCCGGGCAAGGGCGTAGAAAGCGTCGATGGTTTCTTCGTCGCCGATGGCGTCGTACTTGACCCGTCCGGCATCCCGCAGGAAGGCATGCTCAGGACCAGAGGAGGGGTAATCCAAGCCGCTGGCAACGCTGTATACAGGGGCAGGGTCGCCGTTTTCGTCCTTAAGCATAATGGAGTTAAAGCCGTGCATAATGCCTTCTTCGCCGTAGGTCAGGCTGGCGGCATGGTCGCCCAGCTTAGGCCCTCGACCCAAAGGCTCCACGCCGATAATTTCCACAGGGTCGTTCAAGAATCCGGAGAACATACCCATGGAATTGGAGCCGCCGCCCACGCAGGCAACAATGGTGTCGGGGAGCTCTCCGGTCATTTCCAAAAACTGCTCTCTGGACTCAATGCCCACCACGCTTTGGAAATCCCGCACCATCATGGGGAAGGGGTGTGGGCCAAGGACAGAGCCGATGCAGTAAATGCAGTCCTTATACTCCCGAGCATATGCGGCAAAGGCGGCATCCACTGCTTCTTTTAGCGTGGCAAGACCGTCGGTGACCTCTATGACGTTGGCACCCAAAATTTTCATTCGTGCCACATTGGGGGCTTGCTTCTTGATGTCCACAGAGCCCATGTAAATGTCACATTCCAGGCCGAAATAGGCGGCGGCAGTGGCGAGGGCAACGCCGTGCTGACCGGCACCGGTTTCGGCAATGACCTTCTTTTTGCCCATGTAGGAGGCCAAAAGTGCCTCGCCCATGCAGTGATTGAGCTTGTGGGCGCCGGAGTGATTCAAATCCTCCCGCTTGGCGTAAAGCTGCACAGTGCCCAGGGCGTTGGACAGCCGTTCCAAATGGGAAATGGGCGTGGGTCTGCCTTGAAATTCCTTGCGAATACGCCGCAGCTCTGCCACAAAACGGCGTGACTTGGCAATGGTGAAATAAGCCTCGGTAATTTCCGCCATTGCCTGTTTCAGCTCCGGCGTAATGTAGCAGCCGCCGTAGCGGCCGAAATAGCCATCAGCATCGGGGTAATGCTTAAAATAAGTATTGAAATCAACATTATTACACATCATGGGAAATCCCTCCTCATAGAGTATTCTATACAAAAAGAAATAAAAAAGCCCCTGCCTCCCCGTTGGGAAACAAGGACAGGAGTTACCTGCGGTGCCACCTTGCTTGCCGTTTCCACGGCCACTTGGGACAATGCCAACACATTGTCTGCCTGATAACGAAGGCAAATCGTCAAGAGATACTGAGAGAATCTGTTTTCCCTTGCCCTCAGCGGTCCATTTGCCACACCGCTTTTCACCCCACTTCCACCAACGGGGGCTCTCTGCCGATGCGCTTGTGACGTTACTTCCGCGTCTACAGTTTTGTTTCTATTATTAAACAGCATATTTGTCCGTTTGTCAAGCACTTTTATTTGCAACAGAAGGACCGTCGTGTGACTTTCGGAAATTTGGACAGGATAAAAAATTTCCCAAATTTTTCTTGACAAACCCGAGGATGGTTGCTATTATATGGTAGAAGTTAGCACAGACTAACTCTCATTGAAAAGCAAATCAGGTGATACATCATGAATTTGAAAAGTGCAATCGAAGGCAAAGCATATACCATCCGCGCCGTCGTAACCGATGACGAGGAGCTGAATGCATTTTTGTTTTCACTGGGCTGTTACAGCGGTGAGCCGATTACGGTAATTTCTCGCCGCAGAGGTGGCTGCACGGTGGCCATTAAGGATGGCAGGTATAATATTGACAATCAGTTGGCAGAGGCGATTGTGGTGGACGAATAACCCCACGCCTGACGGCAACTGATCGTCATTTTCCCTATGAGTTAGCAATGGGTAACTAATAAGAAATAAGGAAGGTTATGGTATGAGAATTGCATTGGCAGGAAACCCCAACAGCGGCAAAACCACGATGTATAACGCCCTGACGGGGCGTAACGAAAAGGTGGGCAACTGGGCTGGCGTAACCGTAGATAAAAAAATGAGTCCCATTCGTAAGGCGTTTTGTCAGGGACAGGAGGTACCCGTGGTGGTGGATCTGCCGGGTGCATATTCCATGTCCCCTTTTACATCCGAGGAGTCTATCACCAGCGCCTATATTAAGGGTGAGAATCCTGATGCGATCATCAACATTGTGGATGCAACCAATCTAAGTCGAAGCCTGTTTTTTACCACACAGCTGCTGGAGCTGGGAATTCCCGTTGTTGTTGCGCTTAACAAAACAGATATTAATGAAAAGAAAAAAACGGTAATTGACAGCAATACCCTGTCGCTGAAGCTGGGCTGTCCGGTTATTGAAACCGTTTGCACAGATAGCGACAACCGGGATTTGGCACTGCTGGTAAAAACGGCGCAAAGCGTTGTCGGTCAGGGGCAGAAAGCGCCCTACCAACAGGGGAATGTGGATTTGACCAATAAAAAAGCGGTTGCCGAGGCTGACCGGAGGCGGTTTGCCTTTGTAAATCAAGTTGTTTCTCAAGTGGAAACCCGTAAGGTTTTTACAAAGGATAAAAACGCCCAGGATAAAATCGACAGCATTTTGACCCATCCCATTGTGGGACTGCCGATTTTTGCAGTGGTGATGTTCTTAGTGTTCCAAATTTCCCAGGCGTGGCTGGGTTTATGGATTGCCGAGGGCTATGAATTTGAAAATGGTGTGGTCATTCCCGGCCTGGTAACGCTGATTGATATGTTTAAGGAATGGGTGGTTGCCCTGCTGGAGCGTGCCAATGCCAATGCGCTTTTAACCGCACTGCTTGCAGAGGGAATCATTGGTGGCGTAAGTGCCGTTGTGGGCTTTTTGCCGCTGGTCATGGTGATGTATTTCCTCATTGCCCTGTTGGAGGACTGTGGGTATATGGCTAGGGCGACAGTGGTGCTTGACCCCATTTTCAAAAAGGTTGGACTGTCCGGAAAGTCTGTGATTCCCTTTGTCATCGGCACCGGCTGTGCCATTCCCGGCGTTATGGCGGCACGTACCATTCGCAATGAGCGTGAGCGTAATGCCACCGCTATGCTGGCGCCCTTTATGCCCTGCGGTGCAAAATTGCCGGTGATTTCCTTGTTTGCCGGCGCGTTTTTCGACAAAGCCTCTTGGGTAGGCACGCTAATGTATTTTGTAGGCATCGCGTTAATTCTGCTGGGTGCGGTTCTGGTCAATAGAATTGCCGGACATAAGGCGAGGAAATCCTTCTTTATTATGGAGCTTCCGGAATACAAAGCGCCCTCTCTGAAACGGGCATGCCTGTCTATGCTCAGCCGTGGCTGGGCGTATATCGTCAAAGCCGGCACAATCATTTTGCTGTGCAACGCGGTTGTGTATATTATGCAATCCTTTGATTGGAACCTACAGATAGTGGAAGAAGGCAAGGAAGGAACTTCCATTTTGGCATCCATTGCCCACCCCGTAGCACTGCTTTTGCTGCCGGTGGTCGGCGTTGTGACATGGCAGATGGCGGCCGCCGCGGTTACCGGTTTCATCGCAAAGGAAAATGTGGTGGGAACACTGGCGGTATGCTTCGGGATTTCCAATTTGATTGACACAGATGCCTTGGAAATGGCTGAGGGTGCCGGCACGGAGATTGCGGCCGTATTTGGCATTACCAAGGTGGCAGCGCTGGCGTATTTGATGTTCAATCTGTTTTCCCCACCCTGCTTCGCGGCGCTGGGTGCCATGAATGCGGAAATCAAAAGCCGTAAGTGGTTCTGGGGTGGCATCGCCTTGCAGCTGGGAACAGGATATACTGTGGGCTTTTTGGTGTATCAAATTGGCACACTGCTTACCGAGGGACACTTGGGGGCGGGCTTTGCCGGCGGATTGCTGTTTGTGCTTGCTTTTGTGGCGGTTCTGGTGTGGTTGTGCATGCAAGGGGATAAGAAATCAGCAAAGGAATATGCGCTTAGCGGAAAGTAGACCATTATGAAATTTGTAGATATTTTACTGATTGTTGTTTTGGCGATTATTTTCGTAGGCATTATTTGGTTTATAATACAGTCGAAAAAAAGCGGAAAAAAATGTATCGGCTGTCCTGACAGCGGTAGCTGCAACGGATGCTGTAGTGGCTGTAAAGAAAAATGTCAAAATACGCATACATAAGAAAACCGGCACTCTCAAAAGAGTGCCGGTTTTGTATATTAGGTTAAATGCCTTGTGCCATCATTGCGTCAACAACCTTCAGGAAACCGGCAATATTTGCACCGGCGACCAAATCGCCATCCATACCGTATTCCTTGGCGGCATTGTCAATGCTGTGGAAAATATTCACCATTATTTCCTTCAGTCTTGCGTCTACTTCCTCAAAGGACCAGCTGATACGGCCGGAGTTTTGGCTCATTTCCAGACCGGAGGTTGCTACACCGCCTGCATTGGCAGCCTTGCCGGGACAGAAGAGAATACCGCTTTCCTTAAAATAGTGAACAGCATCCAGAGCCGTGGGCATATTAGCACCCTCGGCAACAGCAAAGCATCCGTTGGCGACCAACGCTTTGGCGTCCTCCAAAAGCAATTCGTTTTGGGTGGCGCAGGGCAATGCAATGTCACAGGGAGTGGTCCACAGGCCCTTGCCTTCGTGATATACAGCGCTGCTGCGTTGGGCTGCATACTCAGTCAGTCTTGCTCTGCGGACTTCCTTGACCTGCTTCAAAAGCGCCACATCAATGCCCTCAGGGTCATAAATCCAGCCGGAGGAATCGGAGCAGGTCACAGGCTTTGCGCCTAACTGCCATGCCTTTTCAATGGCGTAAATGGCGACGTTTCCTGCACCGGAAATCGCCACAGTTTTCCCTTCGATGGACATATTGTTGCAGGCGAGCATTTCCTGCGTCAGGTACAGCAGGCCATAGCCGGTTGCCTCGGTTCTGGTCTTCGAACCGCCGAAGGACAGGCCTTTTCCGGTAAGGACACCTTGGAAGACATTCCGGCTTTTCCGGTACTGGCCAAACATATAGCCGATTTCTCTGGCACCCACACCAATATCGCCGGCAGGAACGTCAGTATCCGGACCGATGTGCTTGGAAAGCTCGGACATAAAGGCTTGACAAAAACGCATGATTTCCCGGTCGGACTTGCCTTTCGGGTCAAAATCAGAACCGCCTTTTGCACCGCCCATGGGCAGGCCGGTTAGAGAGTTTTTGAAGATTTGCTCAAAGCCCAAAAATTTAATAATGCTCAGGTTAACAGAGGGGTGAAAACGCAAGCCACCCTTATAAGGGCCGATAGCGCCGTTAAATTGAACACGGTAACCGCGATTGAGTTGCACCTGCCCGTTATCATCCACCCAAGGCACACTGAAAATCACAGTACGCTCCGCGGTGGTAAGGCGCTCTAAAATAGCATCTCTGCGATAGGCGTCTTCGTTGCGGGTGATAACCGGACGGAGGGATTCCAAAACCTCTCTAACGGCTTGGTTGAATTCAGGCTGTGCGTGATTTTGGTCCTCTACACGCTGTAATATTTCATCAACATAATGCATAACAAATTACCCCTGTTTTAAGAATATCCATGATTGTAGCATATGTGTTATAGAATTGCAAGATGCGTTTGCAATTTAAAAAACAAAAACTTGCAATTTCGGCAATCTATCACAAAGAAATTATGGACATATAGCGAGAATTTGACATTATAACCCAGTATATCATGCAATTTTATGCGTGTTTGCAGTCGCAAAGGAATGTTTGCTTTACAACAGCCGGCATATCTGCTATGATAGAATCAAAATTTTGGGGGGAGAGGTTGTCAATGGAGAGTCCTAAAAGGAAAAGACGGCTGGGCAAAGTGCTGTATGTAACAGCGCTGGTGCTGTTAAGCGGCGTGTGTCTGATAAGCGCCGTTTATGTGGGAAACTACATGTGGCAGACGCATCAAGCCAAACAGCTAAACGCACAGCTGCAGAGCATGAAGGCAGAGGCGGTTAAGCCAACGGAGGAGACGCCGTCCTTGGGAGGCATAGAGGAAACCGTGCCTACCCAGCCGGGAGAGCCCACCATTCTTCCGGAGTACCAAGCCCTTTATGAACGGAACAACGACTTGGTGGGATGGATAACCATTCCGGATACCAATATTGATTATCCCGTGATGCAATCCCCCTACGAGGCGAATTATTATTTGCACCGGAATTTTGACAAGAAGTACAGCTACGGCGGAACGCTGTATGCGCGGGAAAGCTGCGATGTGCTTGCGCCATCGGATAATATAACCATTTACGGTCACCGCATGGAAAAACCAAACGGAACGATGTTTTACCAGTTGGATAAGTATAAAAAGCAGGAATTCTGGCAAACCCATCAGACATTTCGTTTTGATACATTATATGCACATCATACCTATCAAATCATTGCCGTATTTAAGACCTATGGCTCCGGTGGCTTCCCCTATCACCAGTTTGAGAACGCAAGAAATAAAGCGGAATTTGACGAATTTGTGAAAACGGTGAAAAGCATGGAGTTTTATGAAACCGGCGTTACGGCAGAGTATGGCGACAAGCTGATTTGCCTTTCCACCTGTGAATATTCCCTGGGAGACGGTCGGTTTGTGGTGGTTGCGAAAAGAGTAAAATAAAAAAGTGCTGTCTTTACAGACAGCACTTTTTGCTTGTATGATTATTGGTTTTCTTCCATTTCCTTCAGGGCGTCTTTGCGGCTGAAGTTTGCGCGGCCCTTCTCATCAAAGCCCATGAACTTCACCCAAGTCATGTCACCCAGATTCAAAACGTCCTCAACCTTTTCTACACGGCGGTTCTCCAGCTTGGAGATGTGCACCATGCCGTCATGGCCGGGAGCGAATACCACGAAAGCACCGATGGGCAGAATGCGAACAACCTTACCGTAGTACAGCTTGCCAACCTCAGGAACGAAGCAAATGTCGTCCACCATCTTCTTGGCAGCGTAAGCAGCAGCGCTGTCCACTGCTGAGATGAACACAGAGCCGTCATCCTCGATATCCACCTTAGCGCCGGTGTCAGCACAAATCTTCTGAATGGTCTTACCGCCGGAGCCGATGACCTCGCGAATCTTGTCCACAGGAATGGTCAAGGAAATCATCTTGGGAGCAAATTCGCTGACCTCAGCGCGAGGCTCGGGGATGCAGGGAATCATAATCTCGTTAAGGATTTCCAAACGGGCAACACGGCAACGCTCCAAAGCGTCGGCAATGATTTCCATGGTCAAGCCCTTGTTCTTCAGGTCCATTTGAATGGCGGTAACACCCTCGGTAGTACCGGCAACCTTAAAGTCCATTTCGCCGTGGAAGTCCTCAACACCCTGAATGTCAGTGAAGGTTCTCCACTCGCCGGTTTCTTGGTCGGAAATCAAACCGCAGGAAATACCGGCAACGGGACGGCGGATGGGAACACCGGCATCCATCAAAGCCAAAGTAGAGCCACAGATAGAGCCCTGAGAGGTAGAGCCGTTGGAGGAAAGCACCTCAGACACCACACGAATGGCGTAGTGGAACTCCTCAACGGAAGGAATCACAGGCAGCAGTGCCTTCTCTGCCAAAGCGCCGTGACCGATTTCGCGGCGGGAAGTAGAACGGGCGGCACGGGCTTCGCCGGTGGAGAATGCAGGGAAGTTATAGTGGTGGATATACCGCTTGGTATCCTCCTGATAAATGGTGTCCAGCTTCTGCGCGGCGGACAGGGTGTTCAAGGTGCAGATGCTCAAAACCTGGGTCTGGCCACGGGTGAACAAGCCACTTCCGTGAACTCTGGGCAGAACGCCAACCTCGGCAGCCAGTGCACGAATGTCGTCCATGCCACGGCCGTCAACACGCTTGCCGGCAAGCAGCCACTTCTTAACAACCTTCTTTTGCATCTTGTAGAGGCAAACCTCGATGTGGGTTTCAAAATCCTCATACTTTTCAGCAAACTTGTCTGCAAAGTCCAGACGGGCAGCGGTCAAGCGCTCCTCGCGGACATTTTTGTCATCGGTGTCCAGCGCGTACTCAATCTGGGGCAGACCGTAAGCAATCAGGTCGTCCAGCAGGTCGTGATTAACAGCAGCCTTTTCAAAGGTGAACTTGGGCTTGCCAATTTCCGCAACAATGGTGTTGATGAACTTGACAATCTCCATGTTGGTCTCGTGGGCGATACGGATGGATTCGTAAACGATAGCCTCAGGAGCTTCGTTTGCTTCGGTCTCAATCATGACCACCTTTTCAAAGGTGGAAGCGATGCAAACAAAGCAGTCGCAAGCCTCGCGCTCGTCAGCACTGGGGTTGATAACATAGCGGTCGCCGATGTGGGCAACATTGGTGGTGGCAACCGGTCCGTTCCAAGGAACATCGGAAGATGCGATGGCAATGGAAGCACCCAGAGATGCCACAATTTCAACAGGGTTCTCGTAATCGTTTGCCATGACGGTGCAGGTAACAACGGTGTCGTTACGCAGCTCCTCGTCAAACAGAGGACGCATGGGACGGTCGATGATACGGCTGTTGAGGATGCCACGCTCAGAGGGCTTGCCCTCACGGCGGTTAAAGGAGCCGGGAATACGGCCCACGGAGTACATTCTCTCCTCAAACTCGATGGTCAGAGGGAAGTAGTCAATACCGGCCTTGGGAATGGGATTGCAGGTGCAGGTGGTCAGCACCACAGTGTCGCCGTAACGGCAGATGCACTCGGCGTTGGCAAGCTCTGCTACCTTACCGGTTTCTACGGTAAAGGGACGGCCACCGATTTCCATTTCGAAAATCTTGTGGTTGGGGAATTGTTTGCGAGTAACCATTGAATTTACCTCCTGTTTTTCTTTTGTGTTCGGGAGGTTTAGCACTTGAAACTACTGCCGTAAACCGGCAACACTTTCAACTGCTAAAGTGTCTCCCGATGGTGAATGTGTTTGTAAAAAGGGCGACGGTACCCGTCGCCCTTTCACAATCTTACTTACGGATACCCAGCTTTGCGATCAGAGCACGGTAACGGTTGATGTCCTTCTTTGCCAGATAGTCCAGCATGTTGCGGCGCTTACCAACCATCATCAGCAGACCACGACGGGAGTGGTTGTCGTGCTTGTGCACACGCAGGTGATCAGTCAGTTCGTTGATACGGGCGGTCAGGATAGCAACCTGAACCTCGGGAGAACCGGTGTCACCCTCATGGGTAGCGTTTTCCAGGATAACCTGAGTCTTTTTTTCCTTGAGAATCATTGTGTTTTCCACCTTTTTTTGAAATTTACCGCGAAGCCAAGTAAAGGGTCGGTGTCTTCCCAAAACTTCGCAACGGGCATAGAAATAACGTCTGGACATAGCCAGCGGGACTATCTTAGCATAAGTTTTCCCTATTGTAAAGGAAAACTTTCACAATTTTCCAAAAAAGTTTCGTGTTTGCCGGGCATTATCTTGAATTTTTGCCGTTAATGCCTCTAAAGAGGGGAATTTTTCTTCACTGCGGAGAAAGTGATGAAATTCCAAAGAAATCTCTTTTCCGTACAAATCGCCGTCAAAATCCAAAATCCAAGCTTCCACAGTTACGCGATGACCACCCACAGTTGGGCGGTTGCCGATATTGGTAACGGCTGGATATTTTTCTCCGTCAAAGCAGGCCAGACAGGCGTAAACGCCCAATTT
>JAZSAK010000013.1:0-8405 GCA_045601865.1 Faecousia sp. | reverse complement strand
ACGGGTTTCCATATTGGCGGTAAATTCCACATCGATGATGTCCTCAAATCGCTCTATCATCAGTCCGTTCACCACCTCGCCTAAAGGCGTTGGTGCAAGACGCTTTTCGTTTTTTACAACGTATTCTCTATCCTGAATGGTAGAAACAATAGACGCATACGTGGAGGGACGGCCAACGCCCTTTTCCTCCATTGCCTTAACCAGTGTTGCCTCGGTGTAACGCGCCGGCGGTTGTGTAAAATGCTGTTCCTTGCTGATATCTGTCGCATTTGCCAAGTCACCGACCTGCAAATCCGGCAAAGGTGAGCCTACGATCTCCGTCTCCTCATCGCGACCTTCCTCATAAACAGCTATAAAGCCGGCAAATTTCATACTCTGGTGGCTGCTGCGGAAAACATGACCGGCGCATTCAGAATCAATAGACACCGTGTCATACACGGCGTTTGCCATTTGTGAGGCCAAAAAGCGTTCCCAAATCAGCTTATATAGCTTATACTGTTCCTTTGTTAAGCTACCCTGAATTCGTTCAGGGTCCAGCTCTACGTGCGTGGGACGAATTGCCTCGTGGGCATCCTGGGCATTGGATTTTGTTTTGAAAACATGGGGCTTGCCATAATAATATGCCTTGCCGTAGCGACCCACAATAAAGTCCGCTGCTGCCGCCATCGCCTCGTCAGAAAGGCGCAAAGAGTCGGTACGCATATAGGTAATCAAACCCAATGTGCCTTCTCCTGCCACATCCACACCTTCATAAAGCTGCTGGGCAATTGCCATCGTTCGCTTTGGTGTCATATTCAGCTTGCGCGATGCCTCCTGCTGCAGTGTAGACGTTGTAAACGGGGGCGCTGCTGTCCGTTTCTTTTCCGCTCTCTTAACATTGGTTACAGTAAAGGTCCTATGGGAAATGTCCGCAAGAATACAATTGACCTGCTCCTCATTTTCCAGCTCTCGTTTTTTTGTATCTCCATAATAATGGGCTGTAAATGTGCCAGGCTTGCCGATGCGTGATAATTTTACATCCAGCGACCAATATTCTTTGGGTGTAAATGCGCGAATTTCATTCTCTCTATCCACAACCAGCCTTGTGGCAACACTTTGCACCCGGCCGGCAGACAGGCCACGTCTTACCTTCTTCCAAAGCAACGGGGAAAGCTGATAGCCCACAATGCGGTCTAAGATCCGCCGTGCCTGTTGGGCATCCACCAACGCATAGTCAATGCTACGTGGATTGGCGATAGACTCTGTAACCACACGCTGGGTAATTTCGTTGAAGGTCACCCGTTTTGCCTTTTCATCCGGCAAATCCAATAATTCCTTCAAATGCCAGGAAATTGCCTCGCCTTCTCGGTCAGGGTCAGTTGCCAAAAAGACGGTGTCTGCATCTTTTGCCGCCTTTTTTAGTTCCTTAATCAAATCCTCTTTGCCACTGACGGGCAAATATTTCGGAGTAAAGTCGTGTTCCAAATCTACGCCCATAGTGCTTTTGGGCAAATCCCGCAGATGACCCATGCTGGCCTTAACGGTATAATCCGCCCCTAGATATTTTCCAATGGTCTTAGCCTTGGAAGGCGACTCTACGATTACGAGATTGGATGGTTTTGCCATGAATATTCTCCCATTCCTAAATTACTTTAGCTGCACCCGATTGCCCGGCTGTAATTCAATAATGCCCTTAATTTGCAGCATTGTCAGTGTTGCCAGCACACTTGCCGTAGGCATATGCGTCTTTGCAACAATATGGTCAACCAAACACGCTCCCGTTTGCAAAGCATCTACTATATTCCGCTCCTCAGGCGAAAGCGCATCACGTATGACACTATACGGCGGCTTTGCGGGATTGTCAACGAGTTTTTTCTCTTTTTTCTTGTCAGAATGTCCGATTTCCCCTGGCGATATTGGATTTTGCGCCACCATGGGCACAGTATCTGTATGGGTTTGCCTGGCAATTATACGGTTGCCACTGTCAGGTTTTTGTATCTTTTCCGGATAGATATAGGCATATTCGCTTACCACATCCCAACCGCAGGTTGCTATGATGGCACCTTCCCGTAAAAGTGCATTGCTGCCTACAAATGTAGGCACATCAATATTGCCGGGCACCACAAAAACGTCTCTGCCCTGCTCTGCCGCAAGACGAGCCGTTATTAACGAACCACTTCGATCCGGTGCTTCCACCACCAAAACGCCGCAGCTAAGACCGCTTATAATGCGATTGCGTTTGGGAAAATTCCATTTATAAGGCGGTGTCCCTGGAGGAAACTCTGTCAGCAAACAGCCATTATGCTGTGTATCGGCATACAAGCTGCGGTGAAAGCTGGGATATACCACATCTGCACCGCAACCCAAGACACCAATCACCGTTCCCCCTGCCATTAGCGCTCCGGTAGCCCCGGCACCATCATTGCCCTCTGCCAGACCGGATACCACAACTGCTCCGCATTTTGCAAGCTGATACCCCATCCGCTTTGCTGTATTTACGCCATAGGCAGAAGCCTTACGGGTTCCCACCAATGCAATCACCGGCGTATCATCCATTGCCGGAAGGTATCCCTTATAATAAAATACCAAGGGTGGATCTACAATATTCTTCAGTCTTGCCGGATATGCTGCATCTGCATATGTACAAATGCGAATATCCTTGTCCACACAAGAATCCAAAATTTTTTGTGCTTCCTTCAAATCCTTGTCTAAAAGCGCATCCACCGCTGGTTGCTTAAGCCCTTCCTTTAACAGCGCCTTTGCGTCCGAGAAATATAGTTCCTCCGGTCCATGATGTTTATGCAAAAGCGCCAGTTTTTCCCTATCCGTTAAATTAGGGCGCGTAGCCAGCCATATCCAATGTATCAGCATTGGGAATGTCTCCTTTTATCTATCTGTCATTTGCCACATTACAATGGTCGCCGCTACTGCAGCATTCAAAGACTCACAGTGGGGATTCATTGGTATAATCAGCTGGGCATCCGCCTGCATCAAAATGTCCTGACGAACGCCCTGACCCTCACTGCCAATTACAACAGCCATAGATTTTATCGCCGCATCGCGAATGTCTTGCGCCTTATCTGACAAAGCCGTGACACCTATGGGAATTCCGGCAGCCGCGCAGGCTTGTTGCGCCTCGTGCCAAGTGGTTTGCACCGGAATGCTGCGGAATACTGCGCCCATAGATGCTCGCACCACCTTATGGCTAAACGGATCGGCACAGCCCTCCAAAAGTGCAACCGGAATATCCAATGCATCCGCCGTACGCAAAATTGTGCCCATATTGCCCGGGTCCTGAATACCGTCCAGCAAAAGCATTCCCTTTTTGGGCTGAAAATCCTTTTTCTCCGGCAAACGGCACACAAACAGCGCCCCCTGCGGGCTTTGCATGGGAGAAATGGACTGCATCACGTCCTCTGGCACACGAACCACACGAACATTGTCCGGCAGCGATACCTGTACTCCATCAGATAAAATGACCGTATCCAGACCATTCCAGTGGGTGATTGCCTCTGCCAGCAGCTTTGTTCCATCTGCTACAAAAAGGCCCGTTTCCTGCCGTTCCTTTTTGGAATTGAGGAGACGGCGCACTCGCTGAAGTAAGGGATTGGTCCGGGCCGTGATACGCTGCTGTGTCATAGCTTCTGTACCTTTTCCAGTGCTATATTATCGCCCAGTACCACCAAAACGTCTCCTTCACTAAAGGTAAAATCCGCTCCTGGGGCAACATTGATATGCCCTGCATGACGAATGGCAATGATATTCACACCCAGCTTCGCCCGAACGTTTAATTCCTTTAGAGATTTCCCAAGCCACCCCTTTGGGGCAGGCACTTCAACAATACCACAATCCTCAGACAATTCAATATAATCCAGCACATTGGGACTGGAAAGGCTTTTCGCAAGACGTGTAGCATTTTCCTTTTCCGGAATCACCACACGGTCTGCGCCCAGCTTCTGCAAAACACGGCGGTGGGTTTCGTCATGCGCCTTGCAAACCACATAGCCTATCCCTAACTCCTTCATGTTCATGGTTGACAAAACAGACGCCGCCAAATCATCGCCAATAGCAATAATTGCACACTCAAACTCGCGCACGCCTAGTGCCTTCAGAACTTCTTTGTCTTGTCCGTCGCTAACTACCGCATGGGTCACATCATTGGCAATTTCCTGAACCAGTTCATTGCGTAAATCCATGGCCAACACTTCACAGCCCTGGTTATAAAGCTGACGGGCAACCTCAGAGCCGAATCTACCTAAGCCCACAACAACATAGGATTTCATATCTTTCCTCCTAACCGATTAACAGATTTGTATTCGCATAGCGGAAACGCTCTTCCGCCCTATTTCCTATCATAAACGACAAGCTGATTGTTAAAATGCCTACCCGACCAAAATACATATAGACAATCATCAGCAATCGTCCAATCATGCTCAGTTTTTCCGTTGCCCCAGCCGTCAAACCCACTGTGCCGATTGCCGAGGCCGCTTCATACAGTGCATCCGTAAATCCAACGGATGAAGTCGCACTGATGACAATACCACCCATAACCATAAGCCCCAACATAAGCGCCACAATGGTCATTGCATCCAAAACCTGCTGTTCCGGAATGGTCCTTTTAAACACAGAAACTGTCTTTCTGCCGTGAATCCGCGAACGTAAAAATAGCAGCAGCACGACCAGCGTCACCGTCTTTATGCCACCGGCTGTAGAACCGGAGGAGCCACCAATGAGCATTAACAACGTTGTGACCGCTTTCCCCGCGTCCGTTAAATTCGCTTGATTAAAGGTGGCAAAGCCTGCGGTGCGTGTCGTTACAGATTGGAACAGTGCATTCAATAGCTTTTGTGGAATGGTCATGCTTCCCAGTGTTCCGGCATTGTCCCATTCTAAAATCAAAATAGCCACTGTGCCAAAAATTATAAGAGAAACCGTGGTTGTCAGCACCAGCTTTGTGTATACGCTGAATTTCCTCCAATTATGAACACGTACCACTTCTTCCCATACAAAAAAGCCCAAGCCGCCAACCACAACCAATGCCATAATCGTAGCGCACACTACAGGGTCATTGTTGAACGGTATCAAACTACCACCCGGCATAATGCAGCCCAAAATATCAAAGCCTGCATTGCAAAATGCCGAAATAGAATGAAAAAAGCCCCATTTCACCGCATTCTCTGCGCCATAATTGGGCAAGAACCGCAAGAATAAAATCAGCGCACCTATCAGCTGAATACTCAAACTGCCAACCAGAACATATTTTTGTAGTCGTACAACGCCATCCATATCATTAACGCTCAGCGCCTGCGCCATGACCATCCGTTGCTTAAGACCAACTTTCTTGCGCAACATAAAAATCACAAAGGAGGCGGCAGTCATAAATCCCAAGCCGCCCAGTTCAATCAGGCACAGAATTACAGTCTGTCCAAAGCCGGACCATTGTGTCCACGTGTCAAAAAGGACCAAACCTGTTACGCAAGTGGCGGATGTGGCAGTGAAAAACGCCGGCACAACGCCGCAACTGCCCCCACTTCTGGAAGCAGCAGGCAATGCCAGAAGTATCGTTCCCAATAAAATAATCAAGGCAAACGCCGCCGCGATAATCTGTGTCGACGATAAGCTTTTCCGCCGAAGCCATACATTAAAATGATACAATCGGTTTCGCAAAGACATCCATTACGCCCCTTTCTACAAAAAATAAACACTCCTCAAATTACTGCTATTATACCAATTCCCCGTCATTTTTCAAGTATCGTTTTTTATGTAGCTTTTTGCATGGACAAGGCAAAAAGGTTGACCTTGAGAAAGACATTTTGAAAATGAGCGTTGTTGAGCGCCACAAAAACACCGGCCACATCGGCATTGGCTACTTAAATGGTTACGAACTAAAGGAAGGTGCCGTTGCCACCTCCGTTTCTCACGATAGCTACAATATTATCTGCGTAGGCACCAACGACGCGGACATGGCATTTGCCACTAACCGCATTGCCCAAAACAGCGGTGGCATCGTCGTGGTAAATAATGGCGAAATATTAGCAGAGCTACCTCTGGAGATTGCCGATATTATGACAGACCGCCCCTTGCAGGAGGTCAATGAAGCATTGGAAAAGGCCAAGTCTGTTGCCCACAGCCTAGGGAGTCTGCCGGTGATTCCGGAGCTAAGGCTTACCACGCGGGGCGTAATTGACGTTAACACACAACAGTTTGTCTAAGAAAATGCACCACATATGTGGTGCATTTTCTTATGCCATCAAAAGTCCGCAGGACATTAAAATACAAACCTGCAAGAAAACAGTAAAAACGGAGAATATACTTGTCCACATGACAAGCTGGGTTGCAAGCTGTTCATCATTGCCCATCTCCCCTGCCATTACCGCACTGGACACCGCCACCGGCGTACCGAACAGTGCAATCAAGGACGCATATTCATTGGTAGTGCAATGAAGCAAATCCGTATAAGTACTCAGTAAAATAGCCAATCCCAAGCCCAGCATCGGTGCAATCAGGAGTCTACAGCAAGAGCCTATCGCAATTTCCTTGAACATTCCCTTGACAGCAGATAGTTGGAATCCACCGCCTAAGACAATCAAACCTAACGGCGTTGCCATATTTTTCAGATTTCCCAAGGATGTATATAAAAACGCCATATCCCTTTCCAAGGAAAACTTTATATCTCCCAGTAAAGCAACCTGCGCTTCGCGTATACCAAGGCAAGCCAAAGCCAACACAACTCCAACAATCAGTGGATTTTTAATAATATCGGACAACATTCCCCGAATCGGATGTTTATTATTATTTCCACCAATAAACATCGTCAGAGCAATCACACCAAATATATTAAAAATCGGAATGCTGAATGCAGACACAATTGCCGCCGTACCCATGGCCGCCTCGCCGCCCAAAGCCTGCGCCAAAGGCAGCCCAATAATTGCAAAATTGCTGCGAAATATGCACTGCGCAACAACACCTCGGCGTTGCGGAATTTTTGTGGTGCGAATTGCAACAGCCAAGCCAAGGAAAAACAGCAGGATAATCACAACAGTACTAAAAATCACAACATCCCACTGGATGGTTTGAAAACCACTAACATTATATATATTAACAAACAGCATTGCAGGCAAACACACCCGAAACACCAGCTTATTTCCATCCTTTAAGAAAGAATCGGATATCCAATTCTTTTTTCGCAGCCAGCAGCCCAACAATATTAAAAGAACAATCGGCATCACGGCATTAATTGCAGTAAGTAAAATATGACCCAGCATTTCCAATCTCCTAACTGTATTTCGCATCTTACACCTTGTAAATATATATTATAACTGCATTGTCAACCTGCGTCAAAAAAAGGCTATAACCATCGGTTATAGCCCTTTTCAATCTTGTCATATGTCGCAAGCACAGAAATTTGTTAAAATTCACTCCGCTAACGGTTTCATCGTGGGAACCTCTGCCCCCGAAGTTACAAAACAATACCTAAGTGTACAAAACTCCAATGGTTTGGGGCCGTCTTTGTAAGCCATTTTTATAGCACAGAATATAACCCTTTGTATCTGTGCGGCATTTTGGCGTAGTGACTGGCGTACCATTGGCGTAGTAGATTAAATTTGCTTGTCCTTAAAGAATTCGCCCAAGCTTGTAAACTCTTTCTTTTTCAGTTCGTTGGTCACGTCGCAATAAATATCCATCGTTGTACTAATATCGGCATGACCTAAAACATCCTGTATCACCTTTATATTGATACCCGACTCACACAAGCGAGTAGCAAAAGTGTGTCTCAAGCTGTGGCAACTAAAGGGCGGCAACAGAACGGGATCCTTATCTCCTTTGAGCAACACTTCATCATTACAGTCACGGATAATTCTGCGAATGGCTTTGTTGAGTGTTCCTTGATACTGAACATCACCGTAGCGGTTCACAAAGATAAAATCCGTATAGCAGTCCACAATTGCCTTGCACTTAACTCCTGTATCCTCTTGATTTTGTTTTTCAAGCAGGAATGCTTCTTTAACATCATCCATCATCGGTACGGTTCGTTCACCGGCTTTAGTCTTGGGGGTGTTTATACTAAAGGAACAGCCGTTGCCGTCACCATGATTGTAGTATACCAAGGTGTGATTGACGTGGATAAGTCCTTCGTCCAAATCAATGTCGCACCACCGCAATCCTATCAATTCACCGACACGCAACCCCGTGCCAAGCATAATGGCAAATACAGGATACCAGTGCCGATACACAGGATGATTTTTTAGGAAGTTAATGAACAATTGTTGTTCGGGGATAGTAAGTGCCTTACGCTTTTCTACTTGAAAATTGTGGGACTGTTTGAGTTCTTTCAGCATATTATCGGTGGGGTTAATACGTATGTAACCGTCATCCACCGCCAAGTTAAATACTTGATGCAGAACCGTATGCACATTGTCAATGGT
>JAZSAK010000012.1:0-7263 GCA_045601865.1 Faecousia sp. | reverse complement strand
TTCTTTGATCAATTTGTCTAGCAAATTTTACTCAAGAATTTTCGTTGGCTGTTATTCGTTCACTTTAAACGCTTAAACAATCCATTTTTATTGTCCAAGGTGTTTTAGTTTGTCTTACATTATTCAATTTACAAGGTACAGGTTCGTCCGCGTAGCGAACTTTTATATGATAACAGAAACCATTTCGCATGTCAAGAACTTTTTTATCTTTTTTGCGATATTTTTTCTGTTGCCATCTTCCCACGACAACCCGTTCATCCGACAGCCTGCCTATATTACTATCACAAGTGCCATTTGTCAATACCCAAATTCAACTTTTTTAGAAACGCCTTTTATTATTACCATTTTGTGTTCCTTTGGTGAAGTATTTCCGTTTCCGGGACATTTATACATAGCGCCTGTAAAAAATGGTGACATTTCTTTTCCTCTATGATACAATGTCTGCATATTACAAGAGCATATTGGAGGTACAACATGTATATCTACAGTAACACCGCTGCAAATTTATTGTATGTTGTTGCAGCACAGCCACTGGGCGATTACACAATCCGAGACAAAAACGGCACAGTGGTTTCTTGCCCCATAATGAAAAGCGAAAAAACGGACAATGGTTACCGCACAACCTTGGACGCTTCCGCTCTGGAGCTCTGGTCTTTGGATAATCCAACGCTGTATACCATAGAAGCATTGGGTCAGACCGTGCGCTTCGGACACAGCTCCCTGCGCGCTATGCAAAACAAAATGCTGCTGCTGAACGATGCACCTATTTATATGAGAGGCTATATTCGCGGCATAATTGCCCACGACCATCCCAACATGACGGGAGAAAGCGATTATGAAGCGGCACTGAAAAATATCCGTCAGGCAAAGAAATACGGCTTTAATCTCGTGCGCTTCCACAGCACCATCCCCTCCGAGGATTTTGTTCGCGCAGCAGACGAATTAGGTTTGCTCATTCACATGGAAATCGGGTTCGCTTACGATTACGATGACCAAGGCAACAAGAAAAACCTCGCCATGAGCAACAAAGCCTGGGAAGAGACCATCATTAAATATCGGAACCATCCTTCCATGGCAATTTTCTGCATCGGTAACGAGATGCATAATTCCGGCCATTACCCCGAGGTTCACAATCTTTATCAGCAAGGACGTGCCCTCGCTCCCTCCAAGCTGATTATGGACAACTCCGGTTGGGGAGAATATGACAGAAGCACTGCTGACATTTACAGCCAGCACATTGCTTATTTCTTCCCGTATAAGCACCACAAAAATATGTTCCAGGTAGACGCTCCCTGGCATATCAACGGCTCTACATATGATGTTCCCATGAACGCGCAATGCGATACCAAAGACGCAACGGTATCCGTCCGCCGTGATGCAACTGCCCTTCGCCCCGTACTGTCCCATGAGGCAATGCATTATATTGATGTGCCGGACTATCAGGCACTCAGCGACAAATTTGACGCCTTTGCGGCGAAGGTCGGTCCGCAGTATTTAGAAGAGAATGGCATTAAAAAGCCCGCCTATATGACGGAAATGCCCAAGCTGATTGCTCGCAAGGGCTTAGCAGACCGCATGGAGGACTATCAGTTGGGTTCTCGCGCGTGGAAAAACATGGCGATGAAAACCTATCTGGAAGAAATGCGCCTATCGCCCCTATGCGGCTATGAAATGCTTCAGTTCTCCGACTGCCTGAAATACGAAAATAAGAACGGCATCGTTGACTGCTTCGACGACGATAAGTATATCGACAAAGACTGGTTCTTGCAGATGAACAACGACCTGGTTTTGCTGGCCGACTTGGACAATGAAATCGCCTATGATAACGCCTCTATAACTGCTCAGCTTTACGCTTCCGATTTCTTGCCTCAGCCGGAAATTCGCGGCGACTATAAGCTGTGGCTGGATGCAGACTTGGTATATGAGGGCAAGGATTTTGTATTGGCAGGCGGTTTGCAAAAGCTGGCACAGGTAAGCATTCGTGTCACACCCGGCACTGCCACGCAGATGCGCACATTGCGGGCAGAATTTGTCAGCGGTGACATCCACGTAAAAAATCAATGGACGCTGTGGTTCTACCCCACCAAGCAGCCGGAAGCATTGCCGCAGCTGCGGTTGCAGGATGGCGCGCTAAAAGCATGGCTGCAGCAGGGCACAAAGCCGTCACAAACGGTTGTTACCGACACTTTGGACGAAAATGTATTTGCCGATTTAGATGCTGGCAAGACCGTTGTGCTGTTCTATGAATATGCTGCTGAACGAAATGCTTGGCAAATGCCCGGCGCTTTGGAGCGATTCAAGCCCTGCATTTGGGATCGCGGCAGCAATCTAGGCGGTGTTATCTCCAGTGAGCCGCTGCAAAAGGTCCTCGCCTCCGAACGCTACTTCGATAAAAATCTGCAGCCGCTGCTGGAGGCCGGAACAAAGGTGAATCTGGACAGCTGCCCCATGGCTGTCACAGAGTTCTTCAGTGGCATTGACAAGCCTGTGCGTGATCGCATGAAGGGCATGGTGCAAGGTATTAAGCACTTTATTGACGAAGATACACTGCGCAAATTCTCCCATCTGTTCTCTTTGAAGGTTGGCGCAGGAACATTGATTGTCTGCACGTTGAACGTCACCAATCCCGATTCTCCGGTTGTTGCAAATCTATTGCAAGCACTGGTGGATACTCCTGAATTGTTTGCGCCCCGCCACGAAGCTCAGGCAAGCCAGCTGCGCGCATGGCTGGAGGAAACCGCCCAAAAGGGTCTGCGTCCCGAGGACGTTATGAATCACTTCTGGGAACTGGATAACCGCATGGTGGAAGACACCCTGTTCTGGGAGCAAGTACACATCAACTTGGCTGATATACGCAGTTGATTTATCCTTAAAGTAAGATACGGGCACAGCTTATTGCTGTGCCCGTGTTTTTTATTTGCGTACTATATACTATGGATAGAAAGGTCTGGAAACATTGCAGCTGATATCACTCAGCGCATCACCTGCATTCATTGTGCTTTCCTCGCGAACCGCCAAATCTCCTAAGCTCACCATACCACATAGCTTGCCCTGCTCTACCACAGGCAAGCGCCGAATTTGCCGTCTGCCCATAAGATGGGCGGCAACCGCCGTCTCCATTTCCGCAGACGCAGAAATCACCTGATTGGTCATCACATCCCGCACCTTTGTATCAATCGGCAAACGTTCCGTTGCCATACAGCGTGTAACCAAGTCCCGATCCGTCAACATACCGCACAGCTTTCCGCTATCATCACACACAGGTAACGCCCCAATATTATACTGTGCCAGTGTCCGCGCAGCCACCGCCACGGTTTCATCCGGATGAATTTTAATAACCGAACCGCTCATGATGTCTCGTAGTTTCATATGCTCCCTCCTTTTGGAGACAGTATTGCCATAAACAGGAAGGGTTATACCTTTATCAGACTGTCAAAAAGTACGGCATAGCCACACGCTCTTACTATAAAAAATACCCCTCGCCTGGCATTAGGCAGATGAGGGGTAAGCCTTTTACGATATACACACGCTTTTACGCATTGCATTGATTGCGCCCTTTTCCAAACGAGACACCTGCGCTTGGGAAATGCCCACTAAATTTGCTACCTCCATTTGGGTTTTTCCATCGTAAAAGCGCAAGGAGAGGATTTGTTTTTCCCGCTCCCCCAACGCACGAAAGGCTGATTGCAAGGTAATATGCTCCATCCAATTGAGCTCCGTGTTCTTCATGTCTCTCACTTGATCCATGACAGTCAATGGGTCACCACCATCGGCGTACACAGGGTCATATAGGCTCACTGGCGCGCAAACCGCATCCAGCGCCTCACTGACATCCTCCACCGGAAGCGCCAGCTCCGTAGAGATTTCTTCCAGGGTTGGCTCTCTGCCGAGGCGCAATATCAGCGCCTCCTTGCATTGTAAAACCCGATACGCCACATCCCGAATGGATCGGCTGACGCGAATTGGACTGTTATCCCGAAGGTATCGGCGAACCTCGCCGGCAATCATGGGTACACCGTAAGTGGAAAATTTTACTTGCTTTGTTGGGTCGAAGTTGGAAATAGCCTTCATTAAGCCAATGCAGCCAACTTGAAATAGGTCATCGGGGCTTTCCCCCCGTTTGTCAAAGCGCTGAATCACGCTAAGCACCAGCCGCAAATTCCCCTCAATTAGCTGCTGGCGCGCCTGCTCGTCGCCTTTGCTGGCCTTGAGCAATAATTCTTCCATTTGTGCGGGGGATAATGTTTGCAAGCGCGCAGTGTTTACTCCGCAGATTTCTACCTTTCCCTGCATGGGTCTCCTCCTATGCTTCAAAATGGTAATACCAGTATTTCCATTTGGGCAGTAAAGATACCGTTTGCATATTTGTAGAAATTTCACAAAAATTTTTTGGCTATCCAAGGAATCCCCCATTTATCATGAGGAGATTGGAGAAAAAGCAACATTTTTTCCAAAAAAACGCTGGCAGAGATTGGATTTTTTTGTTTCCGTAACATGGTTGCACAAAAATTATGCCCCTTTTTTAAATAGGAATAATTTATGAAAAAGAACCCATCTGGCAGAAAGTAACGCAAAATAAAGGTTGCAAACCATGAGTTTTCCACATTGTCCACAGGTTTTTCCCCAATGCACAGAAAAGGATACCCATATCCATGTGGTTGACATAAATGGATTCGACACCTTTCGGCAAACTTCCCACTTTTTCGTTCTCGTTGCTTTTCACAAGCGTCGTTTTATGATGGTGAAAATTTGCTCTTGACAAACCGTTTTTTCTGTGAACAGTGCAAAAAAACAAACCGTCAGCTATAAAAAACCTAAAAAAAATAAAAAAGGGATTGATTTTATGAAAAACAAGCGCTATAATGTGTATCCGTATGAATAAGTTTGGCGCATAGGAGGTGTAACACGATGCCCAATATTAAGTCCTCTAAGAAGGATGTTCTTTCTTCCAAGATTGCTTATGAGAAGAACAAGGCCAATAAGTCCGAGCTGAAGACCAACCTGAAGAAGTTTGACGCTGCATTGGAAAGTGGCGACAAGGCTACTGCCGAGGCTGCTTACAAGGTTGCTATCAAGGCTGTTGACCAGGCTGTTACAAAGGGTCTTCTGCACAAGAACAATGCTGCTCGCAAAAAAAGCGGCATGACCCTGAAGCTGAACAAGCTGGCCTAATTTCTCTGAAAATATCTCCTTCCGAGCGTGCCTTGGAGGGAGTTTTTTCATGCCCTTTTTGAATACCCGCACATAAAAAACCGCCTCGAATATCGAGGCGGTTTGCGTTTTATTTAGAAATCGCACTTTTCGGCGATATACGCCTTCAGCTGGCTGATGGGTACACGCACCTGCTCCATGGTGTCACGGTCACGGACGGTAACGCAGTTGTCTGCAGGGGTGTTTTCGTCGCCTACGGTTTGGAAGTCCACAGTGATGCAAAGCGGTGTACCAATTTCGTCCTCACGGCGATACCGCTTACCGATAGAGCCGGCATCGTCAAAGTCCACCATAAAGTCCTTTTTCAGCATCTTGTAAATTTCCTCCGCCTTGGGGCTGAGCTTCTTGCTCAAGGGCAACACAGCCGCCTTGAAGGGCGCAAGATAGGGATGCAGACGCAGGACGGTACGGACATCGTCCTTTCCGTTCTTGTCCTGACCCACAACCTCCTCGTCATAGGCTTCACATAAGAACGCCAACGCCACGCGGTCACAGCCCAGAGAAGGCTCAATGACATAAGGAATATAGTGCTCATTCTTTTCCTGGTCGTAATACTCTAAGCCCTTGCCGGAAGCCTCCTGATGGCGACCCAAGTCGTAATCGGTGCGGTCGGCAATGCCCCACAGCTCACCCCAGCCATTGCCAAAGGGGAACTGATATTCAATATCGGTAGTAGCACGGGAATAGAATGCCAGCTCTGCAGGGTCATGGTCGCGCAAGCGCAGAGAGTCTTCCTTAATCCCCAAGCTAATTAGCCAATTCTTGCAAAAATCTTTCCAGTAGGCAAACCACTCCAAATCCGTGCCGGGTTGGCAGAAGAATTCGCACTCCATCTGCTCAAACTCACGGGTGCGGAAGGTAAAGTTACCGGGAGTGATTTCATTGCGGAATGCCTTGCCCACCTGGCAGACACCGAAAGGCAGCTTTTTACGGGTGGTTCGCTGAATATTGGCAAAGTTTACAAAGATACCTTGCGCCGTTTCCGGACGCAAATAGCAAGTAGAGGCAGTATCCTCCGTAACGCCAATCTGGGTCTTGAACATCAGGTTGAACTTACGGATGGAGGTAAAGTGGTGCTTGCCGCAGTTGGGACAGACCACATCCTCATGCTCGGCAATAAACGCATCCATTTCACCAAAGTCCATGGCATCCACATTCACCTGCTTGCCGCTTTCCGATGCGGAAATCAGCTGGTCCGCACGCTGGCGGCTGCCACAACCCTTGCAGTCCACCAGCGGGTCAGAGAAAGAGCCCACGTGTCCGGTGGTGACCCAAGTGGTGGGGTTCATCAAGATAGCGGCGTCCAAGCCCACATTATAATCGGACTCCTGCACGAACTTCTTCAGCCACGCCTTTTTCACATTGTTTTTGAACTCCACGCCCAAAGGACCATAGTCCCAGGCATTAGCAAGACCGCCGTAAATTTCCGAGCCTGCGTAAACAAAGCCGCGGCTTTTACACAGATTGACAATCATATCCAGTGTTTTTTCGCTGTTTTTCATGTGTATTTCCTCCCCTATGCGGGTTTTTATTTCATTGTAATATTATACTGCTTTTTTAGGGTAAATCAAGTGGCTGTTTCATTTTCATCGCTGTCTTGGTGCACCAGTTCCGGTCCTAAATCCTGTGCCATTAAATGATAGGCCTGCTCGCTCAGCTCCACAGCGGTCATGCCGGCAAACTCCTCCGGTGTGAACACCTTAAGCACATGCAGCTGCACATGGGATGGGCGAAAATGTAACAAATTGGGAATCACCTGACGGGTATTTTTCATGGTGCACACCACAACGGGCACTTTTGCTTTGGTTGCAATTTTAAACACGCCATGGCGGAAGTGGTGCAGCTTATGGTCCGGGTGGATATAGCCTTCCGGGAACACGCCCACAGAAACCTTATCCTCTTGAAGCAGGCGCACACATTTGATGATGGTTTTCAGCGCCTCTTTATCGTTCTCCCGATTGATTGGCTGGCACAGCAGTTTATGCATCGCCTTGCCCACCAAAAACATGGATGCTGTCTCTTTTTTCCCGATAAATGCCAACTGGCTTTGGG
>JAZSAK010000011.1:0-13565 GCA_045601865.1 Faecousia sp. | reverse complement strand
ACAAGCGCTCCACCAGGAACACAGCGCCATATATTTCGTGGAATCGCTCCATGATACGCACCTGGCAGTCGCTAAACGGCTCGTGTTGACCAAATGTCACCAAAATCCGTTTATTCGATGCCAACTCCTGCGCCCGTTTCTTCCAAAGCATCTCGTCATCCGGCTCGATTCGTTCAATTTTTCGCACAGCTGGCAGATTTTCCGTATGGAAATCAAACAATTTTTCTTCCACGGGAACATTGATTTGCACAGGGCCCTTACCGCGGTGGTCCAACTCCAAGATTGCCTCGCAAATCAAGTTGTTGCAGCGCCACGCATCTTTTTTATCCTTCACAATGGGAAGTGTAACCGTTTTTTTCACAATTCCCTGCAGCAGCGCAGCTTGAGGAACCATTTGCTCCTCCTGTTGATTTAAATAATACGGGTTGCGGTCAACGGTAATCACCAGTAGCGGTAGCTTTGCATAAAACGCCTCCGCCACACCGGAGGTATAATTGCAAACAGACGTGCCCGAAGTGCAGCAAACAGCCGCAGGCTTGCCAGTTTCCTGAATCAGTCCCAGCGCAAAGAATGTCGCGCTGCGCTCATCTACCACAGAATAACAGGTGAAAAAGGGGTCTTTTTCCACGGAACGCACAAACGGGGTATGTCGATTTCCTGCAGACAGCACCAAATTGGTAATGTTATACTGCTTTAGCAGTGCAATGAGTATTTGGATGCTTTCAATATCGGTTATCATGCTTTGTCCCCCATTTTTCCTAAGTAATTGTGCAGTTTTTTTCTTTCTTCTTCCAGTTTTTTATCCCTGTATTCCTCTGACACCACAAGCGGATTATCGATAGATGCCGTTTGCCCATCCAGCCCGAAAAGATTGCATAAGGTATGGATTCTTGAATACATATCCTGCGTGTTGTCTTGCCTCTTGTGTATAACAAAGGGCTTTCCAAAAATGATAGAAAACACGCACGCATGGAACGAATCTGTAATCACCAGCTTCGCGTTTTTAATAAGGGTTAAAAACTCCGCCGGACCGGAAACATAAATTTCCGGATTGCGCGCATCCAGCAGACGAATCCGCTTGTAATGGTTTTGGTCAGCATAGTCCTGTGTTTCCCGGTTTTCCTCCTGAGACATATCGCCCAGAAAGTACTCTAAAATGTACTCGCACCCATCCACACTGGGCACCGGTTGCGCAACCGCGCTCCACTGCTTTGCCGTCAGCATCAATGTTGGATCAATGGTCACCCCGACATCTTTCCCTGTCATTTGGGAAATGAGGTTTGCTCCGGCTTCCTCCCGGACATTGATTTCCGGAAAAGTCATCCACGCCTCACGGAACTTGGATTCCCACTGTGTTGGAAGCTTGGAAACACCAATACTGGGAGAAAAGCAGATTTTTTGCTTTGGCTTGGCAAACAGCAAAAACATATCCCAAAATTGATTTTCAAATCCACCAAAGGTTGGATTCCATACCTGATCGCTTCCAATGACAAAGTAGTCGTACTCCCGGGCAATGTTGTCGGGTAATCTGTTATTGTCCGTAATGACATATCTTGTAGGAATATGTTTCTTGGTAAATGCCAAAAACGCTTTTTCACGCTTTGCGCGCAGTTGTGTTCCTTTGGGCAAGATACCAAGGGGGAGCAATAATTGTTTTACCGCTTTTTTTGCCTTGGCTTTTTGTGAAATTCTCTGCAGACGCGCCACCGTTTCGCAGGGTATGCCCATTTGGCGCAGAACCGTATATACCGCATAATTTTGGAGACGATTGCCATAGTTTTGTTCACCATATATGGTAACGATTGCACTTTTCATACCCGCTGCTCCCTTTTCATTCATTGGCCCACTGCCCCTATACTCTTCTTATCGTACGATTTGCCGAAGAAAGCGATATAATCGCCGATGCCGACACAGCTTCATCATCCATTTTGTCCGTGTTGTGATTTTGGTATTATGCCAAATCACGTCTTCACATTTCAGAACTTCAGATATCACCCAATCTTCTTTTTGAGAACTGGTTTGCGCATATTTTTTGGCGGCGCAATAGACAGAGCTTCCATAGTAGTATTCCGCTTCCTCTTTTAAGTCCGGCCAACAGGAAACTGCGTCTAAGTAAATTTCCTTCGGATAAACGATCAGCCCGCGGGTTTTGGGAGAAAAAACACCATGAGACGTGCTACCGACTATTTGATAATAATAATATTTCGGCGCACCAATATGGACAACTTTTTCTGCTTTTTTTATCAGCTCATATACCACAGGCAAATCTTCACAAATGAGTCCGGCGGGGAAACGTACGCCCTCAAATAAATCACGGCTAATAAGCTTATCCCAACCAGCCCCATCTATACCATCCCACGTAAGGAATCTGCGGACTGCTTCCTTATTCGTCCATATTTGTTCTTCATTAAAAACAAATACCTCTTTTTGCTCGCCATTTGGATACACATTGTATCTTCCGCACATGGAAATGTCTGCTCCATGTGCCAGCAAAGCCTTCATTAGTGTATCATACATGTCCAGCTCCACAGTATCATCGGAATCCACAAAGCCGATATACGCTCCTCTGGCGATATCCAAAGCCATATTCCGTGCTGTAGCCTGTCCGCCGTTTTCCTTGTCTAAAACAACAATCCGCGAATCTTGCTTAGCAAATTCCCTGCATATCTGCAAGGAATTATCTTTGGAGCCGTCATTAACCAAAATAATTTCCAAATTGGTATACGTTTGGTTTACAATGCTCCTAATACATTCTGAAAGATATTTTTGCGCGTTATAGACCGGAACAATGATGCTTATCAACGGCTGTTTCATACAATCTCACATACTCCTCAAAACGGTCATTCATGTCAAATGTCTTGGCGCGCGCCAAGCACGCCTCCTGAGAATAGGGTCTATCTTGACAGATGCGCACAATTTGCTTTTCCAGCGCATCCACATCATCGCACGCTACTACACTGCCGCAGGTTTCGTCCAGCATTTCAGGACTGCCTCCGGTGCGGAATGTGACAACCGGTGTACCGCAGGCGATTGCCTCCATATTCACTGTGGGGTAATTATCCTCACGCGTCGGATTTACGAACACCGCTGCAGCTGTGTAAATTTCCGCCAACTCCTGCTGGTTATGGGTTCTGTGTATGGAAATAATATTGCCTGGCAACTGCTTGTCCACACTGTCATTCGTGCCTACCAATACTATTTGATAGTCAGAACCCAAGCGTTTTGCCAATTCTACGAACACATCCAGTCCTTTGCGTGCACCCCAACTGGCAGCCACACCCAAAACGATGGATTTGTCCTGCGGAATGCCATATTTTTCGCGAATATTGCCCTCCACCGGACGAAATATAGACAAATCAATGCCGTTGTTGATTACCTTCACCGGATAATCCTTCAAAAAAGATTGCTTCACCAGGTCTGCAAGCCATTGAGAGGGCGTGACAAAGGTCATATCCTTCAACCCGGTAAACAGTCTCTTTTTTTCTTTCCACTGTGGGCGGCTGCGGTCAAAAATGTAGCTTGCCGGATACCCCTTGGGGTCATAAACACATTTTTCACAGCCGGTAAGCCATTTGTCGCACTTTGTAATCTGAAAATAGGGACACCTGCCGGTAAAGGTCCAGCAGTCATGGAGTGTCCAAATTATTTTCGCCTTGCTGCTGCGCAAATAGCGAAACAGCAGTTTGTGATTAAGATAGTACCCATGGGTATTATGCAAATGGATGATGTCCGGAGAAATCTGCTTCAGCCTGCCAATCAGGCGTTTGGTTGCAAAGTAAGAAAACGCCATTTCCCAGCCGAAAAGCATTCCCATCCCCATATGAACAGAGTAATCCCATTTATTATCAATATAGCTGTGGTCTGTGACCACCGGGTGCGCCGATGCCCGCGAAGAGGAAAATGTATATGCTGTGTGTCCATTCTTTCGGGCAACCCGGGCAATATTTAACATGATTTTGCCTGTACTGCCGCAATCATAGGCATTGATTTGCACGATCTTCATATACAAATGCCTCCAGTTCACCAATCTATTTCTTGGAATTTTCTTATAATCGTAATATCTTTTTAAGGTTCATTTCTTCCCACTTCCCCATCGCTCTGTTGGACATGGGTTGACATTTGCTTTTTTTGCCACCCAAAAAATACAAGCGTACTAATCAGCAAGGATGCCATCATGTTCTCATTGGATGTGGTTAGGAAAAACGCAGCAAATGCCAGGATGCTTGCCAGCACGGATGCCGAATTTTTGCGGATGAGGTTAAACGACTGAATCAGCATAAAGCCGCCCACAAAAACACCATAGTAGGCAAAATAGTTCATAAACGTGTTCGTATTGCTGGCGTAAGACTGGTTTAAGTATTTATAGGCAAGCTCTTCCTTGATGGCCTCATTGACTTCCGGCGTGCTGCCAAACAGCGGGCCCCTTATAAACCCAAGGAATCCGCCCTCCATGCCGATAATACGGTAGGTTATGGAGTCCGTCTCCGCCTCACCGGAAAGCTTTGAGAATATCTCATCAAAAATGCCCGTATTAAGCAAAACCAGCAACAGCACACCCACAGCTGTAACTAATGCAAATCCTTTTGCACTTTTCTCCTCGACAAAATACGCTGCCAGCAACAGCAAAACGGGAATCAGCGCGGCGCCGGACAAGGTGGTCATCGCAGTAACGGTGAATAAAATCGCATCAAGCACTTTATGCTTATGCTGCCGAATGAACAATGTAAAATACAATGAAACAACCAAATAAACCTGATAGGCACCCGGTTCCCAAAACGGTCCTAAATTCCGTCTTGACAAATGCTCAAGAACAGGCACATTGGTAAAAAACAGGAACTTATATTGCGCCCCCACCGTATTGGTAATGGTAGGCAGAAAGCTCATGGAGCGAATTACGTCGGACAGCAGCCATGCCACCAGGGAAACACCCGCAATCACACGCATCCATTTGCAAAATACATCTGCAAATTCCTTAAGCGAATATTTTTTGGAAAAGAGATATCCAAACCACAAAAGAGCAATCATGGTGTAGTATGAATAGCCGTTGAGAAACCGTCCTGCCAAAAAAGCAGATATTACGATACTAACGGAAAACAACAGCAAAAATGCGGGCACCTTCGTCCTGCCTTTATAAATATCCCAGAAAAGCATGGCAATCGCCAGAATGATCAAACCAAATCGTTTTCCGTAAAGAAACAGAGAGGCACTGTTTGTTGCAAACAAAAGCGAATCCGTAAAATAAATAACCACAATGGTCAAAAGATGTAATCCCAAATTTCTTTTTGGGCGGTTCAATTTTATTGTATTCATAAGAAATATTTCCAATCTCACTGTTCAAATACTTCGGATAGCAGCTTTTGTATATCCGTAATGTATTTTTTGTAATTAAAGCTTTCCTCTGCTGTGATTCTTGCGTGCTTTCGCATGGTCTGACGCTCCAAGAGCTGCAGCTGTAATATGCGGTGCAGAACCGCACTGACAGATGCCGCAGTAGTATCCTGCAGTAAAAAACCGTTTAAGCCGTCTTTCAGGTATAGGCCAATATCACCGGTATCATTGGAAATAGCCGGTGTCCCCACAGCCATACATTCCCCTAATTTGGTAGGAAAGCCGGCATTGGAAGAGCGCCGATTCGGTCTTAAAAACAGGGCAAAATCCGCATCTTTTACGATATCGGCCATTTTGTCTTGCGGAACTTTTCCATGAATTACCACACTGTCGCCTGCTTGCTGCAGCAAGCTTTCCTGCTGGCCAATATTTATCAAAACTCTTTGCCGCGACGGGCCGTAAATGTGAAATTGTATCTTCTTGCGCAGCAGTTCATCCTCTGCCAGTGCTGCTATCACAGGCAACAAAAATTCCTTCGATTTTCCCGGGTTGCCCGTATAAACTATGGTAATTGCCTCTTTTTCCCGCACCGTTTCCGAAGGAACAATTTGATCAATGTCCATAATCGTGGGAATCCGAACGGATGGTATTCCAAAGCCTCGGTTGTGTTCGTGCAAAAGGCGGCTGATGGATATAAATCCATCTGCCTTTCTAAAATCCCTTTGAATCATTTTTTGATTCTTCCAATAACGCAAATCCAGAACGCCTAATTTGAAGCTGCTGGGGTGATACCACTCACAGTTTTCCACGAATAGCTTTAGACCCTCTTTTTTGCAAAAAGCCGCCAGTTGGTTAAATCGGTCAAACCTTGCGTTGGTAAGAATTGCGTCTATGGAATGCGCTCGGCAATAGTTTTTCACTCTTTCGACGGACTTTTTTGCCGTCGCATTTCGCTCAAAAAAGTTCTTTTTGTCACAGGAGACTGCTTCATATGTGCAAAAATCCACAGCCGCCTTGGAAACGGACGGGTAATCTGAAATTACATGCACCCGATGACCCGCATCATGCAAAAGGTGGCATAGATTCAGCGCGCGAATAGACGACGCTTCTCCGTAAGGGAAGGGGCAAACAACAACAAATACAACATTCATGGCTCTTCCTCATTTGCCTGCGCAAACCACTCAGGATGCACACGCTGAATTGCTTTTTTCTTTTCTTCAAAAGACATTCCCTTAGTTGCAATTGCGCCTATTTGGGCCTTTTCTAAGTATTGGCTCATATCCTTAATGGGCTTTGCCGGTACTCCTGCGGCAACTGTATTGGAGGGAATGTCTTTTGTCACCACAGAGCATGCACCAATCACCACATTATCCCCTATGGTAACACCTGGTAAAATAATTGTATTCAACCCCACAAACACATTGTTTCCAATATTGATTGGGGAGAAATAATCGCTTTTTTGATAGGTCGGTTGCTTTCGAAGCACCCACATTCCACCGTCATGGGTAACAAGTCGTGTTCCATTGGTCAACTCCACGTGCTCACCAATGGTAATTAAGTAAGGCTCTGTGCCAAACATCTTCATTGGGTCATCTAAAAATCGGCAACCCGCCCCACATTTGACACCTATTTTTTTTGCAATTGTAACGCTATTGCACAGCCTAAACCTATATGCCAAGAAGTACAAGATTTTCTGGAATCTATTCATACTATTTCCCCTTTAGCGTTGCACTAACACCTTTTCATACTCTTGAACAACCACTTGAATATCAAACTTTGTTGCAACCGTGGTGCGGTTGGTTGCTGAAATTTTCTCCTGAGTTTCTTTGTCTGCTTGCAATAAGGTCAGTGCCGCCTTGGCAATTGCCTTATCGTCACCGGTATTGGCAACAAGGCTGTCATTTGCCAGAATTCTTCTCGCGTCACCCACATCCGTGGTCACCGCAAGCGCACCGCAGGCCATTGCTTGAATCAGTGTGTTGGGAAACGCCTCTCCTGCCGAATGCAAAATGTAAACATCGCCGGCAGACATCAGCGTTCCAATATCATGACGCAGACCCAATGCAAACACATCTTTTTGAATTTGCAGGCCATTTTCCTGCCACAATTGCATCAGCTGCGCATTTTCTGCATTGATCCCCTGTCCGCACATAACCGCAACTGTGTTGGGCATTTGCCTATGGATTTTTCCAAAGGCACGGACAAACGTGGGAATATCCTTAATGGGTGCATATCTGGCAACCGACAAAACAATTTTCTTATCTGCGGCGATTCCCAGTTCCTTGCCGATTTGTTCCCGTGCACCACTTTGCGGTGAAAACTCTTTCAGGTCGCATCCGTTATCCAGCACAATGCCCTTTGCCTGGGCATAGCCAATTTGCTCATGGGCCAGTCTCGCCTCCTGCCCATTATAGACAATGCTGTCGATTTTTCCGCTTACTTTACTGCAAAATCGGTTAATGAGCAGTGTCAGCCTGCTATTGTGCTTCGGGTCGAGATTGCTATGACGAATGCACCACACTCGTTTCAAATTTCGGACACCCAGCGTTGCAAGGTAGCCGAAAAAATTGGCATGATACATCCAGCAGCATAAGGTATCGGCGGTTTTGGCTGCTTTTCTGATTTCCAAAAATGTGCAGATGGGCTTTTTCTTCAGGGGCAAAACCGTTAACGGGATTTGCAGTGCCTTTATTTTTTCTTCATAGTAATCGCCCATACCCAAGCTAATAACACGATGCACAACATCACCATCGGTACGATGCCGCAAAATCTGATATAGCATTGTTTCGGCGCCGCCTTTGCCCAGTCCGATAATCAGATGTGTGACATTTTTGGGCATTACAAATTCTCCTTATACCAGGCGATGGCTTCCTTAAGTCCCGACTTAAAATCGTAGCTGGGGTCATAGCCCAACAGCCTTCTTGCCTTGCTGATATCTGCATTCGAGTGCTTAATATCACCCTTGCGGTCAGGACCAAAGTTCGGTTCAACATTCTTGCCCAGTGCCTCTGTCAGACTGTAATAAATGTCAATCAGGTACTCCCGTCCGCCATATGCCACATTAAAGGCTTCTCCGTGCGCTTCCTTCGGTGCAAGGCAAGCCTTCAGATTGGCTTCAATAACATTTTCAATGTACGTGAAATCACGGCTCTGCTTGCCATCGCCGTTAATGGTGGGCTGCTCATCTTTCAGCAATTGACGGATGAACTTGGGAATAACTGCGGCGTATGCGCCGTCCGGATTCTGCCGTCTGCCAAATACATTAAAATACCGCAAGCCTACGGTCGCCAGACCATAATGTCTTGAATACTGCTTCGCCCATTCCTCATCGGCGCGTTTTGTCAGCGCATAAGGGGAAAGCAAGTTGCCCTCTCTACCCTCAGTTTTCGGCAGGTTCGGTTCATCGCCGTAAACGGAGGAGCTGGACGCATAGACAAAGGTCTTCACACCATTTTGTCTTGCCGCCTCCATCATATTCACCGTGCCGGAAATGTTGTTGGCACAGTAAAACAGGGGCATTTCAATAGAACGGGGCACACTGCCCCAAGCAGCCTGATTCAGTACATAGTCCACGCCCTCGCAGGCTTTCATGCAGGTATCAAAGTCCTTAATGTCGCCTTGGATAAACGTATAATTTGGATTGTCCAGAAACATGTCCACATTTTTCTGAAAGCCGGTAGACAGGTCATCCAAGCAGCGCACACGATAGCCCAGCTTCAAAATCGCTTCACATAGGTTGGAACCGATAAAGCCTGCACCGCCGGTGACCAAAAATAAACTGTTTTCCGGAAATTTGATATCCTGATATCCCATAATAATTCTCCTTAATATATTACGCCGGACCCGCTGGAGGGGAAGTAAACATATACCGATTCCTCAAGTCCGTTTTTTCTGTAAAAATCCTCTTTGATATTTTCCATCACCATATTGGCTTTGTCTTTTTCCACAAGTGCCAAAATGCACCCGCCCAGTCCGGCACCGACCAATGCGCTGCCCAGAACACCGTCATAGGAATTCAGCAAATCGCAAAGACCGTCAATGCGCTCCGTAGAGCAGCCGTAGGCACCGGCAACCATATATAACGGCATCTGCTCATCTGCCAGCCGGCGAATGGTTGCATCATCAACAGGCATAACATTCGTAACGCTGTCGCCTTGATGGCTGATTTTCATCATGCTGCCCAGCAGTTCGTAATCTTCGTTGGTCATGGCATCCAAGCATTTTTCTGCCCGCATACATTCAGAAATGCCGTATAGCGCCACACCCCGAACATCATAAGCCTCAGGCTCCGCATGATTGGCAAAGATACGCTCCAGCTCCGTTTGATACATAGCAAGCTCTGTCCTTGCCTGCTGGCGTGTCATTTCACACGGTAGCGCCAAAATCATTTCATAGATTTTGGAAAGCTCCGGAACTCTTGTTATATCCCGGAATTCTTTAAAAGCATACTCCGGATACCGCTTTTTCAGCAGCAAAAGTGCAATATCAGAAGCTGCAACCTGTGCGTTAAATTTATCCTTACAGCCCTCAGACTTTTTTGCCTTTTGCATACTGTTTGCCACCATGATTGCATACCGGTCTGAAAACGGAACCGTTTCACCAATGGCAAAGGGTTTAAAGGAAAGATGGGTGATATGCCCTCTTGAGCAGCATTTCATAGCCGCATGGTCTGCTGCGCCGCCACGGGAGCCAACAAACCACTCTCCCTCTCCGCAAAGCTCCACAAATTCGCAGGAGTTCAGGTTTAAATTGTTGAGGAAACATACCGCCTCTGCGGTTGCCACCACAATCGCCGAAGAAGATGACAAGCCCACCGCCATAGGAATGGAGCCATCTAAAAGGATATCCATTCCACAAAGGGGAATGTTGGATTCCAGCTGAAAACGCAGCACCGCTGCCTTTACATAGTTAATTGCACTTCCGCTGCTGCTTTTCAAGGCTGCCTTTACTGCATCGGCCTCCAGATAATCCAACCACTGCTCGTGCGGTGCTAATGCAAGACACTGGGATATAGAAAATGTACTATCCGGATACAGCCCATCTGTAAAGGAAATGTTGACCTGCTCATCCGATCTGGGAGAAACCACCAAAACCACATCGCAGTTAATGGTCATATCGTTCACAGAGCCGCCACGGTGGTCAACGTGTCTGCCCATCAAATTTACGCGGCCGGGTGCCCGCGTAATAACAATCTTCTTATCACCGTATTTTTCTGTAAACTTGGTAATCAGATTGCGGCATCTTTTTTTCTGTTCTTCCGGCTCACTATAAAATTTTGCAAAAGCATCATCCATACTGCCATTATCGATGGCTTGTGCGAATGAAGAAGCCTTATGATAGAAAGACCGGCTCATTTCGTTTAGCTCGGGCTTTGTGCTAAAGGTGCGCATATCCTCTTTGGATTTCACTTCATACAAAACCGCTTCATCCTCTTGCGCAAACATGGCAAGGGTATCTGTCAAATAAATCTCGCCTTGGGCATTGGTAGTATCACACTTACCAATTGCCTCAATCGCCGCATCCACATCAAAGCAGTATAGGCCTGCATTGGCAAACGGCGTGTTCAGAATTTCCTCTGGCGTAAAGGTTCTGCCGCACAGCACTTTCCGGGCAGGCAGATTCTCTGCCTTTGCTTTTTCCAGAACCTTTGCTGCTTTTTTCTCGTTCAACCGAAGCTCCTGCAGCACCTTGGCCCGTTGTTCCTGCGGAACCTGGGCAATCGCCATCAAAGCCGCATCGGCGAATTCCACAACGCCATATGCCTTTCCATCCGCCACAACGACACGGCCACCGCTATAATTGTTGGCAAGGGGTTGTACACCCCAGACCGCTTTTTTTCTTTGGTCACATTCCAGCAATTCCTTAATTACCTGCGCGGAGATAATCTTATCTCCCATGGTAACAATTGCCCGTCCATGGTAGCCTGCTGCTTTCAGCGCCTCAAGTCCGCAAAGCGCCGCATGTCCGGTGCCTTTCTGCTCTTGCTGATAAGCATATAAGATATTTGTCTCCCCTGCCAATACATCCTTAACACTTTGCGCGTTGTGACCCACAACCACAACAAAGGTGTCCACACCGCCTGAGCGAAGATTGGAAATAATTCTCCGAATCACCGGCACGCCGGCGCAAGGGAAACAGACTTTATTTATGGAATTGTCGTTCATTCGTGTGCCTTTTCCGGCACATAAAATTACAGCAGCAGACATAATCACATTCTCCATTAGTATTTTAGATATTTACCAATACCTTCTGCTTTGTGGCATCCATTATGGCATTTATATAGGCTTCCACAACCACATTTCTGTCAAATTCCTGCTCCACTTTATTTCTTCCTGCAATGCCCATATTCTTCTTTTGTTCATATGGCATATTGATGAAACGAATCATTGCATCCGCAAGGCTTTGTGTATCTTTGGATAAACACCCCAGACCGCTAACGCCCTCATCAAAGGTTTCTTGACATCCCGCAACTTGCGTTGCAATTACGGGACGCGTTGCAGCGGCAGACTCCAGCAAAACATTTGCAATGCCCTCATGGTATGACGGCAGCACTGTACAGTGGCTGTTGTGAATAAACGGGCGTACATCTGACTGACCCCCATGATAATGTATGTAATCCAGCTGGTTTACCGCATCCATTACCTTCTGGTAGCCGCCATCCATCATGCCAATAATGTCCAAATATGTGTTGGGATATTGTTGATGAACCGTGTGCATTGCTTCGAGTAATTCATCAATTCCCTTATCTTTTGTAATTCTTCCAATAAAGAGAAAGCGCGTTGTCCCCTCTGCCGGATAGGTGGCAGGGGCATGATGCGTAAGATTCACACCGCTTCCTGGGATTAATTTTGCTTTGTTATGAGCAATACCCCATTTTTCAAATAGCTCCTGATTGGTTTTATTTTGAAAAAACACAGTGTGTGCCTTTTTTAGACCCAAAGCATACAAACGCTTAACAACTGCCTGCAAAATTCCGCCATTTTCAACGGCATCGCCAACGCCGGTCACATTGACAATGTACGGGATTTTAAGCATAGAGCACGCCATGCCGCCATAAACATTGGGTTTTACCGTATAGGTCAAAACGATATCCGGTTTTTCAGCAGAAATAATCTCTCGATAGTGATTCAACAGCGCCAAGTCCTCGAAAGGATTTACTCCTCTTCGATTAAGTGAGGTCTGGATATACCTGCAACCAAGTTCCTGCAATTTGGGGACGAACTCTCCTTCCGGCAAGGAAATCACTACGTCATTTCCCTGCGTGAGCAACCTTTCCAACAGCTCCCTACGAAATTTGTATAGCGCCAAATCATAGTTTGCAAGTATCAGTATCTTCATCCTTCATTCCCTTTCTCCTTGCCAGATCGCCATTTATGCGGTATTCGCACTTTTCCTCGGTATGAAATATCCAGCTAAGAAGTGTATATTTATACAACTTCCTCTTATTCATCCTTGTAGATCAGATCTCCAAAGGCCTTTTTACCTTTTGTTGTACAATGCTTTAAAATTGACACAAAAGGATTCAATATTTTCCAAAGTCTCATATTTATCCCCATATCTCTTGCTATGCTCTGCACCATCTTGCATGTACAAACATAATCGTGATCCTGGGGGAGATGTACACCGCCAAACTCGTTATCGATCACATCTTTCACAAATTTTGAAAGATTGTCAACATGAATCATGCTGCGTTGGTTCTTGTAATCCGCAAACACAGGAAACTTTTTAGCAATACTAACAAGTGTTTGATAATTGCCCTTACAACCTTCACCGTAAACCATCGGAGGACGAATGATGGTGACCTTAAAATTTTCCGATTTCAAATCGGTGATTCCTTCTTCAGCCTGCCATTTCGACAGCCCATAATTACTCTTCGGGTTCGGTACAGTCTGCTTTGTAATAGCACCAGTATCCATTCCATATACACTCATAGAGCTTAGAAAAACGAACTGCATTACACCGTCATTCTTCGCCTTTTTTGCAGTTTCGATCGCCAAATCGCGATTCACCTTATAATACAGAGGAGCGTTCGCTTTCGTCTCTTTCTGATGCGCAATGCCTGCCACATGAAAAACGCAGTCATATCCGGTAAAGGGTTTATCACGCCAAGCGCCGTCTATCATGTCAACCGTTTCGATTTCAAAATCGTTTGGAAAATTGTCTTTTATGTAGTTTTCAAAGGAAGTCCCTATATAACTATTGGCACCCGTAATCAAGACTCGCTTCATTTAACAGCC
>JAZSAK010000010.1:0-2772 GCA_045601865.1 Faecousia sp. | reverse complement strand
ATTTAGTGTTCAACCTGACATTTTTCCTGTTGTATTTGGGTGCGCTTGTATACGCTTGGCTGCAAAACCGCCCCGTGTCGCAAACAGAGGACGCCCAGCAAGCCGTTGCAACACAAGCTTCTCGCGAGTATCACAGACGGGAAGCCAGTTTCTGCCTCGCCGGTGTTTTATTCTTGGAAGTTGTTATGAATTTATGTAACGGCTATATTTCCTTCCCCAGAGCCGGCGTTGCCAGCTACCCCCGTGGGGGAGAAAACCTCCAAGCTGTTGTGGATTATATGCACAAAACGGAGCAAGAGCCTTTCTATCGTGCAGAAGTGACCCACAGTCAAACGCTCAATGACGGCTCCCTGATTGGCTATCATGGCATTTCCGCATTTACCAGCTCTGCCAATGACAAAGTAACAGAGTATCTGCGTATGCTGGGCTACGCCGCCAAGAACACCTATAACCGCTATTGCTTTGAAGAAGCTTCTCCCGTATCCAATCTTTTCCTGAATCTTAAATATATGATAGAGCGGGAAGGCAATCTGGAAGAAAACGCCCACTTTGACGAGGTATACAAAAGCGGCAATGTATCCCTTTTGAAAAATAACGCTTGGCTTCCTTTGGGATTTTTGGCGGAAAGCGCTCTGGGCGAGCTAACCTTTGCGCCGGATTCTAACGCCTTTGCCTTCCAAAACACACTGTTTACCGCTGCAACCGGCATTACGGAAAATGTTTGGACTGTCACCTCTGCCGGCGCGCTGTCCATCCTGCCTAACGATACCAATGTCACCTCTCAAAGCACCAGTGGCTACTGCTACTATGAAAAAAATCCAAAGCAGACCTATGTGGACTATTTTTACACCATTCCACAAGAAGGCTTTCTCTGCCTGGATTTGAACATGAGCGCCCGCAACAAGTATACTGTTTGGAAAAACGGAGAAAAGCTATTTTCTGAGGAAGTGGGGGCACTGCCTCACGTAATGGCAGTCAGCGATGTTGCGCCCGGCGATAAAATCCAAATACAAATAACCTGCAAGGCAAACGACAGCGGCAGCATTATCATTCGTGCCGGAATTCTGAACCAGCAAATTTTCCGCCAAGGTTATGAAATTTTATCTGCCTCCACCATGAAAATTGCAGAATTCTCCAACACCAAAGTAGTAGGTAGTATCAACTGCAACCGAGATGGTCTTCTATACACCTCAATCCCCCAAAACGGTGACAACTGGTCGGTAACTGTAGACGGAAAGAAAGCAGACATTACGCTGGTAGGAAACGCGATGATTGGCATTGCCCTGGAAGAAGGTCAGCATACGCTGTGCTTCACTTATGAAAATCAGGCATTTGAAAATGGCTTGCGCATCAGCATTGTTTCTGCGCTGATTTTCTGCACCATTGTTTTCTTCACCTATTATTATCCCCAAATCAAACGCAAGGGTAAGTACCTGCGCCCTAAAAAATAACATTTCCCCACAGTGAAAACTGTGGGGATTACTTTACTGCAAAATATTGACAAAATTTACCCAAATGCTATAATGGGTTCATTGTTTCCGATCTGGTAAGAACGCGCTAGGACCTGCTCATACAGAGGCTGTATGGGACTGGTTAACACTGAAGGTGGCTGAAATATTGCGTGGTGCAAAGAAAAGATATACCGCCATAATATTTTGGAGCTGCCTAGGGTCAGCAGGAGGGCTGACGCACGCTTTTTCAGACGCAATAAACTGAAAGAGAGTGAACAAAAACATGAGCAAATTCCGCAATTTTCTCAAACGCAAGGACATTGTGTTCTCTGGCAAGCGCTATGGCATCGACGCACTGGGTGCAATGGCACAGGGTCTATTCTGTACGCTGTTGGTAGGCACAATCCTAAACACAATCGGACAGCAATTTGGCATTGCCTTCCTCAACGACATCCTTGTAACCATTGGCAAGGGTGAAGGTGCTGTGGGTTATACCCTAGGCGGCTTAGCCTCTGCTATGGTGGGCCCCGGTATTGCCGTTGCCATCGGCAGTGCGCTAGGCGCACCTGGCTTGGTGCTGTTCTCCTTGATTCCCGTTGGCTTCGCCGCCAATGCCATTGGCGGTGCCGGTGGACCGCTGGCTGTATATTTCGTAGCAATTATCGCCTGCGAATGTGGCAAGCTGGTATCCAAGGAAACGAAAATTGACATCCTGGTAACCCCCATACTTACCATTTTGGTGGGTATCGGACTTTCCTGCTTAGTTGCTTCCCCCATTGGTGCTGCTGCAAGCGCTGTGGGTGATGCCGTAAAATGGGCAACTACACAGCAGCCCTTGCTTATGGGCATTTTGGTTTCTGCCATTGTGGGTATTGCCTTGACCCTGCCCATCTCCTCTGCCGCCATTTGTGCGGCTTTGAGCTTAACCGGTCTTGCCGGTGGCGCTGCCGTTGCCGGCTGTTGCGCCCACATGGTAGGCTTTGCCGTTATGAGCTTCAAAGAAAACCGTTGGGGCGGCTTGGTTGCGCAAGGCATTGGCACCAGCATGCTGCAAATGCCCAATTTGGTAAAGAATCCCCGCTGCTGGATTCCCCCTGTATTGACATCCATCATCACCGGACCTTTGGCAACCTGCCTGTTCAAGTTGGAGATGAACGGTGCGCCGGTTTCCTCCGGCATGGGCACCTGCGGCTTAGTCGGACAAATTGGTGTCTATACCGGTTGGGTAAATGATGTGGCCAGCGGAGCAAAGGCCGCCATCACCACTATGGACTGGGTAGGACTTGTGCTGATTTGCTTTGTTTTGCCGGCAATCCTCAGT
>JAZSAK010000009.1:0-5258 GCA_045601865.1 Faecousia sp. | reverse complement strand
CCATAATGCTTCTCCTTATCTTCCTTTTGTTGCCTTAATTATACATTTTTTCAATTTAAGGCAGTGTTAGAGGATTTTTTCTCGCATTAAGATTGCATAAAGAAAAGAAAACCGAACGAGTTTTAATACCCATTCGGCTTTGTGACAGTTTGAATATTTAGTTTTGACTGCAACAGAGTATGTATTTCTGACGCATGTTAGAATGATTTTCGCTCCTTTCTAAAACCGCCAAAAAACCCGTTTTTGACACCAATGCGTTCAGTGGGGCAAACTGTTTAAAAACCGCACCAATACTGACTATTTCGCGGTTTGCCCTATTATAACACAAGCCTCTATTCTACGAACTATTCCTGTTGCTTTCATATATAAATCTCCCCTTTTACAATTTTAATGTGATATTAGTATCACACTTTTTGTAGAAATTATGAGCAGATTTTCCAAATGTTTTTATTATAAAATTTAAGCAAAGGAGAAAGGCGATGACACTTACGGTCACCGCCTTTTTGGTTTATAGGATTATTTCAAAATTTTGATTTTTCCGATTATCGGGAGTTCCTTTGCCTTGCCATTTGCGGCGTTGATAATACCAATGATGGCAAGAATCGCAAAGACAATCGATAACAGGCTAATAATACTGGTGATGAAATACAATCTCCAAGAAATCGCAAGAATAATTGAATTAAGTATACTTGATGCAATAGACCATGCTACGCAGGCAATCAGAAGAACTAAGCCCTGATTAGCATGGAAGCGGGCAAATTTTGAGCCCTTTGCTGCAAACATCGGGATAAAGCACAGCGGGCCGAAGTACGCTAAAATACCCATTGCCTTATTTTGTGATATATCGTTTGCATCGTAGTCAGCAGTAGTATCGGCGGTATTATTAAGTGCCGCTACCTTTGCCGAAAAGTCGTTCTGATTTGCTGCAGGTCGTTCTGCTACGGGAGGTGCCTGCTGAGCCTGTTGTTCGGGTGCAGGAGCACCGATAGCCTCGCCACAGTTAGAGCAGAATTTAATACCTTCTTCAACTTTAGTTCCACATTTTCCACAGAATGCCATAGTTATTTCCTCCAATTCTTTTTTACTCTAACGGCAGACCACTTAGGTCGCCGTTTCCAAACTGTTCTGTGATACCGTTCAATTCGTTCATCGAATCCTTAATTTCATTAAATTGTCCGAAGAAATCTCCGAGCCCGCCAAATTGTCCGTCCGTCATTTGATTTATGTAATTGGTAAGAGTATTCGCTAATACAGACACAATGGCGATTAGAATTGCTAACAGCACAAACGCTATAATCATCCAAATAAGCGTTGCACGTGCATAGTTTTTAATATTTTTGTTTTTTGCCGTAAAAGCCATTATGATACATGCAATAAAACCAATGATAGGTACTGCGAACAATATCATAAGGCCTATGTAAAGTCCTGTTGATATTACCTTGTTCTGATTATCCGCAACAGGTGGCGAATAGCTCGGCTGCGTATTCACCTGAGCCACAGGCGACTGTGTAACGGGAGGCGGAGCAGATACAAGCTTTGGCTCGTTTGCTTCAAACTTTGTGCCGCATTCGGTGCAGAATGCAACGCCGTCAGCGATTTCTTTTCCGCACTCGGTACAAAATCTTGCCATATCGTCAACCTCCTCCTTTAGTAGTTCTTTTCATAGTCTTCGGGAAGTTCAAAGTAAGTGCTATCCGCACCTTTCGTCAATTCCACAACTCCGAAAATAATATCCACACCGCCACTATCTGCGATTATGTATTTGAGTTCATCACCCTTATAACAGTATGTAATCTTTGTTCCCGAAGAAGAGAATTTTTCACATTCGTACTTTTCGCCGAAAATTTCTTTTTCTTCCACATCACCGAGCATATCGTTATAGAATGCTTCATCATGCATTACTATCACGTTGCCGGTTTTCTTACTGCTAACAGCAGAACGAACAATCATCTTTGTAGTATGGTAAAGAGTGTATTTGTAATCATCTATAACCACTGTCGCTGTACTCAATTCAAAATCGGGTGAACTTGTAGTTTCAGAGTAGGATTTAGAGCCGTCTACAACATTGAGTGTTTTGCTGCTTAATGTCTTGGTATCAGGATCTCGGAAATCCTTTACATAGTTTTCCACTCGCAGAGTATAAGGGCCGCTGAAATATTCCTTATACAAATCAAGTGTTCTTGATTTATCTGTTTTCGGTGCGTTATTTTCTTCATTGTTGCCGTCGGAATCTTGGTTTTCAACCTGTGATTCTCCGCCGCGGTCAATGCCGCCTTGAATTTCACCGTTTAACCCACACGCTGCTAGTGAGAGCAGCATCATGACCGCAATAAAAATTGCTAATAATTTCTTCATGGTGTTGTTCCCCCTTTTTCAATTTATTAAAGTCCAAACAAGTCTTTCAAACTTGTGGCTTTCTTAGGTTCGGGTTTGACATAGTTGAAACCACCGTAAGGCTCTGATTTATCAAAACCAATATTAGGACAGTCGGGATCACCCTCGAAACAATGCTCGGTATCTACGTGATAACAAACACCACCGATCATCTTATACAGATGATTCATACTCGGATACTGACCTGCCTGACGGAATCCGTTTTGTAAAAGCAACTGCCTGTAGTTTTCAACTGCCTGACTGGCGGCTAAATGATTACCTGCAAAATCCGCAGAGAACCCATAGAAGCCGACCTCGTATTCGTTAATTTCAAAGTTTGCGCCACCGCAGTTCCATTTGGGATACTGCGGAAGTTTTTCATCCCATTCTGCCATAATTGCCGCATCACGCTCGGCTTTGGCTTGTTCTTCCTGAATAGTTGCAGGAAGCTTTGCACCGCAGTTCTGGCAGAACTTCGTGCCTATGTTGTTCTGTGTGCCACAGTTCACGCATACAGCGCCTTCTGCAAGTGTCTGTTCGGGTAGCTTAGTACCGCAGTCGGCACAGAATTTCTTGTCCGCACCGTTTGGTTTGCCACAGTTAGGACAAACCTTTGTATTCTTTGCCGCTTCGGTGGCATATCCTTGCAGTTTGCTTTCAAGGTTTGACATAGCCCCTTCAAGACCTGTAGAACGCTGTGTCTGTTGCTGTGAATTTTGAGTTGCTTTGTCGATAGACTGAGTTGCCTGATTTACAAGATTGGTTGCTGCGGGTTCAACCGCCTGACGAACTGCATTACCTACGGCTTTGCCGACAGCATCACTTACACCTCGTCTGATTGCCCTCTCTAAAAAGCCCATGTTGCACCTCCTTTGTCATCCTTTATTTCATATTATGTATACATTTACATATCCCTATATCATCGCTGGGGGGTGAATAATGAATGCACCCTATGCAGCTTTCATCTTTTGTTTTTCGCCCCGAAGCTTCGTAAAACTCACAAGGATCTTGAACGGCTGTAACAATTCGGTAGCCGACCTCATTATATAGCTTTTCCTCTGAAAGCTCCGGAAAGATGACAGCCGGCTCACCGAAAGCTCTGTCCAATTCGGTATAATAGCCATATCTGAGTTCGAAGATGTGCTGTCCAATAGTTATTCTTTTATAAAGATCACCCTCTTTTGGGGGTGTACCTAACTTAACCATGGCACCCTCCTTTGCAAAAGAAAAATCCTTTACACTGCTTACAATAACAGTATAAAGGATTTATTCTAAAAAAACATCCTACCGAAAAGGCGAAAAAAGAATGATTTATATGTAAGCGCCGAACTCACTTCGGTCAATGATTCCTGTCTTGTTTCGCGCTGTTTGTATCATAGATTTAACAGTAGATTTTGATATATGCAGGTGGTTGGCTATTTGTTGGTCGGACAGATTGAAGGCTGCCAGACGCGCAATCTCACGCTCGCGGTCAGAAAGCTTTGAAGTGATGTTGTTCTCGGTGACAGCATTATGGAGTTTAACCCAGCCTTCATGTAAAACCTTATGAAGCTCCTTGACCTTTTTAGCGGCATCAGGGTCAATTAAAAGAAGCCTTTCATCCAAGAATAGACCAAGTTGTCGGCGGTGCTCAACAAGCGGGCCGTATAGCCCGTCTGCGAGGCAGAGGTTAATTGCTCTGTCTAAATGAAAAGCGGCATTGGTATCATCACCCGTTTGATGATAGGTGATCGAGCACAATAGTCTCAGATAGATTTCGGACATTACGGTTTTCTCGGCTGTCGCCTGTGCGATCATCGGCTCCATAATAAAGGGATGGGAACGCATAAGACCAAGACCTGTTACATCTTCCAAATGAAAGCGTCCTGCCGCAAGTTCTTGAGCAAATACCAATAGATATTTTATATAAAACACTCGTGCTGCAGGGTGCGCATCGGTAGGCAGGTGCTCAAAGCGTCCTCGATAAAACCAGTCTGGGAAATCCTTGGTATTTCGGATGGAAAGATCTGTGGAGGCAATGGAAAGCAAGATAATATCACGATCGTTTTCATCCTTCCACGGCGCCTCGTACATATGCTTTTTTGCCTCCTGCCAAAGCCTCACATCCCCCTTCCACATAGCAACCAATCCTAAAAGCATACCGCCGGAAAGTGTGGCATAAAAGCCGCTGTGCTGCTGCAAAAAATAGGTGGCGTGCTCGTAAACCTTATCAATTTCACCGCGGCTATAGGCAATTTCTGCGGCAAACAGTTGCTGCGCTTCGGGATGATAGGCAAGTGATTCTATAACCGCATCTGCTGTGCCGGGAGTATTATACAGGTCGGTCATGTCCAAAAACGGACTCTTGCGAACAAGCGGTACATTACCGATTTTACCACTTGCTTTATTTTCTTTACGTCTTGCATCTGCAGGACGTGAAGCGTTATCGGGAATCATCCAGGCAACGCCCCAACGCTGAGCACCGGGAACGCGTCCTCTCCGACACAGGTCCTGCACATTCCTTGTTGATGTATCCCATTTTTGTGCCGCTTGCTGTGCTGTAATCATTTTCATAGTTGCACCCTTTTCCTATTCTCGTAATATGCGGATTTCCGCATATTGATTTTCTCTATTATACTGCGTTTTTCCGCATAATGCAACACCTTTTTGAAAACTAAAGCCGAACAAGCTTTAACGCTCATCCGGCTTTGTGACAGTATGAATATTTAATTTTGGCTACTCAGAGTATGTATTTCTGATGCGTGTTCTTAGAAACAAGCCCTCCTTTCTAAAAACCGCCGAAAACCCTATTTTGGCACCCTTGTGTTCAATAGGGCAAACCGGCGAAAAACCCAGTGTTTATGCAGGTTTCAGGCGGTTTGCCCTATTATAACACAAGCCTCTAT
>JAZSAK010000008.1:0-6939 GCA_045601865.1 Faecousia sp. | reverse complement strand
CATGAAAATGAAATACAATGGGGAAGAAAAATTTTATATTCAGATTGGAACAGTTATGACAAGGCCCGAATATCAAAATAGAGGACTTGCAAGAGAGCTGATAGGCAAAATACTGGATGATTATAAGGAATCTGCCGATGGATTCTACTTGTTCGGAAATCTAAGCGCCGTTGGCTTTTATAAAAAACTGGGATTTCAAAGACTGGATCAGTATCGACAAGAATCACAGCAACTACCGGAAAGAAAATCTGGAGAAGATTCCTTCATAAAGGTAGGGGAGAGTGGACGAGTCGATTATGAGCATACATTAAAAGAAGCATATCCCAACGCGTTACTTGACCAAATTAACAGGAAAAGCCTACATATGTTTTACACATTGAAAATGGAGAATGTGTACTATTGCAAAGAATTGGCCTGTTATGCTGTAATGGAATGGTGGGAAGAGACGCTGCATCTGAACGCTGTAATTTGCAGAAACCGTGTTTCTATATTGGAAGTTCTAAGGCGTATTCCGAGACCGGCAGGGAATGTGATTATGGGATTCACACCACACGCCGAAGATGCGCTCGCTTTTGAAGTGCAGCCATATGACGGAGGCGATGACTACCGATTTTTCTATATGGGCTCGGAATTGGAAACAATCAAGAATGACAAACTATATTTTCCTGTTTTATCTCATGCATAAAACTTAAAATGTAAGCTGACCAACTTGGTAATATTGGTCAGCTTACTTCAATAAATCCAGTCAAGAGAAGGGTACCGCGGAGACAACGGCTGTACTGTAAACACAATAAATACACAAAACGAACGCAACAAAATAAAAATTTTGTTGCGTTTAATGTATTTTCATGTTATAATTATATTCGTGGCAAGGATTATCCCTGTTTTAAAGCGGTTAATTACGCATTATTACAATTTATAAATCAAACCCCTATTATTACAATTTAATCCGCAAAGGAGCAACTATCATGAAAAAATACGCCGACTGTCCAGGTCTACTAAAGGAATTTTTAGCGTACCACGAAAATATCAAAGGTCAATCACAATTAACAATTTCTGAGTACTATTTAGACTTAAGAATGTTCTTTCGTGTTATCAAGCTTATGCGTAATGATATGCCAATAAATACAGACTTAAATGAAATTGATATTCGTGATATTGATATTGCATTTATCAGCACGATTACAACCACTGATATTTTTGATTTTTTATCTTATCTTGCCAATGACCGCACACCCAATCCGGACGCATCGATTCCTGATTATGGCATCTCTCCTACAGCTCGTGCCAGAAAACTATCAGCATTAAAATCCTTTTATAAATACCTGACTGTTAGAACCAAACAAATGAGCGAAAATCCGGTTGCAGACCTGGAATACCCAAAATTGCGAAAAAGTTTGCCTAAATACCTAACATTAGAGCAATCCGCTGCACTTTTGCGTTCCGTTTCGGGTCAAAACAAAGAAAGAGATTATGCCATATTAATGCTATTTCTTAATTGTGGAATCCGACGGAGTGAATTGGTTGGATTAAACCTAACGGATGTGTATGATGACCGAATTCGTGTCATCGGCAAAGGCAACAAAGAACGCTTTGTGTATTTTGGTACAGCATGCCGTAAAGCAATTGACACCTACCTCCCTATTCGCAACAAGCAGGTTCTGACGGATAATCGCGCATTATTTGGCTCCCGTGACAAGAATCGCATCAGCGTTGCAGCGGTACATCGACTTGTAAAAAAGCATTTATTAATGGCAGGATTGGATGCAACGCAGTTTTCTGCACATAAGCTCAGGCATACTGCAGCCACTATGATGCTCTCCGGTGGTGTTGATGTTAAAACTGTACAAGAAGTTTTAGGGCACGAAAATTTGAACACAACACAGATATATACCCATATTGAAAACACAGAATTAAAAATAGCAGCAGAGGCAAATCCCCTATCCAAATTGGATTTTACGGAAAACGATATGTAACTTATAGGAATTTTGTCTCGAAATCCGCAGAAATTACCCAGTAATTTGGTCAGTATTCCCCTTGAACCTTCCTTCACGGAGTGGTATGATACATCCTTAGGAAGGTTCACAGAAAAGGGGTTAAAATCATGCAAGCTGTATTAATTTCGATTGCTGTCTGCTTAGCAGGCGGACTGATGATGTCACGACTAACAAAACTTGTCAATTTACCTGCTGTAACTGCTTATTTGGTTGCCGGTTTGCTTCTTGGGCCGTTTTGCATTGGTGCAATCGGCATTGAAGGGCTGGGATTTGGCTCGATAGAGTCAGTTGAAGGCTTTAAAATCATCACACAGGTGGCGCTGGGCTTTATTGCGTTTTCCATGGGTAACGAGTTCCGCCTTACACAATTAAAAGCCATGGGCACGAAAGCGGTGATTATTGGTATTGTGCAGGCTGTTGGTACAACGGTTCTTGTTGATGTGGTGCTAATCATTGTGCATTTACTGTTTCCCAGCATCTTAAGTCTGCCCGCTGCCATTACACTGGGTGCAATCGCCTCTGCAACCGCCCCTGCTGCAACGCTTATGGTTATTAAGCAGTATAAGGCAGATGGTCCACTGACAAAATTACTTTTGCTTGTAGTTGCGATTGATGACGCTGTCGGACTATTTCTATTTTCTATTTCCTTCGGAATTGCCACAGCTTTGGAAAATGGTGCTATAAGTTTAACAGATGTATTGTTGGAACCGATGCTAGAGATTGGTTTTTCATTAGCTTTGGGTGCGATGATTGGGTGGATTCTAAATAAAGTAGAATACTATTTTCATTCAAGAAGCAAACGCATGGCTATTTCTGTTGCATTTGTTCTTTTAGCTGTGGGTTTATCCATGGTTGAATTTCACGTTGGACAAGTCCATATTGGCTTTTCCTTGCTTTTGGTTTGCATGATGACAGGTACGGTTTTTTGCAATATTTGTGATACCTCTGAGGAACTGATGAGCCGTGTGGATTCCTGGATGAACCCAATTAGTATCCTGTTTTTTGTTATTTCCGGTGCAGAGCTGGATCTACAGGTGCTTATTCAGTCGGCTACCTTAGCCGTAGGAATTGTTTATATCATTGCACGTTCTGCCGGCAAATACATTTTTTCCAGCATAAGCTGCAAAATTGCGCATTGCGCGCCAAAAATTACAAAAAATCTAGGCATTACGCTGTTACCGCAAGCCGGTGTAGCGCTTGGTATGGCGGCTATGGCCGTAAATGGGCTGAATCATGGAAGCCTTTTGCGCAACATCATTCTGTTCAGTGTTTTGGTGTATGAGCTTATCGGGCCGGCACTTACCAAGCGGTCATTGACTTTGGCCGGTGAAATTAATCCGGAAGCAAAAACCAGTGCACGTATTGAAAACAAACCCGTAAAGACTGTTAATATTCATTAAATAAACTCCCTCAGTTAAAAAACTGAGGGAGTAACTATTTTATAGGGCTATTTCAATTGCTTCGCAAATATTTCTTACACGATAAACAGTTAATCCGTTGGGAATATCTAATTTTTCACATCCGTTTTTAGGGATAATACACTTTAAAAATCCCAATTTCACAACTTCAGCTAATCTTTGATTCATATTGCTGACACTACGTATCTCCCCTGTCAGACCTACTTCCCCAATGGCGGCTAAATCATTGCAAATGGGTTTTTCACGATAAGATGATGCAACAGCAAGGATAACCGGCAAATCAGCGCCCGGTTCGTTTAACTGCATTCCGCCAATCACATTGATATACGCATCAAACAAGCTCAGCTTAAGCCCGGCACGTTTTTCTGCCACAGCAAGGAGCAATGCAGCTCTGTTGAAATCAAAGCCATCTGCTGTACGCCTCGGGACGTTAAATGCAGTCTTACAAACTAACGCCTGCACCTCTGCTAAAATTGGACGTGTGCCTTCCATAACACAGGCAACACATGTTCCGCAGGCGCTCTGCGGACGTCCCTCCAAAAGCATCTGCGATGGGTTGGGCACTTCTATAAGACCACTATCCCCCATCTCAAACACGCCGATTTCATTGGTAGAACCAAACCGATTTTTCGCAGCACGCAGTAAGCGGTACGAAGAATTAGGGTCACCCTCAAAATACAGCACACAATCCACCATGTGCTCCAGCACCTTTGGGCCGGCAATGTTGCCGTCTTTATTGATATGCCCAACCACAAATATAGTAATCCCCTGCTGTTTGCTTAATTGCATTAACGCCATGGTGCAATCCTTAACCTGAGAAACACTGCCAGGCGCGGCATCATTATCCTCGTTATAAAGTGTCTGAACAGAATCCACGATGAGGATATCCGGTTTTACATCCTGAACTGCATCGACAAGACCAGAAAGACTTGTCTGTGAATAAATCAGCAAAGTATCTGATTGAACGCCAAGACGCTGGGCACGAAGCTTTAATTGTCGCTCGCTCTCTTCACCGGACACATAAAGCACACGTCGCGCAGAGCATAATTGCTGACAAATCTGCAAAAGCAAAGTGGACTTACCTATGCCCGGTGCACCGCCCACAAGGACGAGACTGCCTGCTACAGCACCACCACCTAAAACACGGTCAAGTTCACCCATACCGGTGAAAAAGCGGATTTCATCGTCGCACATGACTTCACAGATAGGTTGTGGCTTGCGTTGATGGCTGAGTCCGTGGTTTTTGTTAATTCCGGTAGGAGTGGGCTTTTCAATATGCTCTTGCATGGTGTTATAAGCGCCGCAGCTTGGACAACGGCCCATCCACTTTAGCGTTTCATTGCCGCATTGCGTACAGTAAAAAACTGTCCTTGTTTTCGCCATTGTCATTCTCCCTGAAATGTATTTATTTGTATTATAGCAAGGGATTTTTCTTCGGTCAAGTATCTATAAATCTGCTGATAACCGATGCAATTATAGCACAAAATTTCTGCTGATACGCTCCGTCACGCAGTCTGGATTCCTCTTGGGGATTTGTAAGAAATCCACATTCAACTAAAACGCCGTTCTTCTCAATTTGCTCCATAAGATAAACGCCCTTTGCTTGCTTACTCTGCCGTTTGCTGGTAGGCAGCAGGGTTTGATTTAACGCAGTTTGTAAAGTGGTTGCCAATTCCCTGCTTTCTGAATGGCTGCCGTAAAACACCTGCGGACCTTCGTATATGCTGCTGGGGAATGTATTTTGGTGCAGGCTAATCAAAATTGCTCCGTTCGTCTCATTCACAATCCGAACCCGTTCCTTCAAATCGGAAACTTTTTTTGCCGCGATGCTCTCCCCTTGCGTGTAAATAGACGTATCCGTGGTTCGGATCATCTTTGTCTCATATCCTAAAAAATGAAACAAATCATTCAGCCGTAGAGCAAACTGAAGGTTAATGGTACTTTCTAGTACACCTGTACAAGATGTTGCACCGCCGTCAACGCCACCATGTCCGGCATCGATGACCAGCACATGCTCTCGCAAAACCGGTTCATTTTCGCGAACAACTGTAATCGTTTTGCTGCCAGCCGTGGCAATTCCTATAAAAACAATCATTGACAGTAAATAAAAGGGCAACATGGCAACCCAATTTTCCCGTTTCATGGACAACACCTCATCAGATTGTATGTCCAGAATTGCTTTAATTGAACAGAAAAACCAATTCTGTCATAGTATGACTCGGAACGACCGTTCCTACCGAATTTTGATAGGAGGAATAACTTTGGATCGTAAAAATGATACAAACAGTTATGCAATGGGCATACTACCTGCTAAAGCACCGCTTGCAAATCCGTATGTCCCATTCCAAATTTGCAAACCACCCATGTATGAGCCGAGAAAAGGACTAATTCGTGGAACAATGTATCCTGGACTGGATTTGCCATTTATGGGTATGGTGAATCAAAAGGAAAAACCGGATACCCCCAAAACAGAGTTGCAGACAATATGCTTTGCAATCCAAGAGTTGGCACTGTATCTTGACACACATCCGGATGATGAGGAAGCGCTACAGCTCTATCGTGCCTATCAGAAATTACACCACCAAAAGTCAATGGAATACGCTGAAAACTGCGGACCTATGACCCATCATAGTCCGGTTGACAGCAAGCAGTACACTTGGTTAAATGATCCATGGCCGTGGGAATTGGCCGCAAATAAGGGGGGCTGAGCTGTGTTTATTTATAATAAGAAACTGCAATATCCGGTTAAAATTGCAAGACCGAATCCTCGTCTAGCCTCTGTTATTATTAGTCAATACGGTGGACCGGACGGAGAACTTGGTGCATCTCTGCGCTATTTGTCACAACGTTACAGTATGCCCTTTGATGAGCAGAAAGGGCTATTAACGGACATCGGTATAGAAGATTAATTTTGGTTATTTAGAAAAGCCCCCACACGCTGAACTGAAAGGAGAAAGATTCAGCGTATGGGGGTTAACAGGAGTAACCGGAAATACCGGCTTGTTATGTCACAGACCTACCACAAAGAAAGATAGAAAAAGCAGGACTGTATATAGTGTTAATATGTATCCTTCAGATTGATAGTTATGGTGCGGTGAAGCAGTTTGATTGCATCCATGATGGAATACAAGCATTGTTTTTCTGCAGACTTCTTTACAAAGCTTTCCATATGCGCTAATGCAGGCTCGGGATTCTCTTTTGAGGCTTCCACTATATCCTCGTACAGATTTCGCAGCCTGTTAGGCATTGCCGGGACCCCTTTCGCGCTCATAAGCATACAGGAGTCCGTACCGTCTATGGCTGCACTATAAAGGGTGTAGCCGTCTTGCTCGGGGTCGGAATAGTCGGGTACGATTGTCAGTTCCCTCCCCTCGCAAATGCATTTAGCCGGAGTTCCGTAGCCTTCCTTAAATCGCCACCTTATTTCTCCGGTTTGGGTTTCCAGACTGAGTGCTTCCACAAAGCGCTCCGTTAAACATTTAGGTTCTTCGATAAATTGATTGTCCATTTTGTGTTTCTCCTCT
>JAZSAK010000007.1:0-2193 GCA_045601865.1 Faecousia sp. | reverse complement strand
CCATTGATGACGTGGTGGAAAAATGGAAGGGTGAGAAGCAATGACCCCCTTTTCTTTAAAAATCGTGACACCGGATGCATTGGTGTATGATGGCTTGGCAGAGGAACTGATTGTGCGCACCACCAGCGGTGATTTGGGCATTTTGGCAGGGCATGTTAACTGTGCTGCCTCGCTGGGTATGGGAAGAGCGACTGTTGTCATTGACGGACAAAAGCGGTTTGCCGCCTGCATTGGCGGCATGCTTAGTGTCATAGATGGCAGGGTGACACTGGTACCTACCACCTTTGAGTGGGCGGATGATATTGATGTCGACCGTGCGCAGGCATCCTTAGACCGTGGGCAGGAGGTGCTCCGCCAAAAGGATGCGTCGGATGCGGATATCCGGTTAGCAAGCGCCCGTATTAAGCGGGCATTGGTACGCAAAAGTGTAGCACAAGGCAAATAGGTAAAGAGCGCGTCGTAAGACGCGCTCTTTTTGTATCATATTTAATTTCATTTTTATACGAAATGATTGAATTTGCCCAAGAACGTATACAGAATCATTTTCAGATGCTAAAATAAAATCCAAAAGGGGGATTGCTATGCGATTGATTCGTTGTAAGGATTATAAAGATGCCAGTCGTAAAACGGCGAATATTATTTCTGCGCAGGTGATTTTAGAGCCAAGCAGTGTATTGGGTCTTGCTACCGGCAGCACGCCGTTGGGGACATATCAACAGCTGATTGAATGGTATGAGAAGGGGGATGTTGACTTCTCCCAAACCCATACAGTGAATTTGGATGAGTATGTAGGCCTAGAGGCAACGCATGAACAAAGCTATGCTTATTTTATGCATAAGAATTTGTTTGACCACATTAATATCCATCCGGATAATACGCACCTGCCGGATGGAACTAGTTCCGATGCTTGCCGTAAATATGATACGTTGATACGCACTTTGGGTGGCGTGGATTTACAGCTTTTGGGAATCGGACATAATGGCCACATCGGTTTTAATGAACCCAGCGATGAGTTTGTTAAGGGTACGCATTGCGTTGAGCTGACACAAAACACCATTGATGCCAACGCCCGCTTTTTTGAATGTGAGGCAGATGTACCCCGCAAGGCATATACTATGGGTATTTTGGATATTTTGCAGGCAAAACGTGTGGTTATGATTGTTACCGGCGAAAGCAAGGCGCAGATTTTGAAGGAAGCCTTTTGGGGGCCTGTTACGCCGAAGATTCCTGCATCTATTATGCAATTGCACCCCGATTTTACCTTGGTTGCGGATGAAGCAGCACTGAAACTCGTACAAGACCTTCTTTAAAGCTACAATCCCTCGTTGCTGCGGGGGATTGTTGCATTTTCTAGAGGAGTATGCTATGATTATTAAAATTTTACGGGTATGTACTTGTGGGAAAAGGCATGAGACAAATCCACAATTAGGCAAAAACTGATTGCGTTCTCATGAAAATTGCAGTAAAATAAGAAAAAACAGAGATGGGTGGAGAGAGAAATGCAACAGATACCGAAAAAAGAAACATTAGACGCCATTGCGGAGCTGTTTAAGGCATTTGGCGATCCTACCCGCGTGGCAATCTTGTCGCTTTTGTTGCAACGGGAACGATGTGTCAGTGATATTGCCGAGGGTGTGGGGCTTTCCCAAAGTGCGGTGTCTCACCAGCTGCGAATTTTAAAGCAAATCCATCTTATCAAATTCCGTCGGGAAGGTAAGAATATGCTCTATTCCTTGGCGGACGACCATGTGCGAACCATTTTAGAAATGGGCTTGGAGCATGTTTTAGAATGAAATAGGCAAGCACCCGTCGAAAGACGGGTGCTTCTTTTGTCGAGGAGTTTTCAAAATCCGTCAGCGAAAAATCGGTGGTTTCCCTTGAATCGGTCAGCGCTCATTTTCTATAATGCCAAGACTACAAAGGAAGGCGGGCGTATCAGATGAAAAGGGTGTTGGCAGTGGTCGTGGGATTGTTACTTGTGCTGGCAATTTTGTGGGCTTGCTGGGGCAATGTTGGTTATGGGACTCATTTACAGGCGCAAAACTATGCCCCGAAGTTTTACCAGTTGGAATCAGAGCCTATACAGACTGTACCGCAGGTAACAGAAGAGACGACGACACATAAGCCGTATGCCTGCGTTTTGGCAAAAGCATTCCTTAATTTTGACGGGCCGTTTATGGAAAACGGCTCCCA
>JAZSAK010000006.1:0-30484 GCA_045601865.1 Faecousia sp. | reverse complement strand
GCGGAAGGCTTACTATTGCCTGTTTGGGCAGCTTTGCGTTCAATTTCCTCCATAACCTCTTGGTCATAAATGGTATTGAAGTTCTGTTTTACATAGCTGGCCACCGCTTCCACCTCAGCATCGCTAACAAAGCAGCCTTGCACACGCAAAGGTTTGCCTGCCCCGATAGGCGCATACAGCATATCACCTTTGCCAACCAGCTTTTCCGCACCCTGCGTATCCAAGATAATTCGAGATTCCATTGCGGACGCAACTGCAAATGCAATTCTGGATGGGATATTTGCCTTCATCAGACCGGTAATGACATCTGCAGACGGTCTCTGCGTTGCAATAATCAAATGGATACCTGCTGCGCGACCCATCTGCGCAATTCGGCAAATTGATTCTTCTACTTCCTTGGCAGCTACCAGCATCAAATCCGCCAGCTCGTCTATAATGACAACCACCTGCGGAATCTTTTTCCCTTCCCCTTCGGACTCAACAATACTGTTATAGGACTCTAAGTCCCGCACGCCGGCATCCGACATTGCCTTATAACGCCGCATCATCTCTGTAACAGCCCACTGGAGACTTCCTGCAGCCTTTTTAGGATCTGTGACCACGGGAATTAATAGATGTGGGATTCCATTGTATACGCCAAGCTCTACCATCTTGGGGTCAACCATTATCAGCTTTACATCTTCGGGTGTAGCCTTATAAAGAAGTGAGATGATAATGGAATTCATACAAACAGATTTACCGGAGCCGGTTGTGCCTGCAATTAGCATATGTGGCAGCTTGGCAATATTACCAACAATGCATGTACCGCCAATATCCTTGCCAACCGCAAAAGAAGATTTGGACTTTGCCTTGGAAAATTCATTGGAATCAATGACTTCCCGTAAGGAAACGGTTGTTACAGCACGATTGGGCACCTCGATACCAACAATGGAAATTTTACCCGGGACTGCCGCAATCCGAACACCGGAGGCGCCAAGGCTCAAGGCAATATCATCGGCACAAGTTGTCAGCTTGCTAAGGCGCACGCCCTTGTCCAATTCGACCTCGTAGCGTGTTACACTGGGTCCTCTTGTTACATTGGTAATGCGGGCTTCAATTTTAAAGCTTGCCAAGGTTTCGTTTAATCTGCGTGTATTTTCCCGCATTTCTGTTGTCCCGTCCAGAACGCTTCTCGATGGTGTCGCTAATAAATTCATTGGTGGGAATTGATACTGCGGTTGTGCAATCGCCTCTGCCATTGCAATCTCCGCCTGAACCTGCGCAGCCGATTCCTGTGCTTCTCGTGCCGTGACCTTTTCCTTGGCAACGGCTGCCATATCTTCCTGGGTTACAATCACAGAAGGCTCTGCCTGGCTCTCCTTTTCAAAGGGAAGCATTTCCGCCTGGACAGGCTCCATATGAATGGTATTGTCCAATTTCTTTGCAGATTTGGTAGGTGCATCCAATATTAAATCAACATTGACATTATCTGTAACAGTATCCTTTGCCACAGCAACGGGTGCAGACACATCACTGTCAACCTGCGTCATAAACGCATTTGCCTCGCGGCTAATTTTCCGTTTCGGCCCGTTTGGTGGCAATACCGGCTCATCATCCACTGGAATGTCAATTTCACTGCGCTCTGCCTGCAGTTTGCGCTTGTTCTCTAAATAAGCGATGCGCTTATTTGCTAAATGGTTTACCACCACAGCTGCAGGTTCTTCCAATTCCTCTTGTTCTTCCTCTTCCCACTGTGCCCTCGGACGATTTTGAATCGCACGGATAATGCTGGGAATTGTAATTTGGAAGGATGCCAGCAATGTAAGTATCGCGGCAATTACAAAGATTATATAGGACAGCCACTTTGCACAGAACAGCTCTATCAGCATGGAAAAGCCACCGCAAATAATGCCAGCAGTTTGACCGTTAACGCCACCATCATACAAGGCAGGAATAATAGCAGGTCCATTAGGTAAGCCCTGGGAGGATAGTGCCAACTGGGAAATACAGCCACACAGCAAAATAAAGCAGATCAAGCAAATGCTGCGCAGCTTAATCGGTTTTTTGCCACTGAATGCCTGAATAACAAATAAGTAAAGTAGCGACGGGATTGAAACATAAAAACCAACTTTTCCTATCAGTCCCATAACCAAATTGCGGATAAATTGAACCAGGATTCCTTCCGGCTGCAAGAGAGCAATTAAGAAAACTACAAATAGAGCAAGCGCAGTAATGGATGTAATCACACGAATAGGAATGCTGCGCTCCGACTTAGGTTGCTTTCGTGCTACATAAATAGACTGCTTGGAGCTAGCCGTTTTGCGCGAAGCGTTTTTTGACTTCCCATTTGCTGAAGAAGCTCTTTCAGCATAGGATTTCGTATTTTTCTGTGCCATAAAAACCTCCGATTATGTCGCTAAGTATAGAATCCATGCAAAAAGCGCTACACCCCAGCAATAAAAAGCAAAGGATGTATACCCCGCACGTACGGATAAAAATCTTATACAGGAAATGCCTAAGTAAGCGCCCAATGAAGATGCTACTCCAGCAAAAATTGCACCAAACACTGACAGAAAAGAAATTCCGGAAAGTCCCGCAAGAAACATTCCAATTACATCCAAGATACAAAGTAAAATCAGCGCCGGAACACTTAATATCAGTGCAAGGTGAACGCTGTAATTGCGGTCACATCCTCGCATTTGAGAAACAGACAGCACTGAGCCCATTCTGGAAACACCGGGTAAAACCCCCAGCGCACCACCGAATCCAATGCACGCAGCATCCAATCCGGTCAAACTCTGTGCATCCTTATTGGCGCCTGGCAGAAATTGGGGAATATATAGCAAAATTCCGTTAAAAACAAGACCTGCGCCCAAAATCCAAAGCCGAAGGCCTTGATCCCACACCCAAGGGTAAGCGATGAAGCCAAGCACAAGCATGACCGACGCTGTCTTTAAAATTTTCCAGTCCAACAAGCATACGGGATCCGGTCTGCGTTTACGCCTTTTCGGCGCGACTGCTGCAATTCGTCTTTCTCGCGATATTTTACTTATTTCCGGATTGCACAGCAAAAGCAAAGACAAAAGCATTCCAACGTGGACAGCAAGCCGTGCACCACAACCCACATCCGTTATACCAAAAAGCCGACTTATCAAAATGCCATGCGCATTGGAGGAAATGGGTAGAAATTCTGCGAATCCGGATATAAAGCCAAACAGGCAATATTCCAATATGTTCATAATAATTTCTACCCTCCCCCTGCACAACGTCTCATTTCATAATAACATATTTTTCAATATATTTCTACCCCGAATTGAAAAAATATTAACAAACCTCCGTTTTGCCCTTTTTCGACTTATCAATCATTTTGTGCAACGCAACCAATGCATCATTTAATCCACCAAGCTTATCAATCAAGCCGGAGGATACTGCCTCCTTACCGTATAGGATTGTACCCACATCGGTTGCCATCTCACCGGTAGCCATCATATACTGTTCAAATGTTTCTTTAGAAATTTTAGAATTTGTAGTGACAAAATCTGCAATCTGTTCTTGAATTCGTTGAAAATATCGAAATGTTTGGGGCGCACCTACAACAAGACCGGTCATTCTAACCGGATGCACGGTCATACTTGCTGTGGGCGTAATGAATGATTTCTTCGTACAAACTGCCAAGGGTATTCCGATGGAATGACCTCCACCAAGCACTAAGGAAACGGTTGGTTTTTTCATACCTGCTATCATTTCTGCAATTGCCAAGCCTGCTTCAATATCCCCACCAACTGTATTTAGCAGCAGCAGGAGCCCGTCAATGTCATCACTCTCCTCGATTCCGGCGAGCAAGGGAAGCACATGTTCATACTTTGTGGTTTTTACCGTCTCAGGAGCAACCTGATGTCCCTCAACCTGACCAATGATGGTTAAGGTATAGATATTGCCCTTTTTACTTTTGGTGATATCGGAACCCAGTTCAACAACCTGTTCGCGTTCCTGCTTTTTATTTTCCGCATTATCATTGTTTTGCATAGAAATCCCTCCTGTTTTTTAAGATTTCCAAAAAACGATGGAGTATACAAAAAAGCCTCCGCAACAGCGGAAGCTTTTCTATACAAGCATTACTCTAAAATATAGGCAGAAAAATCATGATGCCCGACGCGTTGCTCTTCCGGCGGTAGCTTCATATAATCGCCATAGCAAAGCTTGAGAATGTCGTCATAATTTTGAGGAATATGATACTGGGTATTTTCAAACTTATGGAGCACAGGCTCGCCAAACCATTCCGGTTTCATAACAATAGGACGTTTAATATTGCAGTCAGCAGAAAGCATGACGTTTTTCCCGCCTGTTTGACTTTTTGCATGTCGAACCATGCGAAGCGCGCACGAATTCGCCTTCATACGCAACAGCTTTTGGACAACAAAGATAATCAAATTCTTTACAAAATTACCCTTGGAGGGTGTCGCAAGGCACGAAATGCAGCAATAGCGCAGAATATTACGTTTTCTGTCCGGCACAACCTTGCCAATGGGATAATCGCTGTCGTCTAGAATGAAAATATCCACGTCAATACCGGTTTTTTGCGGAATATTGGACGATAGCGCATGCTCAACCTTTCTTGTTTTCTTATCAAAGGCCTTGGCATGAACATAGGGATAGCCCTCATCTGTTTCGCAGGAAACAACACCGTATCGCTGAGAGTCAAAATGTTTTGCAAAAAATTCAAAATCTCTTCGGGGCATAATAATATCCATGTCATCGTCCCACGGAATAAAACCATCGTGGCGAACAGCGCCTAAAAGGCTTCCGCCCCATAGATAGTACCGCAGTCCATTCTCTTGACAAAAATTATGGATTTGCGTCTGAATCTCCATTTCTATTTGCAATACTTGTTCAAGGGTAAGCTCTCGCTCCATTTGCGATCCCTCCTGAAAAGGAATAATCAATTTATTTCTATTTTCGAAAACGTTGGGTCCGTGTTATTATAAAACGGCAATCGATTGGGCTTATCCGCAGTAAATAAATAACTGGGTAAGAAGCGATCCTCGCTAACAGCATCTTTATTGAAAATCGTAAAATAAGGATAATTGAAGATATTGATATGTTCTTTATAAGAACTCTCATTGATTGCTGTGACAATCCCCTTTAAGAGCATAATGCTAACCAAACAGGTGCAGAAAATCAACTTCAATCGAGAAAATACGTCATTCTTGTATAACAAACTACTTAAAATTGCAATTTCAACTACCTTAAACGGATAGGAAAGCCGGGATGCAATCAACGGTTGCCACATAAATACACCATAAATTATAAATCCCAGTGTAACAATACGCATCAATAAGTCCATAGCCGGCGTGACATCATCCCGCTTTGACACGGAATACCAATATACAAAAAATACGACCGCAAATGTGCCTACTCTTTCCAGTATGGCAAAAATAGAAATCGGTTGATTTCGTTTGATATAAACTACAACCTGACCGGGTAAAATTTGCGTCAGTAATGGATGTAAAATTCCGGTGGCAAGCACAAATCCAATCAACCATGCACAGACAACAAAAATCAACTGCCAATTGCGTTTTTCAAACAGCCTTGTCTGCAAAATCGGCACTGCAAGAAAAAGCCAGCCAATACTGTGTAGCGACGCACACACCAGGCACAGTAGCGCATAACAAACGTATTTCCTGCGGATTAACAAATCAAGCATCAATCCTAAGAAAATTACAAGTACAATACCCTGGCGCAATGTGCTGAAAAAATACGTCAAATATAAGGTGTGATATCCTAAAAACAGTGCCAAGAAACGATTCTTACAAAAAATCTTTAAGAACCTACCAAACAATAGTATTTTGAAAACGGAAAGGATAAAAACGAAAGCAGAATAGCTCAGGTCAATATGGTACGCACACCAGGATAAAATTTTCCAACCGAACTCGCTGTGTAAGGAATCATTGGATAACACACTATGAAGCGAACCGGACATGCCGCTATAAATTAAGCGATAATTAAAGTAGTCAGTGCCCTGTCCATAACGAAGGCATAACATGGCCCCAAGCACCAGGAACATCGCTAAAAAAAAGCGCTTCGGTGTCTGCTTATCTCTATACTCTATCAATACGCCAACAAATAGCGCTATGGCAACAATAATGTATAGCGACATATCCTTCCTCCATAAGAATCAATGTTTTTGAAACAGTTTTTTGCAAATAAGGCAAATGACAGACATAGTCAGCAATCCAAAAAGTCCACCGCAAGAATCCAAGATTACATCCTTAAAAGCACTGCCACGGCCTGTGAAAAGCTGTAAGAATTCATCCATAAGAGCTACAAACAGCACAATCACAGTCGGCAAGGCAAGCATTCGTCTTTCTAAGCATCTGCCAAAATTGACCGAAAATCCTTTGATACAAAAGCCCAAAGCGGAGAACTCTGCAAAATGGGCAAATTTGCGAATATAGTGATGAAAAACCTTTTGTGGAACCCTATACTGAGGGTCAACTATCGGCTGGATTTGCGCACTCAATCTACCGCTAACCACGGAAGACTCGCCAATGGACTTTAATGATTGATAAAAGATAAACAACATAATTGCGGTTGAAGCAATTGCAAAGAACAGCGCAAGTGCACCGTTGCGATTTTTAAACTTGTTCATAGAATGTATCCGGCTTGTCGGGGTTAAAGCATTCATTTGCCCACATGAGCGTAACCATATCCTCTGTATCACTCAGGTTGATGATATTGTGCGTATAACCGGGAAGCATATGAACTGCTTGAATATTCTCCCCATTCACTTCAAAATTCAGCACCTCATCCGAACCGATTTTGCGAAGCTGAATTAGACCATGCCCCGACACTACAATGAAAAATTCCCATTTTGTGTTATGCCAGTGTTGCCCCTTGGTAATACCGGGCTTGCTGATATTCACGCTAAATTGTCCGCATTTTTCTGTGCGCAACAGCTCCGTAAAACTGCCTCTTGCATCCACATTCATCTTTAGAGGGAAACAAATCTTCTCCTTGGGCAAATAGGACAGATAGGTGGAATATAATTTTTTAGCAAAGCTGTTATCCGGAATTTCAGGAATCGTCAAGGTAGAAGGCTGCGCCTTAAAGGACTCCAAAAGGGATACAATCTCACCAAGCATAACGTGGTGCGTAATCGGTGCAGCGCAAAAATGCCCTTCTTGGCAAAATACCGTTTCAACACCGTTAAATTCACAATGGTGTTCCTTGCCCTCCAGAGCATCCAGCATTTCTTGAATCAAATCGTCAATATATAGAAGCTCCAGCTCCACTGACGGATCATTGACTGTAATAGGCAAATCGTTTGCAATATTATTACAAAATGTAGCAACGGCGGAGTTGTAATTTGGGCGGCACCATTTACCAAATAAGTTTGGGAAACGGTATACTAAGACCTTCGCACCGGTTTTCTTACCATATGCAAAAAACAGGTCCTCACCTGCTTTTTTGCTTTTTCCATACTCACCGTCGGCATAGCGTCCAACCAAGGTTGCCTGAATAGAAGATGAAAGCATAACAGGGCATGTGTTATTATGGCGTTGCAGTGTATCCAACAGTGTAGAGGCAAACCCAAAATTGCCCTGCATAAACTCCTCTTGACTTTGCGGACGATTCACACCGGCAAGATTAAAGACAAAGTCACAATCCGCACAATAGGTGTCCAAAAGCGATGGTTTAGTATCAATATCATAGCAGTATACTGCATCTACTGTAATATCCCTTGTTTTATCCTTGCATTGTTGAATATTATTCAATGCGGCAACCAGATTCTTCCCAACAAAGCCGTTAGAGCCGGTAACCAAAATACGCATGATACGGATACCTCCAAATAGTTTATTCACAAGCGTGCATAAGCTCGCTTTCCAATTTCTTCATGAACATCTCTTTTGCAAAATGAGATGCATAAAACTTTCTTGCATTATCACCCAAGGATTTCTTATCTTCAAACGCCATAAAATTACGGACGCAATCTGCAAAAGCCTCTGCATCCTCAGCAGGTGCACAGAAACCGCAACCTGCTTTTTCAATAACAATGGGAATCTCACCATTGGATGCTGCAAGAATCGGTTTGCCCGCTGCCATGTAGGTCTGTACCTTACCCGGCAGTGTCAATGAAATATAAGGGTCAGCCGTCAGTGTAACCAGCATAGCATCCGCCATGGAATAATATTGAGGCATCTCCGACAGCGGTTTTCTACCGTGAAAAATAATATTGTCAAGTGACAGTTCTTTAACGCTTGCCATTAAGTGCTGCAATTCCGAACCCTCACCAACGATATGCCAACGAATATCTGCCTCATTACGAAGAATCTGCGCCGCCTTTATAATCGTATCCAGGCTTTGCGCAGCGCCAATATTTCCGGCAAAAACGAAATCATATCCACTGTGCGGTGCTGGCTGAGCAACTGAATCAAAGGTTGCATCCGCATATTGCGGAAGATAACCTATTTTGTCGTCCGTAATAGCAAACTCTCTTTTGAGATAATCCCGAAACATTTGTGAGGAAATTAAAATACGGTCGGCACGGCGATAAAGTCTATTGGACACCCAACCAAAAAATCGGTATATGGGTGATGTTTCGCTAACGCCACCTGCAGCAAGGCTCGCAGGCCAAAGGTCCAGACAGTATGTTACACACTTTTTCTTATACTTTTTGCTGTGAGATAGCGCACCTTGCATCATCATTACGGGAGAGGTTTGATAGGAAAATACAACATCGTATTTCCCTTTCAGCCGCAACGCACGAATTGTGGATGAAATTGCAAAGCTATAGTAATTAAGAAAACGAAACAGCACATTGTTGCGTCTGCCAATTGTAAAGCATCGGATGATTTCGACACCATTATGCCGCTCTCTGCGCCGTTTTCCATTGCGATATTCCGAAAAAATATATCCCATGGGATAATTGGGAAGATCCGTAATAACGTGAACTACATGTCCCATTTTCACAAGCTCTTCGCATACATCCGTCAGCGGATATGGTTCCGGCCAGTAATGCTGACAAACCACCAGAATTTTCATAGTGACACCTTCTGTGAATCTAATTTATTTAACCTCTACCGCAGACGTACCGTCTTCTGTCGAAACTTGACTGGGATCCACAACCTTATCAAAGCCTTCTGTGCTTTCCTTCTTAAAAATAATTCGCAGAGTAAGAAGAATTAACTTAATATCCAGTAGAATATTATAGTTCTCAATATAAAGCAAATCCAATCGAAGCTTATCATACGCAGATGTATTATATTTTCCGTAGATTTGTGCGTAACCGGTCAATCCACCCTTCACCTTCAGGCGGTAACCAAACTCTGGAATTTCTTCTGTATACTTTTCCACATGCTCAGTGCGTTCGGGTCTTGGACCGACAATACTCATATCGCCCTTTAGAATATTCAACAGCTGCGGCAATTCATCCACACGGGTCGCACGAATGACTTTGCCAACCTTGGTAATTCTAGGATCATTATCTGTTGCAGGAATCGACTTGCCTTCTTTTTCAGCATCCACAATCATGCTGCGGAACTTTAGAATATTGAACTTTTTATAGTCAATGGTATAGCGCTCCTGCTTATAAAATACAGGACCGCCGTCCTCCAGTTTAATTGCAATGGCAATAATCAGCATAATCGGCATTGCAACCACTGAAACAACCAAACACAGCAAAATATCCAGTGCGCGCTTCATAAAGCGTTGCGCAAAGGTAAGCCCCAAGCCTCGAACCAGAAACAATGGGGTATCGAACAGGCAAATCTCCGTGGAGCCACGCAAAATAATGTCAGAAAGCTTAGGAGTAACGTAGCAGCGAATGCCTCTTTCATAACAAAATTTCAAAATATCATTGCGAATTTCAGCTGCAACATCGTTGATAATAACAGAATCAAAATTCAAAATTTCTGCACAAATCTTTTCCAAACCTTCCTCAACAGAAATCATCTTTTTGATATTATATTTATCGGGACGAGAATCCATTTTTACCTTTAGGCTTACGGCACAATCGGTGCCATACACCATAATCATGCGGTGAACGGAATACATTGCATGATAGATTCGGGTATATAGATATGCCAAAAGTGATGCAACCGCAGCCTGAACCAACGTAAGAATCAGCATAGGCATCACCGGAATCAAGATATTCGCTATGAGGCAAAGCTGAAAATACGTGATAAAGTTTACCATCAACAAAGAAAGGCACTGTGAAAGCACCAGGTCAGGTAGTCTTAGATAGCCAAATTGAAAACTGTCAAAGCTGTTAAACAGTAACGCAATCAACAGTACATATACGCCCATTAAAACATATTTGCCGAATCCAAGATACTGCGGAAATTCCATATCCGAATATCCATCACGCCAAACAATAAAATAAATAATCGTCAATACAGCCGCTTCCAAAATTCCCTCAATTGTCCGCAACATTTTTTGGGAATTTTTTGCAGGTTTTACAGTGTTATTCATTATTTTACACTTCCTTATATATCTTTCTTACTATCCAAAGCAAACAATACGGACAGCGCAAAAATCGCACTTTATAACGAATATATCATACTACAACAACCGACAAAAGTCAACATAACAAAACACCCTTGCACGCAAGGGTGTTTTATCATATAGTTAATTTAAGCAAATTTCATGTATATATGCTTGCATAGCATCTAAATTCTTCTCGATGTCTTTTGCCAAGGCAATTTGACATTTGGTGCGCACCAAATTATGCTCTGGATAATTGATTTTGAAATAGGGACTCCCCTGAATATAGTCATCCAGGAAACGCACTGCCAGCTCCACAGTCAGGGCAAAACAGCTTAGCGGCAATGTATCAATTTCATTGCGAGTTAACACGCTGGCTGTCTTTTCCAAGAATCCTTGTGAAAAAGCCTTAAACACTTCCATATTAAGGCCGGCTCTATCAAAATCAGGACAATCCTCTTCAACAAAGTTGCCGGCAAAACGGATAGCATCACCAAAGTCACTACCCACAAGCCCCGGCATTACGGTGTCCAAATCCACAACGACGAGCGGTTCCTTGCCAACAGGGTCAAACAGAACATTATTAATTTTGGTATCATTGTGGGTAACGCGGATCGGAAGTTCGCCGGCCAGCTGCATATCTGTAAGCTTGCACGCTTTGTCGCAGACAGAGCGTAAGTACGCAATCTCCTCGGCAACCTGAGACACCTTTCCGCAGGGGTCAGACACAATGGTTTTCTCTAAATTCTCAAAGCGCTTACGGGTATTATGAAAATCCGGAATCGTCTCATGCAGTTGATCGGACGCAAAATCCGATAGCTGAATTTGGAATTCACCGAAAGCAAGGCCTGCGTTGCGTATAATCTCCAAATCCTGCACTACATTGTAAGTCATAGATGGAATAAAGTTTGTCATGCGCCAGAAATTATCACCATCGATGATATAGGTTTTTCTATCTTTTGTATGATGGAAATGCAACGTCGTCCGTGAGGGACATTTGGCGCGAATATGCTCAGTAACCTTGTCGATATTTTCCATAACGTAAACAGGATTCTTAAAAACATAGGTATTAACATTTTGCACCAAATAAGATTTTAAACTGCCATCAGCCAAACGGAATTTCACCTGATATGTTTTATTCACATTGCCGACCTGAATAACCTCATGTCCAACATAGGTATCAAAAATGCAGAAACCTTCGCAGACCTGTTGCAACTTTTCATCTATTGTCATAATCATTCTCACTTTTCATAATGTGATAAAGTTCTACCAAATTACGGCTTATTCATAATATAACATTTGTACTGTTTTGTCAATAAATTGTAAGACATACGTTAAAATTCTCAAATACTGCAGAAATTAATCGTGCACTTTTAAGTTGGCAAAAAGTCAATTGAATTGTGTCTTGAAATTTTACAAGCTCTAACGTATAATAACAGTAAACATTCTATATTACGCATCCTTGTGTTAATAAAATACAGTATGAAAGGAATTCACAAAATGCAATTTACTTATCAAACAAAAGGCACCTGCTCTCGGGAAATACATTTTGAAATTGAAGACGGAAAACTAAGCAATGTGGAATTCATCGGTGGTTGCAACGGCAACCTGAAAGGCATTGGCGCATTGGTAAACGGTATGGATGTCAACGAGGTTATCGCGCGTCTGGAAGGCACCTGCTGTGGCAGTAAGTCTACCTCCTGCCCTGACCAACTGGCAACCGCACTAAAGCAAGCTAAGGAAACAATTGAATAACATTTACTGTTAACATATAACGCCAGCCTCGACAAATGTGTCAAGGCTGGCATTTGTATATACATTACTGAATATTTGCTAAAAATCCTGCACTTAGAGTCTCAGAGATTCACTGCATCCAAAATGCACCTTACCAGGCTTTCACGGCCGTCACCTTTTTCTGCGGAAAATGGAATAATCAGACAGTTTTCAGGTAATTCTAAGTCCCTACGGATAACAGCCAGATTGCCTTCAATCTGGCTTTTCCTTACTTTGTCCAGCTTATTAGCAACTACCACAAATGGGCATCCACTGTCAATAAACCACCTTGCCATGGTAATGTCATTATTAGTGGGCGCATGCCGGCAATCCACAATCATCACACCCAAATCAATCCGCTGTGCCGCAAAATAGTCCTCCATCAGCTTGCCCCAGCGTTTCTTTTCCTCCTGAGAAACCTTTGCGTATCCATATCCCGGCAAATCAACAAGATAGCACTTATTATCAATGGTAAAGTAATTTACGTGAATGGTTTTACCGGGTTTTTCACCCACTCTTGCAAAATTCTTTCGTTGTAGGAGACGATTGATTACCGAGGATTTGCCTACGTTGGATTTTCCGGCAAAGGCAATTTCAGGCAAGCGATTGCTTGGGAAGTCACGAACAGAGGCCGCTGATATTAGAAATTCAACCTTTTGAAAATTCATAAGCACCTCACTGGCGAAGCCCTGCATTTCTGGACTTCCCTTTCACATCCTCTGGAATCGTGTGCAAAATCTCCGACATAACCTCTTGCGTATGCCAGTTCAACGCCGTATGCAACACCGTATCTATCGTTTCAGCAGTCACAAAATTCAGGCAATTTCGAACTGTGCGGTCAATATCGTTTAAATCCCGTTCGTTATCCTTTGGAATAATAACCGTTCGTATGCCTTGTCGCATTGCCGCCATTGTCTTTTCCTTCAGTCCACCGATGGGTAGTACTCTGCCGCGTATGGAGATTTCGCCGGTCATGGCAACGTCACTGCGCACCGTTATGCCGGTTAGTGCAGAGACCATCGCAGTACAAACAGTTACGCCCGCCGAGGGTCCATCCTTGGGAACAGCACCTTCCGGAAAATGCACATGGATGTCCTTTGTTTTGTAAAAATCCTCGCTAACACCCAATTTTTTAGCATTGGATCGGATATAACTCAACGCCGCATGGGCAGATTCCTTCATAACATCGCCAAGATTGCCGGTTAGCTCCAGCTTGCCCGAGCCATCCATGACGGCAACCTCAACCTCCAGCACTTCCCCGCCAACACTGGTCCACGCCAAGCCGGTTACTAAACCAACTTGATCATTTCCCGGCAAACGGTCCGGCAAATACTTCCGTATTCCCAAATAATCCTGAATATTGCTGCCGGTAATGCAAAAGCGCTTGCATTCCCCTTTCACCAATTCCATATCCACCTTGCGGCAGATTTCGCCGAAACAGCGCTCCAATTTCCGGACACCGGATTCTCTGGTATAGCAACGGATAACCTCCCGAATTGCATCGTCCGAAACACGAAGCTGACTCTTACCCAGACCATGTTTTTTCATCTGCTTGGGCAATAAATGATTTTTCGCAATCATAAGCTTTTCTTCATCGGTATAAGAGCCCAGCTCGATAACCTCCATACGATCCAGCAAGGGTCTGGGTATGGTGTCTAAAGTGTTTGCCGTTGTAATAAACATAACATCGGACAAATCATACGGGATTTCCAAATAATGGTCGCGATAGCTTCCGTTTTGTTCACCATCTAACACCTCAAGCAGAGCAGCACTGGGGTCACCGCGATAATCACTTCCCATTTTGTCAATTTCATCCAATAAAATCAACGCATTAGAAGATCCGGCTTGAATCAATGCCGTCACAATTCTGCCGGGCATCGCACCTACATAGGTCTTTCTGTGTCCGCGGATATCTGCCTCATCCCGTACGCCGCCCAACGAAATACGCGCCATATTTCTATTCAGGCTTTTTGCAATAGAATAGGCAATAGAGGTTTTACCAACGCCGGGAGGACCCACCAAGCAAATAATCTGTGGCGGCATATCCGGAACCATTTGCCGAACGGCAATGCTTTGCAGAATCCGTTCCTTCACCTTCTCAAGCCCATAGTGGTCACGCTCCAGCATTTTAGAAGCAACGTCCACACGAATACGTTCCTTGGTTTTCTTGTTCCATGGAAGCTCCAGAACGGTGTCAAGATAGTTGCGCAATACCGATGCCTCCGCAGATCCAAAGGATTGCTTGCGCAGCCTATCTACATCCTTTAACAGCTTTTCTTCACTCTCTTTCGGAAGCTTCAAGCTGCGAATATTTTGCTCATAAGCATAAAACTCCGATTCCTCGTCATCACCCAGTTCTTCCCGGATAACCTTCATCTGTTCACGCAAATAATAATCCTTTTGCTGTTGGTCTAAATGGAACTTTGTACGCTCTTGAATGCTCCGTTCCATTCGAAGCATTTCAATTTCCTTGCGGAGCATCTTGATCGCAAATTCCAATCGACGCACCGGATTCAATTGACAAAGCATTGCTACCTTGTCGGAATAATCAATCGCAGAATGCTGTGCTATGCTGTCCGCAACAAAACCGGAATACTTACTGGAAAGCATTTTAAGCTGTACCGATTGCGCCGGAAATTCAGAAACCTCCAAATACTTAGCATACAGTGCAATTGCCTCTCGGCGAAGTGCCTGCCCGCGCAGATTATCTGCAATTTCCAAATCCGCAACAGAGGATACTCTGCCAAAAAGGTAGGGGCTCGTTTTATCTAATGTATCAATACGTGCGCGATATAAGCCGGTGACCAATACGCGGATGGTATCGCCATGACCGCGCAGGACCTGCTTGATTTTTGCAACCGCACCCATTGGATACAGGTCGGATAATCCAGGATCGTCAACAGATATGTCCTTTTGCGGAATCAGCAGCAAGGTTTGGTCCGCCTTCATAGCCTCATCCAGCGCGCGAACCGATTTTTCTCTGCCAACTTCAAAATGGACAGTCTGCTCTGGAAATATAGCCAACCCGCGTAGCGCCAAAATTGGCATATTCCCCAATTTTAAAATCTCACTCATAGGAATCTCCTTCTTAGGAAACTGTGCAAAGAAGGGGGTATACTTACCCCCTTCCGTAATGTTGTCATTTTACACCTGCTTTTAACCGCGGTTTTGACGGGTCACGCAGAATAATGGGTTCACCGCCGGTAATAGCATCGGCAGTGATGATTACCTTCTGAATGGATAGGTCAGATGGGATAACAAACATGATCTTAGTCATGACGCCTTCCATAACAGCACGCAAGCCTCTGGCACCAATTTGCCGGTCCAACGCTTTTTGTGCAACCGCATACAAGGCATCCTCTTGAATCTCCAATTGAACATTATCCAGCGAAAGAAGTTTTTCATATTGACGGGTCAATGCATTCTTCGGTTCCGCAAGTATGCGAACCAAATCTTCCTTTGTAAGGCTTTGCAGGCAAGTGATTACCGGCATACGACCAACCAATTCCGGTATAATACCGAACTTCAGCAAATCGTGGGGCTCTACCTGAGACAAAAGCTTACCAACATCCCGTTTCGTTTTGCTTTGCACCGGTGCATCAAAACCGATGGCACTGCGGTCGGTTCTTGCTTCAATAATCTTATCAAGACCATCAAATGCTCCACCACAAATAAACAAGATATTCGATGTATCAATTTGAATCATTTCCTGCTGGGGATGTTTTCTGCCGCCCTGGGGAGGAACACTAGCAACTGTTCCCTCCAAAATTTTTAGCAACGCTTGCTGAACACCTTCACCGGAAACATCTCTCGTAATGGATGTGTTCTCACTCTTGCGTGCGATTTTATCCATTTCGTCAATATAAATAATGCCATGCTCTGCAAGCTCTACATCAAAATCAGCTGCTTGCAGCAAGCGAAGCAAAATATTTTCCACATCGTCGCCTACATAGCCGGCTTCAGTCAATGTAGTTGCATCCGCAATTGCAAACGGCACATTTAAGATTTTTGCAAGGGTCTGCGCAAATAGCGTTTTACCACTTCCTGTAGGTCCGATTAGCAGTATATTGCTTTTTTGCAGCTCCACATCGGAATCTACCGCCAAATAAACGCGTTTATAATGATTATATACCGCTACGGACAGAGCAATCTTTGCATCTTCCTGCCCAATAATATAACTATCCATGAATGATTTCATTTCCATGGGTGTGGGTAGGCGCTCCGGCGTACGGAGCTTCCCTCGACGGTCGAACTGAATATCCTCTTGCAGTAATCCACTGCAAGCTTGCACGCAATCGCTGCAGATATACACCCCCGGACCGGCAATCAGCCGCTCTATCTGGTTCTCCCGCTTTCCGCAGAAGCTGCAGCGAATCGGCTGGTCTACATTTTTAGCCATGAACCAGGTCCCGCCTTTCGAATATTAGTGGTGGTCAAGCACGCGGTCAATAATGCCAAATTCCGCTGCTTCTTGGGCAGTCATAAAATTATCTCTCTCACAAGCAGCCGTTACTTCCTCTAAGGGCTTGCCCGTATTCTCAGAAAGAATCCGATTCATACGTTCCTTAATGGTTTGCAGACGCTTCATGTGGATTGCCATGTCGGTTATTTGACCTTGTGTGCCAGCACTGGGTTGGTGAATCATAATCTCCGCATTGGGCAAAGCCAGGCGCTTACCCTTTGTGCCTGCGCTGAGCAAAAATGCGCCCATGGAAGCTGCCATACCAACGCATATGGTAGCAACATCGCACTTAATGTACTGCATGGTGTCATAGATCGCCATTCCGGCAGTAACACTTCCACCAGGGCTGTTGATATAAAACTGAATATCCTTATCCGGGTCTTGCGCCTCCAAGTATAGAAGCTGGGCAACCACCAAAGATGCGGTGGTGTCATTGACTTCTTCCGATAAGAAGATAATGCGGTCATTCAGCAAACGGGAAAAAATGTCATAGCTACGCTCGCCACGGCTGGTCTGCTCAACAACATATGGTACTAAACTCATGGTCATGTCTCCTTTCATGGGTCTGCAACATTCTAACCATCGTTAAAGAAAGTTATTCCTCGGTCTTTACTTCTTCTTTTACCTCAGTCTTCTTAGTGGTCTTCTTTCTGGGCTTCTTTTCTGTCTTTTTCTCAGCCTTTGGTGCAACTGCAACTGCATTTTCCACAATTACCTTTACAGCCTTGCGTGTCTTCAAGCTGGTTTGAATTTCCTCTGCCGGAACCATGTCCTTAATCTTATCCAGTTCCATGCTATACTGTTCAGCCAAGGCAGCAAATTCTGCCTCAACGTCCTCATCTGTAACAGTTATGCCCTCAACCTCGATAATCTTTTCTAAGGTCACATTCGCCTTAGCCTGTTTTTCTGCAGCAGGACGGAAAGCATTGCGCATGGTATTTAAATCACCGCCCATCATTTTTGCATACTGCTCTACACTATAACCACTCATCTGCAGCTGATATGCAAAACGCTCCATCTGATTATCCAACTCAGCTTCAACCAGTGCCTTAGGCATATCCACAGTAGTCTTTTCAGCAACTGCGTCTACGCAAGCCTGCTCAAAAGCATTGTCAATCTGCTTCTGTGCATTTTCAAGCGCCTTGTTGTAAATATCCTTCTTCAGCTCTTCAAGCGTATCAAACTCAGATACATCCTTAGCAAACTCATCGTCCAGCGCAGGAACATTCATTACAGTTACCTTGTTGCACTTAACATGGAACACAACAGCCTTGCCAGCCAGCTCCGCATGGTAATCCTCAGGGAAGGTAATGTCGATATCCTTTTCCTCGCCAGTGCTCATGCCCACAACCTGCTCCTCAAAGCCGGGAACAAAGGAATTGGAGCCCAGCTTCAGATCAAAAGCTTCGCCCTTGCCGCCGTCAAAGGGAGTGCCATCCAAAAAGCCCTCAAAGTCGATATTGGCAGTGTCACCCATCTCGGCAGCACGCTCTACAGTCTCTGTAGAGGCGACATTTTGTGCCATGCGGTCCAGCTCAGCTTGAACCTGCTCATCAGTAACGGTTGCTTCAGCCTTTTCTACCTCAACGCCTTTATACTCGCCCAGGGTAACTTCAGGGTAAACCTCAGTGGTCAAAGTCAAAGTAACAGAGCCATCCTCAGCAATGTCCATATCCGTCAGGTTGGGTCGGCCGATTGCCTTCACATCCTGATCCAGAACAGCTGCCTTGTAAACCTCGGGAAAAATTTCCTCCAGGCCGTCCTCATAAAAAACATGGGCGCCGTACATTTTTTCAATCAAAAAACGGGGAGCCTTGCCCTTACGGAAGCCGGGAATTTGAATATTCTTGCGTGCCTTCAGATAGGCCTTCTGCACGCCGGATTCCATCATTTCCTTGTCGATTTCTACAACGATTTTGGTCTCGTTGCCGTTTCTTTCTACGCTCTTTACGTTCATGAATTGTATCCTCCCAAATAATCAGCCGCATAACGCCGCCATTTTCTTTTCTATTTCAGCCGTAGTATTTTATCAAAGAACACAAGAAAAGTCCACCCTTTTCTTGAAAATTTTTTCTTAAAATCGCGATTTAAGTTGATTTTTTAAAAAAGGACTGCAAAATCAGCAGTCCTTTTTTACGGAAGTACCCTGTATGGATGAAAATTTAACTTATCCGCTGAAACAAGGCGATACTCGATTCCATCCCAAACTCCCTCCATTGCCAATCCATGGCTGGCACCGTGTAGATGACCGTAAAAGCATCGCTGTACCCCATAACGTTGCAAAAGCTCCAAAATTTCGCAACATTCATAGCCTTTATATTTGGGTGGATAATGCAAAAATACAATCTTTTGTCGTTCGCCGGCGGATTTTAAGGATGCCTCTAATCGGCAAAGTTCTCTGCGGAACACCTTTTCGTCCTGTTCATCGGTTTTATTCTCTGTATAGAACCATCCCCGCGTTCCGCATAAGGCAATGTCTTCATAGATATAGTGGTTGTTATTAAGGATAAATTGATTTATAAATCCGTTATCTTTGCAAAATTTTTCAAACTTTGCAGCTGTGCTCCACCAGTAATCATGGTTGCCCTTCAAAATAATTTTCCTGCCGGGAATCTGGTTTATCCACGCAAAATCTGCCGTTGCATGCTGCAGGTCCAGCGCCCAGCTCAAATCGCCCAACAGAACCAATGTATCCTCCGGCTTTAGGATGGAAAAACCCTCTTTTAGCTTTTCCAGATATCCGGTCCATACCCCGCCGAATATGTCCATTGGCTTATCCACACCGATGGACAAATGCAGGTCGCCCATCGCGTAAAGTGCCATGACTACCTCCTTACTCTTTATTCAGTTTCGCACGGAGTGCAAACACCGGAATCTGCATTGCCTCCGCGACAATTTGTGCATCACAAATCGGACTGCGCTCTGCAAAAAGCAAGGTTGTTCTGCTCTCCCCTGTCTTAGCACGATAATCCATCAAGCCACCATAGGCAAGCGCTGTATAGGTTCCTAAGATATAAGAATTGGTACGGTACACGCTGGAAATAAGAGCATCTAATCGAGAGCGGCTAACAACTGCAGAAAACATACCGCTTCTCAGTGCAAGTGCCTTTTCCTCAGACGGCCTGTATATTTGTCCCTGGGTTACTGCCCGGGTATACGCATCCGCCTCATCTGCACCCAAGACAGCATGAACCAGTCTTTCAAATTCCACCGGAACCACAACATCACACAAAGGCGTTGTGGTATGCACTAAGGTTGCATTGGTATACAGCTGCCCTTGATGGAACAGATCCCACGCAGAGCTGTTCTCATTGCAGCTGCAGATGATGTTGGCAATCGGTAGGCCAAAGCTCCTGCAAAGCCAAAAGGAGAATCCGGCAGAGAAATCACCGGTGGGCACGCACACGTCTATTTTTTCCTCAGTGGAAAATACACCCTGGCGAATTAGCTCCCCAAATGTTCCAAACAGCACTGCAACGCGGACAGCAATTGCAAGCCAAGAAGTGATTACTTTCGGCGCGCCAAGGCGTTCACATACTAAAAACGCCAACTCATTCTGAATTTGGGCATATTCATTTTCCGCATTTCTCCAAGCCTGCGCAATGATGATGCGATGATTCATGGCAACCAACTTCAGCGGGATTTGTCCTATGGCTGTTTCAACATCCGCTCCGGTTAAACGGCAAGCAAAAAATACATTGAGAATGTCTGCCACAGCCTCCGTAAAGGGCTTTGCCAGCAAGCTGTCCAGCTGCGCAGCTGTAAAGCTGGGCATTTGAAACGGTACATACAATCCACCGTCGCCACCTCTGTCAGACTGTAACGCCTTTGGGGCAGTCTCAGAATAGAAGCTACTTTTTGTGGTTACATACAACATACTCGCATCACTCCTAACGCATTATCCCAAAAAATCTTTTGAATCAGTTTTTCATCCACGCCTCGTTGCATTAAGCATTGCGCAAAAAGCGGATAGCTTTGTACGCCCTCAAACCCATCGGGTAAGCATTCGCAACCGTCTAAATCACCGCCAAGAGCAATATGCTCACCATCCGGGTCAAGCTCCAGGAAATGTAAAATGTGCTTACAAGCAGTGTCCAGCGTCGCATCTCCAATAAATTCCGGATATTGATTAAATCCGGCAACACCGCCGGTCTGGCAAATCGCGCGGAACATATCATCTGTTAAATTTCGACTGACATCGCATACTTTACGAGAGTTAGAATGGCTTGCAACAATTGGTTTCTGCGTGATTTCCATGATATCCCAAAAGGCTTCATCACTAATATGGCTGACATCCACAATTATACCAAGCCTTTGCGCCTCTTTTACATATTCCCTTCCTTGCTGTGTTAAACCACCGCCAGTCACATGGGAGCCGGTTAACACATTTTTCTCGTTCCAGCTCAGGGTACTCATGCGAAAACCAAGCTGATACAAATCCTGCAAAAGTGCCACATCGCAATCAAACCCGCACGGTCCTTCTATGGACAAAATCGCAGACATTTTTCCATCGCGCTGATTTTGGATAACATCCTTATCCGTATAGGCAAGGTGAATAATGTCCTTATTCTTTTCCACCTCGCGTAGCACCGAAACCATTTCCCGTTCAAAAATCTCAGAAACAGGAAGGCGATACCATTCCTCCATCGCCGGTGTTGTAAAGCATGCAAAGCACTGTGCATAACCTGCAAGCTGACCGGCTCTATCCAAATCCACATGATACGGATTGTTCCGCAGACTGCCTGCTTCCCGCATGCTTTTACCCAGCAGGGCAAGCGCGGTATCGCAGTGTAAATCAAATACGGGAAAGCTCATTGAAAGGCGTCCTCCAAATGGTCAATTTTAGGGTTTTGTGTTTCACTGCCGTTAGGTGCATAAATTTCAATCACATCAAAACGGGGCTGCAATTTTGTAGGGTTTTGCGATAAATACATAGATGCCGTTATACGAATGCGATCCTGCTTAAAACGGTCAACATACTCCCTTGCAGGTGCAAAATCAGCGTTTTTTCGCAGTTTTACCTCCACAAATGCTAAATATTTGCGGTTTTGTGCGATTATATCAATTTCTCCAAATCGGCAGCTATATCCCACTGCCAAAATCTTATAGTGCTTACGGCGCAAAAATGCAGCAGCTGTTGCCTCACCCCATGCACCCGTTAATTTATTTTTCGCCATAAAATTTCTTCAAAAAGCTCATGCGGTGAATTTGGCAATGTCCATATGTACGCAGAGCATCGTAGTGTGCCTTTGTGCCATAACCCTTGTGAATTTCAAAGCCATATTGGGGGTATTGTGCTGCCATGGCTTCCATATAGTCGTCACGGGTTACTTTTGCAAGTACAGAAGCAGCAGCAATATTTGCACTTAGGCTATCCCCTTTCACGATTGTCTGAACAGGCAAGCCAAACTCTTTTTGCCGGTTCCCGTCAATCAACGCAATATCCGCTTTTCCAGCAAGCTGGGATAGCGCACGCTCCATAGCCAGAAATGTCGCTTGCAATATATTCATTTCATCAATCTCTGTGTGGCTAGCCATTCCGATTCCATAAGCTATGGCTTGCTCTTTGATAATGGGCATCAATTCACGGCGACGCTTATCTGTCAGCTTTTTGCTGTCATCCAAGCCGGGAATTTCCAAATGTGGTGGTAAAATTACCGCCGCAGCACAAACCGGTCCGGCAAGTGGGCCTCTACCCGCTTCATCCACACCGCAAATGCAGGTATAACCATTGGCATAAAGATCATTTTCAATTTGCCACATATCTTTCTGTGTCATTGGAAAACCTCCGGCTCCTCCAGCGTAAAACGGCCAAGCTTACCGTTGCGATATTCCTCAAGTAAAACCTTCGCCATCCGTTCTGTGTTTATCTCACCACCGGACATTAAAAAGCCTCTGCGCTTGCCAGCCATCTGCAGCAGTTCGTAGCCGGGAATATCCTCCTGCACATCAATACCATAGCGTTCTTTTAACGCCTGTGGATAGCGCAAATGCAACAGTCGGAACAAGTTACAAGCAAGCTCTTCAACATCTAAAATGCCGTCCTTAACAGCACCGGTATAAGCAAGCATCATACCTACATTGGGATCTTCAAATTTGGGCCATAAAATACCCGGCGTATCCAGCAAAAGTAAACCGTTTCCAACTGTAACCCACTGTTTCCCTCGAGTGACGCCGGGTCTGTTTTCCGCCTTCGCGCCTTTTCTGCCGGAAATTTGGTTAATCAGTGTAGATTTGCCAACGTTGGGGATGCCCACAATCATGACTCTTAGTGGCTTATTCATTCCACGAGCAGCGTTGCGTGCAATTTTCTCGCGCAAAACCTGACGCACTGCAGGCTGAAATTCACTGATACCTTTTCTGCTTTTGCAATCCGTTATCACTACTGCCATATTTTTTTTGCGAAAGTATTCTGCCCAGCGCTTAGTTGCCTCCGGATCTGCCAAATCCATTCTGTTCAAGATCATGATTCTTGGCTTATCGCCACAAATGGCATCAATATCCGGATTGCGGCTGGAAAAAGGAATTCTGGCATCCACAATCTCACAGAGTGCATCAACCTGCTTTAAATCCGCCTCAATTTGACGGCGGGTTTTGGTCATGTGCCCCGGATACCACTGTATATTCATTTGGTCCGACATCAATCTACCACTCCGATTCTTGAAAAATCTGCAGAAACACTACCTTTATTCGTACCGGGCATCAACAGGAAAATGACCTTTCCCAGCACTTCCCTTTTATCAATCAGGCCAATATCCGGATGCCGGCTGTCCTTGGAATTATCTCTGTTGTCACCAAGCACGAAAATGCATCCCTCTGTTACCTCCAGTGGGAAGGTTACTCCCTCAAAGTTTGTCGTAAGTGTTTTGGTGTAGGGTTCGTCTAAAGCCTTGCCATCTACATATACAATTCCTTGGCTAAAATCGATATCGACCCACTGCCCTTCCGTTGCAATAACACGCTTCACAATGGGAGAGCCATTATCAAAGTTACTTTTGCTGGCAACAATAATGTCTCCACACTTAGGATTTTGATATAGCACATCGCCCAAAAGCAATAAATAGTCCCCATCCATTAATGTGTTATTCATAGAAGTTCCGGAAACAACAACAACACGGAACAAAAGCAAAAACGCAATAACAATCACAGCAAGCAGGTGCGTTAAATCATGGAGATATTGCAATAGACTTGTTTGCCAGGAAATTGGTGCACTGTCCTTTTTCTTGCAATATTTGCCGGATCTTCGATATATACAATTTTTTGGTTTCCGATCGTTTAAGTCATTTTGCCTAAATTGATTCTGTTCATCCATCAATATCACTCCAAACCATATCTTCCCTTGCAAATTTAAACAAACCGTCAATTTATTTTGATTATAAACCAAAATTACGCAAAAAAAAAGAGGGCAAGCCCTCTTTTTTTCTGTTTTTCCGTTAAACTTTCTCTTTAACCTTAGCAGCCTTGCCAAAGCGGTCACGCAGATAGTACAGCTTTGCACGACGAACCTTACCCTTGCGGACGGTCTCAATCTTAACGATGTGGGGAGCATGCAGGGGGAAAACTTTCTCGCAGCCAACACCATAGGTGATGCGGCGAACAGTGATTGCCTCGGAAATACCGCCATGCTTCTTTGCAATAACAGTACCTTCGAATACCTGAACACGCTCACGAGAGCCTTCCTTGATGAGTACGTGTACACGAACAGTGTCGCCTACCTGAACCTCAGGCAACTCCTCTTTCATGTATTGGCTATTCAGAGCCTTAACCAGATCCATAATTTTGTCCTCCTTAATTATTAGGCGTTCGTACGGCGCAAATGCCCGCAGAGGACGCACCTTGATTTCAGACTGAAGGATTATACCATGCTATTTTGGAAAAATCAAGTACTTTTTTCACTTATTTTTACCTTTTTCCTTAAAAAATATAACGAAATGGGCGTGCCACCTATAGCAGCACGCCCATATAAAATTCAGTTACACGCCAGCCTTCGCGCGGCGAATCGTCTCTGCCTCGTCGCAGGAATTCTTTTCAGCAGTATAACCTACCAGAGGAACCAGTTTCTCGTGAATGGTATCCAAAATCCAGTCAGCCTGCGGGAAGAAGAATTCGTCAAACTCGAAAGGAGGAGTAATCCAGTTCTTAGCGCCAACCACAACAGGAGGTGCATCCAAATCATCGAAGCACAGGTCGGTGATTGTCTTAGCGACATCATTCAAGAAGCTACCACGGGCACAAGCATCGGAAACCAGCAGAACCTTACCGGTCTTACGGACAGATTCCAAAATCTTAGTGTAATCCAACGGTACCAAGGAGTGAATATTGATGATATCGGCCTCCATACCATACTTCTCCGACAGCTGCTTTGCAGCATCTACTGCGCGATAAAGGGCTGCGCCGATGGTCAAGATGGTAATATCCTTACCGTCACGAATCTTGTTGGTATCGCCGATTTCAATTTCGTAGCGCTCAGCAGGCACGCCGCCCTCGTGGAACTGCTCGCCCACATCATAGATTCTCTGAGATTCAAAGAATACAACGGGGTCTGTACCCTTCAAAGCGGTTTCCATCAAGCCCTTTGCTTCCCAAGGTGTTGCGGGGAAGCAAACCTTTAGGCCGGGAATGTGTGCACACAATGCGGTCCAGTCCTGAGAGTGCTGAGCGCCGTATTTAGAACCAACGGAAACACGCAGCACCAAAGGCATCTTCAAAATGCCGGCGGACATGGCCTGCCACTTAGACATCTGGTTAAAGATTTCGTCGCCTGCACAGCCAATAAAGTCCGCATACATCAGTTCTACCAATGCACGGCCGCCAGACAGGGCGTAGCCAACTGCAGTACCCACAATCGCACCCTCAGCCAGAGGAGAGTTAAACAAACGGCTATGCGGAAGTGCGTCCATCATACCACGGTACACGGCAAATGCACCGCCCCAGTCACGGCAGTCTTCGCCGTAGGCGATCATGGTGGGGTCTTCATAGAAGCGATCCCAAATAACCTCAGAAAGACCGTCACGCAGGTTATACAGCTTCATCTTGGAGACAGGCTTGCCGTCTGCACCAATGGGGCTGCGCTCCTTCGCCTTAATCTTCTTATAGCCCTCAGCCTCTTCCTTGGGAACTGTAAACTCAGGCTCACGATCATCCAGTTTCTCAACCTTTTGGTTGGAGTACATCAGGCGCTCCACAACAGCAGGGTCTTTTACGAAGTCGCAGTATGGGCTGAACTCAGGGTCAGCAGCATACTTGCAAATCATAGTCATGCGGTCGGAGGTTTCCTTCAAAATCGCGTCAACCTCATCCTGTGTCATAACACCTGCCTCAATCAGCTTTGCAGGATAGGTAACAATGGGGTCAACCTCTTTCCAGGCGTCAATTTCTTCCTTGGTGCGGTAAGCATTCTGGTCAGAAACAGAGTGACCGGAGAAACGATAAGTAAGTGTTTCCAGCATTACAGGGCCCTGACCATTGCACAACAGCTCCATCTTGCGCTCCATGGCATCAATCACTGCCAAGGGGTTAAAGCCGTCAACAGTTTCTGCATGGAACTGTGTGGGGCTGACACCGGAAGCGATACGGGACATACAGCCCTGACCCATGGTCTCACCACGGGTTTGGTCGCCCATACCATAGGAGTTGTTGAAGATATTATACAGGATGGGCATGCCGTCATTGTGGCTCTCCCACAATGTCTTGTACTGGTCCATAGCCGAGAAGTTCAGTGCTTCCCAAACAGGGCCACGAGCCATGGATGCATCGCCAATGTTACAAATGCAGATGCCCTTTTTGTTGTTAACCTTCTTGTAAAGGGCAGCACCGGTGGAAATGGTACCGGAGCCACCAACGATGGCGTTATTAGGATAAATGCCGAAAGGCAGGAAGAATGCGTGCATAGAGCCGCCCATACCCATGTGGAAACCGGTCTCACGGGCAAAAATTTCTGCCAGTGTTCCGTAAAGAATAAAGCGAATAGCCAGCTCCTTAACGTCCTTGGTTTCGCCCAATTTCTGGGTGGCACGAAGACACTTGCCATCCAAGAAGTTCTCCATAACGTTCATCAACTGCTCATCGCTCATCTTGTTGATGGTTGACAGAGCCTTTGCCAAAATTTCAGAGTGGGAGCGGTGTGATCCGAACGCAAAGTCGTTCTCGTCCAGCAGGTATGCCTGACCAACACAGGCAGACTCCTGACCGGTGGATAAGTGCGCAGGACCGGGATAGGTGTGGTCGATGCCATTGTAGCTACCCTGTGTCTTAATCAGGTTCAGCATGGTCTCAAACTCACGCAAAACGGTCATATCGCGGAAAATGCGAATCAAATCTTCTTTTGTAAACTTTCCGGAATCCAGTTCTTCCTTAATTGTCTTATTGTACTGGTTCACGGGGATATCCTTAAATGTAACCTTGCCGGGTGCTCTGACCTCGGAAGGGTCAACAAATAAACTCTTAGGCATTGTCTATTCCTCCTTACTTCGCCAGCAGTGTGGTGAACTGCTCAAGGTTCTTGCCCAGCTCCTGCTGGAAGCGTGCGGCGGGAGTTCCGTCCACAGCGCGGTGGTCATAAGTCAAGCTCAGACCCATAGCAGGATAAATCTCGATAGTGCCATCCGCACCCTTGCGAACGCGGTCGATAGTACCGCAAACGCCCAAAATACCGGTCTGTGGGGGATTGATAACAGGAGTGAAGCTTTCAACGCCCATATTACCCAAATTGGAAACAGTAAAGCTGCCTCCGGACAACTTGTCTGGATTAATAGCGCCGTCGCGGCACTCAGCAGCCAATTCCTTAACAGCCTTGGAAATCTCCAGCAAGCTCATCTCATCGGCATGGAAAATGGTGGGAACCATCAATCCGCGAGGAGTATCAACCGCAACACCCAAATTGACATGGTTGAAACGGCGGATGGAATTATCATCCAGCATGTTGGCGTTCAAATCGGGGTGATTCAGCAAGGTGCGGGAAACCGCATAGAGAATCAAATCGCCAATGGTAATGCCAGCATACTCGCCACCGGCAGCCTTCAACACCTTGCGGTAGTTAAGGATTGCAGTTGCGTCAAAGGAAGTATTGTGGGTCAGCTGAGCCATGGTAGACAAGGAAGTGTGCATGGACTTGGAAATAGCACGGCGAATACCGCTGAACTTCACATCCTCAAACTCAGGACCGTTGCAGGTGCAGGCGCAGGTCTTTGCAGGAACGCCCTTTGCGATCAGTTCCTGAACATCACGCTCGATAATGCGGCCATTGGGGCCTGTACCAACTGCCATAGACGCATCAACACCGTGTGCCTTAGCAAGCTTTGCTGCTCTGGGAGACACGGGAGCACCTTCCACAGCGACTGCAGCAGAAGCCTCAACGGGGGCAGCGGCAGCTTCAGCAACAGGAGCAGCCTCCACAACCGCAGGAGCTGCGCCGGGCTTTAGACAATCCGTGGGCTCACCCTTAGGACCGACAGCACAAACGTTTTCCATACAAGGAACCTCGTCGCCCTCTTCAAAGAAGATTGCCAACAGCTCGCCCTCAGCGGTAGATTCACATTCAAAAGAAGCCTTGTCGGTTTCATATGTAAATAGAACATCGCCAATTTTGATTTCGTCACCAATTTGCTTCATCCACTCACCGATGATGCAGCTTTCTACGGTAATGCCGGCCTTGGGCATAATCACAGCCTGAGCCTTAGTGTTGCAGGCAACAGTGGCAGGCGTAGATGTTGCAGGTGCAGCAGCGGCAGAAGCAGGTGCTGCAGCAGGAGCATCAGCGGCACTGCCTCCTTTTAGAGCAGAGCAATCCTCACCCTTCACTCCAATAGCACAGACGTTCACAAGACAAGGCACCTCGTCGCCCTCATCAAAGAAAATCTCCAGCAGTTCGCCCTCGGCAGTAGATTCACATTCAAAGCTCGCCTTATCAGTCTCATAGGTAAACAGAATGTCGCCCAGCTTAACCTGATCGCCAACCTTCTTTTGCCACTCACCGATGATGCAGCTTTCCACGGTAATGCCTGCTTTCGGCATAATTACAGCGGTTGCCATATGTGTAGTTCCTCCTTTAAATTGTTACTATGTGTTATTTATAACATTATATAACATTCCCGTCAATAGAAAATTCACGCCATTGAGAGAATAATCTGCATTTAATTGGTTTATTACAGCAATTCCACACCGGCAGTTTGCGCAGCGCGGGCAACTGTTTGCGGCACAGGGGCATCGCTAATTAAGTATCGTACATCCTCAAACCTTGCAAAGGTATATGGCATAATTCTGCTGAATTTAGACTGGTCACACATCACAACGCTGGTGCGCGCCTTGTGAATTACCAATCTCTTAATCAACTTATCGCTTTCCGTGCCACAGGTAAAGCCAGCCTCTGCACTGCAACCGGACACGCCGATAAACGCTAGATCAAGATTGATTTCATTCAGCATTTCTAATGTGTTTTGACCGGAAAGAGCCATGTTTTTGCGATTCATTGTTCCGCAGCAAAGGGTAATATTGGGATTATGAAGTCGGCACAGCTCAATTGCAATATTCGGTCCTGTGGTAAAAATATTCAAATTGATGTCCGGCAAAATCCGAGCAAGCATCAAATTTGTGGTGCTTGCATCTAAAAATACCGTACTGCCCGGCTGAATCAATTCCAGCGCTTTATGCGCCATAGCCATTTTAGCAGCCACATTTTCCTGCAGTCGGATATCATAGCCCAAATCGCCGGTATGCCGAACCGAACGCGCGCCACCGCGGATCTTAACAATGATGCCGCTTTGTGCCAGCACATCCAGATCTCGGTGTATCGTCATTAGTGAAACATCCGGACAAAGTGCCTGCAATTCCTTAATGCTTACAACATGGTTCTTTTCAATGAATTCCCGTATAAGAGATTGACGAATACTGTTCATAGCTGTTCTCCAAATGTTATAATAATTTGTTTATAACATAAATATAACATCACTCTATCAAAATGTCAATACTGAAAAAACCGTGGGTTGCCCCACGGTTACAGATATCCTCGCATATCCACGGTCAATTTTTCTTCCAGGTTAATCAGTCGCTTTGTAATATCCTTGGACACCTCATCCGCCGCCTTATACTGATTAAGATAGCGATTTAAAGATTTCACGCCCATATTGCAGCCATCTGTCATCAAATCTGCAATGGTGCTGTCCGATTCATCCATACCCATTTTCATGGTGGTTTTCATCCAAGACATACTTTTGGCAACCGGATTCGGATTTTTACCATCATCGTGATATTGGTCAAGTAAATTCTGAACTTCCCCCTTCAGTTGCTCATGCTCTTGCTTGCACTTAGATAGCAGTTCATTCATATGAGCATCTGAAACCTTATCCAAAACATCATCAATGGATGCCACACCCATCTTAATACCTGCGTCGCATTCTCGCAAAAGTTTAATTGTATCTTGTTCAATCATAGTAGCATCTCCTTTGGTTGATGATTCTAGGTTGTGCAAATCCTTTACAAATATGCAACCGGAATTTTGAGATTCGTTTGCATCGGTTTATCCGAGTGTCGAGATTCGGTTGCATTTTTGCCTTTGGCAAAAATTATTGTTCGCCTCCGTCGAGCCGTCGGCGGCGACGCTCATTCGCGTCGCATTTAAAACTTTCAAATCTCGACACAAATGAAAATTGCGGAGACAGAAAATACTGTCTCCGCAATTTTGGTCCGAGTGTCGAGATTCGAACTCGAGGCCTCTTGAACCCCATTCAAGCGCGATACCAAACTTCGCCACACCCGGAAATATGCTTGCGTCACTCGACGCTTGTGTATATA
>JAZSAK010000005.1:0-4572 GCA_045601865.1 Faecousia sp. | reverse complement strand
GCACCTTGGGAACAAATCCGCTGCCAGGGCGTTTTGCAGGCGGTAGCCACGCTCTTTCAAAAGGGAAACATCCCGGGCGAGGGTGGCGGGGTCGCAGGATACATAGACAATCCGCCTTGGGGAAAAGCGGGCAAGCGCCTCAATGGTGTCGGCATTTAAGCCCTTGCGCGGTGGGTCAACGATGACCACATCTGCCATGACGCCCTGCTGTTCCAGTTCCAGCGCCGCCTGTCCGGCATCGCCGCAGAAAAATTGGGCGTTTTCAATGCCGTTTCGTTTGGCATTATCCCTGGCGTCTTCCACCGCTTGGGGTATAACCTCCACGCCAATGACCTTGCCGGCGGCTTTTGCCATGGCAAGGGTGATAGTGCCAACACCGCAGTACAAATCCAGAACGGTATCCGCTTTGGTGATTTGGGCTTGGGAAATGGCGGCTTCATACAGGCGCTGGGCCTGGTGGTGATTTACCTGATAAAAGGAGCGTGGGGACAGACGGAAGGAAAGCCCGCAGAGGGTATCTTCGATATAGCCGGCGCCATAAAGGGTGATAAAATCGTCGCCCAAAACGGCATTGCCCTTTTTGGTGTTGACCGACAGCACCAAGGTGGTAAAGCCCTTGATTTTCTGCAAACGGGCAATCAGCTTGTCCGCTTGGGGCAGATTGCGTCCGTTGACGGCAAGGCACACCAGAAGCTGTTGCGAAATTACGCCCCGGCGGACATAAATGTGACGCAGCAGCCCTTTATGGGCAGTTTCATCGTAGACGGTCACCCTATATTGGTTTACATAATCTATAACGGCGTCTTTGACCGCATCTATTTCCGCAGGCAAAATCAAACAGCGGTTATTTTCCACAACGTTGTGGGTGCCGGCTTTGAAAAAGCCTGCGTAGGCTTTGCCGTTTTTCACGGAAACGGGGTACTGGGCTTTATTGCGATAGCCATGGCAGGTGGGGGCGGAAAGAATGGGAACCTGCTCCAAATGCTCGCCGCCAATGCGGTTCAGGCATTGGCGCACACGCTCTGCCTTCAGCCGGATTTCTTCTGCATAATCCATGTGCCAAAAATCACAGCCGCCGCACAGCTTGGCAACGGGACATTCCCGATTCACGCGGTGGGGGGATTTTTGGAGAATCTCCACGATTTTGCCGGCTGCCCAAGTCTTTCGTGCTTTTTCGATACGAACACGGCAGACCTCGCCCACGATGGCGTTGGGCACGAATACGGCACAGCCCTCAATTTTGGCAATGCCTTGCCCCTCGGCAGTGTAATCGTCAATGGTGGTCTCATAAATTTGGTTCTTACTCAGCATTTGAGTTCCTCCAAGGGGGTTTCCATGAAAATGCGCTGCATCTTCATGCCACATTTTTGATAAAAGGCAAGGGCGGATTCGTTGAATGCCCACACATTTAGGGTGATGCGCCGAACGCCCATTTCCTTTGCCAAGGCAACCACAGCCTCATAAAGGGCAGTGCCAATACCCTTGCCGCGGACGGCTTCGTCCACGCACAAATCGTCGATATAAAGGGAGCTTTCATCGGCAAGAACGGGGTGGTTTTGGATAACCTTGCGGACGCAAAAGGCATAGCCCAGGACACGGCTTTCCTCAACTGCCACCAAAACAGGGCGGTCCTTGTCCTGCAATAGGGCGAGAAAGGCTTGTTCGTCGAATTTTAAGGCATCCTGACGGAAAATATCGGGCCTGCCCTGATAATGCAGCTGACCGATTTGTGCCAACAGCGAAACGATGCTGTCCCTATCCTGGGGCATTGCAAAACGAATATCCATAGTACACCCTCCTTTTTGGGTCATCATACCACAATTTGCGCTTGGGGTAAAGCTTTTTATGGGGTTAAAGCCGGCAGCTGGCGCGTTCTATTTGTTTGTACCGGAGCATACATTCTTTCGAGGAGGGATGGACATGGCAGATGATGGTATGACTTTGCCCCATGGGCTTATATTAAAAGAACGCAGTCAGCTTTCCATGACCGGTGTCAGCGAGGTAGTCAGCTTTGATGAAAATATGGTGGTTCTGCATACAGCATTGGGAGCGTTGACCATTCAAGGCCAACAGTTGCAGCTAAAGCAGCTTAGCACAGACGGTGGACAGATAGCAGTAGACGGCAAAATCAGCGCCCTTATTTATGAGGATCCGCGCCCCGCCGGCGGCTGGCTGCAGCGGTTATTGGGATGACAGCGCCGGCACTGGCCATAAGTAGGCTTGCCACAGCCTGCTTGCTGGGAATGGCGTTGGGGCTTTTTTATGGATTTTTGCGTCCCTTTCGGCGAAAATATACCGCCCTTGGGGACTTCCTGTTTTTGCTTGCAGTGTTTGCTGTTTGGATATATTTCAGTTTCGGTGTTTGCTTAGGGGACTTGAGATTAGGGTATTCAGCAGGACTTTTGTTAGGCGGATTTTTCTGGGAGTGCACAGCCGGAAAGCTGTTGCGGCCGCTTTTCGCGGCATTATGGCGGGGAATTTTTAGAATGACTCGGGCTTTGACCCGCCCTTTGGGAAAATTTTTGAAAAAAATCCCACAAAATATAAAAAATATATTTGCATATGGAAAAAAATCCGTTACAATAGTATGGAGCATATTTTGCCCTCAAAAGTCACATCTCGGAGGACACAACCATGGGGAATCTTCGTTCCACACTGAAACGGGTAAGGCTGGTATATCGTCGCAGCAGCACGATAACCAAGACAGTGGTTATCGCAACCATTACCGTATCCATAGTAGCCCTTCTGTTTCTGTACGGACAAATAAAAGCAACCGAGGCCCGTTACGAGGAAGAAAAAAGGCAAGCGGCGCAGCTGGAGAAGGACAACCATAGGCTGGAGGAAAGTATCGACTCGGTGGGTTCTGTGGGGAATGCAGAGCAGATTGCCAAGGATGAGTTGAATATGCTACCCAGTGATTCAGTAATTTTAATACCGGCTGAATAAGTTGGATTTTATTTTTGGAGGAAGCAAATTTAATTATGGAGTTAACCGTCGGAGCAATTTTAGAAGGTAAAATCAAAACCATTACCAATTTTGGAGCATTCGTTGTGTTTCCGGACAACAAAACCGGACTGATACATATCTCCGAGGTGGCAAATGCCTATGTCAGCGATATTCGGCAGCATTTGACCGAGGGACAGGATGTAAAGGTGATGGTAATTGGCACGGAAAATGGAAAGATAAATCTTTCTATCAAACGCTTGGAAGCCTGCCATCAGCAGGATAATAGCCAGACCAAGAGCAACCGCTCCCGTGGCCCTCAGCGCACAGTCGCACCTACGCCACCGCCAGCGCCGAAAACGGCGGACCAGTTGTTTGAGGAAAAGCTAAAGGCGTTTATGTCCGAATCCGACACAAAGCTGTCCTCCATACGGGCAGATCATCGCACCAAGAGCCGTAGAAGATAAGGGCAAGGCTGCTGCGCAAAGCAGCGGCCTTTTTACACAAAAGGGAAGAGGAGTCAATGTTATGTCAACCGTTGTAATTACCGGCGGGTCTCGCGGTATTGGCGCAGCGGCAGTAGAGCTGTTTGCCAAACGAGGTGACCGCGTTTTCTTTCTATATGAAAAAAACACAAATGCAGCGATGGCGGTGGCGGAAAAAACCGGCGCCAACGCCATTTGCTGCGATGTTGCCGACGGAAAGGCGGTAAGGGAGGCCTTTGCGGTTATTGACGATGTGGACATTCTGATTTGCAATGCCGGCATCTGCTATTCCGGCTTGATGTCGGATATGGAGGAAGCTGCATGGGACAGAATGTTTGATGTCAACGTAAAGGGCATGTATCACTGTATCAACGCAGCCATGCCTCCCTTTTTGAAAAAGCAAAAGGGCTGCATCATTACCGTTTCCTCTATGTGGGGACAGGTGGGCGCCTCCTGTGAGGTGGGCTATTCTGCCACCAAGGGCGCGGTGATTGCCATGACAAAGGCACTTGCCAAGGAGCTGGGGCCTAGCGGAATCCGGGTCAATTCCATTGCTCCGGGGGTAATATTAACAGATATGTGCGCCGGTTACGATTCACAAATTTTAGAAGAATTGGCGCAGGAGGCTGCAATCGGCCGCAACGGTACGCCCATGGAGGTGGCACAGGCTATGGAGTATTTGGCTACTGCGGAATTTGTCACCGGTGAGGTGCTTAGCGTCAGTGGCGGCTATGTGATTTAGGAGGTACAAAGGATGAAAATAGCGATCGGTTGTGACCATGGTGCATTGGCACTGAAGAACGCGATGGTTTCCCATCTATTGGCGCAGGGTCACGAGGTGAAAGACTTTGGCACATACACTGCGGATTCCTGCGATTATCCGGATTTTGCAGTATTGGCGGCGAAAGCAGTCGCTGCCGGCGAATGTGAAAGAGGCATTGTGCTGTGCACCACGGGAATCGGCGTGTCCATAACCGCCAATAAGGTTAACGGTATTCGCTGTGCTTTACTGTCCGATATCATGTCGGCACGGATGACGCGTGAGCACAATGACACCAACATGATGGCCATGGGTGCCGGTGTGGTGGGACAGATGCTGGCACTGGAGATTTTGGACACGTGGCTAAATACGGAATTTTCCCAT
>JAZSAK010000004.1:0-20250 GCA_045601865.1 Faecousia sp. | reverse complement strand
GTGGCGCTTGCCAAGCACTGGGGTGCAGATGAAACCGACGCAGCAAGAGCGGGGCTTCTGCATGATATTACGAAGGCGTTGGACGGTCCGCTGCAATTGACATTGTGTCGGGAGTATGGTAATATATTAGACGCTTTTTCGAAAAAAAATCCCAAAGTGCTCCATGCGCTGACAGGAAGCATTGTGGCGCAGAAGATTTTTGGGGAGAAGGAAAATGTGGTGCAGGCAATCCGCTGGCACACCACCGGAAAACCAGGCATGAATCTACTGGGAAAAATTATTTATGTGGCGGATTATATGGAGCCCAGTCGTAATTTTTCCGGTGTAGATGCATTAAGAACGTTGGCATTTACCGATTTAAATGCCGCGGTAAAGCTAGGCTTGGAAATGACAATCGATTTATTGAAAAAGCAGGATAGAGAGATTTCCACGGAATCCTTGGAAACGCTGGCTTGGCTGAATAATGAAATATGATTTTTCTTGTTTTGAAAGGAACAATACAATATGTTAAGTGCAAAAGAAGTTGCTTATGAAGTAACCAAAGCGTTGGACGCAAAAAAAGGTTTGGACATTAAGCTGCTGCGCATCAGTGATGTGTCCAGCTTGGCAGATTATTTTTTAATCTGCACCGGTACGTCCAATACCCATGTTAAAACGCTTTGTGACTATGCTGAGTATACCTTAGAGCAGTTGGGTGAGCCGATGCTGGGCCGTGAGGGACATCGCGGAAACAGCTGGGAGCTGTTGGATTTTGGTTCTATCGTTGTCCATGTGTTCACAGAAGAGGCAAGAGAGTTTTACTCTCTGGAACGGCTGTGGGCAGATGCTGAAATGGTGGATTTGAAGGATATTATTATCGAGGAGTAAGAGGTGTGTTTCTATGAACTACGAGCACAGTACAGTTGAGGCCAAATGGCAAAAGTATTGGCAAGATAACGATACATTTCATACGGATGTATGGGATTTTTCTAAACCCAAATATTATGTTTTGGATATGTTCCCGTACCCCTCCGGTGTAGGCCTGCATGCTGGCCATCCCGAGGGCTATACCGCTACAGATATTATGTCCCGCATGAAGCGGATGCAGGGCTACAATGTTTTGCACCCCATGGGCTATGATTCCTTCGGCTTGCCTGCAGAGCAATATGCGGTTTCTACCGGCAATCATCCCAACGGCTTTACCCAAGAGAATATTAAAACTTTTTCTGCCCAGCTGAAAGAATTGGGCTTTGACTACGACTGGTCTAAGATGATTGCCACATCTGACCCGGATTTTTATAAGTGGACGCAGTGGATTTTTAAGAAGCTGTATGAAGCTGGTTATGCCAAGCGGATTGAAATGCCGGTGAACTGGTGTGAAGAGCTGGGCACTGTACTCAGCAACGATGAGGTTATTGACGGCAAATCCGAGCGTGGCGGTTTCCCTGTTGTGAAGAAAAATATGATGCAGTGGGTGATTGACCAGCCTGCTTTTGCGGAAAAGCTGTTGGAGGGCTTGGACGAAATCGATTGGCCCGAATCCACCAAAGAAATTCAACGCAACTGGATTGGAAAATCCACCGGCGTTGAAGTGGATTTCCAGCTGGTTGGTGGCGGTGCATTCTCCATTTATACCACTTGCATTGAAACCATTTATGGCATTACCTTTATGGTGCTTGCGCCCGACGGTAAGATTGTGCAGAGTCTTATGGATCGTATCGAGAATAAGGAGCAGGTGCTTTCTTACATTGCAGAAGCAGTCAAAAAGAGCGATATGGACCGCACGGATTTGAATAAAACCAAATCCGGCTGTATCCTGGAGGGCGTGTTTGCCATCAATCCGGTTAACGGCAAGCAGGTTCCGGTATTTATTGGCGATTTTGTGTTGGCGAGCTACGGCACCGGCGCAGTTATGGCGGTTCCCAGCCATGACCAGCGTGATTTTGAGTATGCCCAAGTCCATAATATTCCTATGATTCAGGTTATTGACGGTGCAGATGTCAGCGAATGCGCCTTTGAAAAGCAGAACTATCTGGGCAAAGGCTGTAAGCTGATCAATTCTGAGGAGTTTACCGGTCTAACCGTTGAGGAAGCAAAAGAGGCGATTACCTGCAAGCTGGAAAAGATGGGCGTTGCCAGAAGAAAGAATAATTATCACTTCCGTGAGTGGATTTTTGCCCGTCAGCGCTACTGGGGTGAACCTGTACCCTGCGTATATACTGACGATGGTGAGACGGTGTTCCTGCCGGATGAGGAGCTGCCATTGGTTTTGCCCATTCTGGAGGACTATAAGGGCAAGGGTGGCAAAGCACCCCTGGAAAATGCCGAGGATTGGAAGCAATACGACAACAATGGCATCAAGGGTATTCGGGAAACCTCCACCATGCCAGGCTCTGCCGGTTCCTCCTGGTACTATCTGCGCTACATTGACCCCAAGAATGAAAAGGCATTCTGCGACCCCAAGCTTTTGGAGCATTGGATGCCTGTTGACTTGTATATTGGCGGCCCGGAACATGCAGTCGGTCACTTGATTTACTCCAGAATTTGGAATCGATTCTTGTATGATAACGGTTTGTCTCCTGTTAAGGAGCCCTTCAAAAAGCTGGTGCACCAGGGTATGATATTGGGTGAGAACGGCATTAAGATGGGCAAACGATTCCCGGAATTTGTAGTCAATCCCAGTGATATCGTTCGGGAATACGGTGCGGATACCCTGCGCCTTTATGAAATGTTTATGGGTCCTCTGGAGGTCTCCAAGCCTTGGAGCACTGCCGCAGTTGCAGGTGCTAAGAAATTCATCAACCGCGTATGGAATTTCTTCACTGAACCGGCTAATATTACGGATTCCGATGACGGCAAGCTGACCAAGATTTATCACCAGACGGTAAAAAAGGTGACTTCTGATTTTGAGGCATTGGCATTTAATACCGCCATTGCGCAGATGATGGTATTTATCAATGAGGTCTACAAAAACGGCACCTGCCCCAGAGCGTACGCCGAAGGCTTTGTGAAGATGATTTCCTGCATTACGCCCCATGTTGGCGAAGAGATGTGGCAGGTTTTGGGCCATGATACCACCATTGCCTACGAAAGCTGGCCCACTTACTCGGAAGAGAAGTGTAAGGACAGCGAGGTTAATATTGCGGTCCAGGTCAACGGCAAAATGCGCGGTTTGGTGCCCATGGCGGCAGACCTTTCCGATGAGGAAGTCATCGCCAATGTAAAGGCAGACGCGAAGATTTCTGCGTTCCTCGAAAAGCAAGAGGGTAGTATTGTTAAGACCATTGTGGTCAAGAATAAGCTGGTAAACCTAATTGTTAAGTGATTTTTTGACAAATGCTATCAAAATCACGAATTCTTTCTTGACATTTAGCAAAACCGCGCTTATAATATACCAAGCCAGTAAGTGGCCCTGAAAGCATCCTGGAATGAGCCGGATGCCATCGGAGGGAGGGAAAACCATGTCTGAAATTCGCGTTAAGGAAAATGAATCTCTGGAAAGCGCTCTGCGCCGTTTCAAGCGTAGCTGTGCCAAGGAGGGCGTTATCGCTGAAGTTAAGAAGCGCGAGCACTATGTCAGCCCCAGCTTGAAGCGTAAGCAGAAGTCTGAAGCTGCCCGTAAGAACAAGAAGAAGTTCTATTAATTTCCCTCTTTGTTTATGTGCGAAACCGCCTCGGATAATCCGAGGCGGCTTTTTTATCCCAATTGTTGATATAGTCCAACAGCACAAGAAATCCCCAAACTTTCTGCCTCCTGCAGAAGCGATGCTAAGTCGCTTCTGGTTCGGTAGAGATAGAAAGTAACAGCAGTTTCCGATTGCGCGATACAATAGTGACAGTGCAGTGCTTCCTCAAAATAGGCAGTTTCCGGCGGGGGAGAATATGGCAGTGGTGTGTAGGTGCTGCCGAATTCTGTTACCGTGATTTGGGCGCATTCCATGGCAGCCTCTATCCAAACTGTACGGTTTTGCCAAGAATCCAAGTGGGTTTTCAAGGGCTGATACAAAGCTGGTGGTGATAGAAAAACAGCACAAGGAAGGTCTTTTGCGTATAAATCGGATATTACCACCGGACAGGATAATTTTGCTACCTCAGCGGCAATTTCAGCGGCTTGGGAGCAATCTGGGCGCTGAAAATCCAACAATATGCCACAGCAGTCCAACTGCTGTGTTACCTCCAAAAGTGTTTCACTTATATATTTGGCGTCGTGACCGCAAATAGGCGTACGGTCATTGAGAATCAAAAGACTTCTTTTTGGCAGGGACTTAGGGACGTTTGTTAGACCTGTGCCGTAAGGGGAAAAGTGACACGCCATCCATGCCATATGTTCCGGTAGCTTAGTTGCGGCTGTGATTTCTGCTTTTGTTTGTGCAAGATATAAGGGAATTGCCATGGACAAATGCCCCCAGTCGTGATATAATCTCTACAAAGTCTATGAAAGCGCAGGTTTTAATATGTCAATTTCCCTGCTGCCCCAAATAATTGCAGATGCCCTAACAGAGATATCACCGTATTTTTTACAGGAACGCGGCATTTGCTTGTTGATGTTGGATTTTGATAATACCATTGTTCCATATACAACCAATACGCCAACGCCTACAATGGAAAAATGGCTACAAGAAATGAGAGCGTCTGACACACAGCTGTGTGTTGTGTCCAACAGCAAACGTGATAGGGTAAAAATTTTTTGCCAAGCCTATGATATTCCGTGCATTACCAACGCAAGAAAGCCTTTTGGCAAAGGTATTCGCACCTGCATGGAAAATTTTTCGGTTAATCCGATGCAGTGCGCTTTGGTGGGAGACCAGATCTTTACAGATACGCTGGGAGCGAATTGTTGCGGCGTAACCTCTATTTTGGTAACTGCAATCGACAATCATAATTTTTGGCTGAAGGCACGCCATGTGCTGGAATTGCCGTTTATTTACTTTGCAAGAAAAAGGAGAATGAACAATGAGAAATATTGATAAATATTTAACCCTGTTAGATGGTGAAGTGGATGGATTGCTGCTGACTTCTCGTTACAGCCGATACTATGGAGCTGAGTTTGATATTGCCGAGGGTGTGGCGATTGTTACAAAGGCAGGCTGCCGCTATTTTACGGACAGTCGGTATATCGAATCTGCAGAAAATGGGATTCAAGGCTTTGAAGTGCTTATGGTAGACAGAGAAAATGGCTATTATAAGCGCATCAATGATGCCATTGCCCAATTCGGTGTTACCAATTTGGGCTACGAGGAGAACTATCTCACTGTGGCTGAGTTATCCGGCTACGAAAAGAATCTGCAGGCGAAATTGACTCCCATGAATTCAAAAATCAGCAGCTTCCGTGATGTAAAAGAGGATTGGGAGCTGGATTTGATGCGCAAAGCGCAGGAAATTACGGATGCTGCATTTGCAGAGGTAATAACAAAAATCAAACCCGGCATGACCGAGCTGCAATTGCAAGCGGAGCTGATTTACTGCCTATACAAAAACGGAGGTCAGGGCTTGGCTTTTGACCCCATTGTGGTCTCCGGACCTAACACCAGCCTGCCCCACGGCGTAGCAGGGGAGCGTGTCATTCAGGAAGGCGACTTCATTACCATGGATTTCGGCGCGCTGTACCATGGCTATTGCGCAGATATGACCCGTACGGTTGCGGTGGGGTATGCAACCGAAGAGATGAAAAAGATTTACAATATCGTTTTAGAAGCGCAATTGGCAGCATTGGCGATATCTAAAGCAGGCGTTGTGGGAGCGGATGTTGATTGCGCTGCCCGCAAAGTGATTGCGGATGCCGGTTATGGCGCGTACTTTGGTCATGGTTATGGTCACGGCGTTGGTTTGGAGGTTCATGAAAGCCCCAGTCCCAGTGCTTCCAACAAGAATCCGATACCTGCTGGCGCGGTTTGCAGTGCAGAGCCTGGCATTTATTTACCCGGTAAATTCGGTGTTAGAATTGAGGATGTAATTGTATTTACAGAGAATGGGCATGAAAATCTTACCCATAGCCCCAAAAATTTGATAATTGTGTAAAAATCTTTGGTTTACCACTTGAAATAACGGATATTTTATTTTATAATGTATGCACAAAAGTTTGTAAAGAATGCATCCCTGTATCAGGGATAATCTAGGAGGATATAAATATGATTTCTGCAGGCGATATTCGCAATGGCATCACCTTTGAGCTGGACGGCAAGGTTATGCAGGTTATTGAGTTCCAGCACGTGAAACCCGGTAAGGGAGCGGCTTTTGTCCGTGTAAAAATGAGAAACGTAATTACCGGTGGCGTGACGGAAACCAGCTTGAACCCCTCTGCTAAGTTCCCCACAGCATATATTGAGCGCAAGAAAATGGAGTACTCCTACAATGACGGTTCTCTGTATTATTTCATGGATCAAGAGACCTATGAGCTGGAGCCCATCGATGCCAGCAATCTGGATGACAGCTTCAAGTTCGTCAAGGAGAATGATATTTGCACCATCATGAGCTATAAGGGCAATGTATTTGGCGTTGAAGTTCCCAACTTTGTAGATTTGGTTGTTACAGATACAGAGCCTGGCTTTGCCGGCAACACCGCTACAAACGTTACCAAGCCTGCTACCGTAGAAACCGGCGCTGAGGTTAAGGTGCCGCTATTTATCAACGAGGGCGACAAGATTCAAATTGATACTCGCACAGGTGAGTATTTAGGTCGTTCTAAGGCATAATAAGGAGTTGTAATTATGACGATTTCTGAAAAATCCGCATACCTGAAAGGTTTAATGGAAGGCTTAAAGCTAGACACAGATGCGGCCGAAGGAAAGATGATTGCATCCATTGTAGACTTGCTTTGCGATGTGACCAAAAAAGTTACAGACATTGAAAATACCACCATCGCTATTTCTGACGAATTGGATGAGATCGAAGAGGATCTGGACGCCATTGAAGACTTCATTATGGATGAAGATGAAGATGACTACGACGATGATGATTGGGATGAGGATGAGTGGGACGAAGACGAGGACTATGAAGAGGGCTTCGAATTCGGCGACGAGGAATCCACCATATATGAGGTTCGCTGCGCTTGCGGCAATGTCATCAACTTTGACGAAGAAACATTGGAAGAAGGTTCTATCCTTTGCCCTGATTGTGGCGAAAAGCTAGAGTTCATTCCTTTTGACGAGGAAGATGACGAGGAATAACCTAAAATAGAATCAACTGCCGCAGCATAGCTGCGGCAGTTTTTGGAGGTACATATGCGTTCAAAAGAATTGGTACGGTCTTTAAAGTTTCTGCTGTTTTCTATATCAGCCGGTATTATTCAGCTAGGTGGCTTTGCTTTATTAAATGAAATACTGCGCTTAGACTATTGGCTGTCTTATCTGATTGCGTTGGTTGCATCGGTCTTGTGGAACTTTACCTTTAACCGCAAGTATACATTCAAATCCGATGGAAATATTGTCCGCGCGATGCTGTTGGTGTTTGCTTATTATTGTGTTTTTACACCCATGAGTACCTTTTTGGAGCATCAATTGGCTGGTGTGCAGGGATGGAACGAATACCTGGTTACGATTGTCAATATGGTTCTGAATTTTGTGACGGAGTTCTTATTCCAACGGTTCGTGGTCTACCGCAAAACATTGGATACCAATAGCTTGGCGCAATAGTTTATGCCCATAAAAGTCTGACAGCTAAAGAGGCTACAAAAAAACCGACAAAATCAGCAAACAGTGCGGCAATAAGCGTGTAGCGTGTTTTTTGGATGCCGGCGGCACCAAAATAGACACTGATGGTATAAAAGGTTGTCTCTGTTGACCCTAACATAACAGCTACTGTCCTGCCAATCAGTGAGTCGGGGCCGTGTTGTGCTATTAAGTCGGCGCCCACAGCCAGTGCTGCGCTGCCACTGAGGGGACGCACCAATACCAGCATAGCGGTTTCTGGTGGAATACCGAACAGATGAAAGACTGGCGCAAGCAGGGAGCTTATATTGTCCATTGCGCCTGAGCTACGCAACATATTTACAGCACATAACAATAATACCAGCGCCGGAACGATGGATGCTAAGATGCGCAGACCGTCTCCGGCGCCTTGTAGCAGCAGGTCATAGACATTTTCCTTTTTACGCAGGGCCAGTATAGAGGTAAATAAAAACAGAAGGGGAACAATGTAATCAGTCATGTTTCCACAGCCTTCCCAGCACAAAAGCTGCCAACAGACCAAGTCCGGCTGAGCAGATGGAGGTAATCCATACTGCCGGAAGAATATCAAAGGGAGATTTGCAGCCTAGGCTTGCACGGATTGCGGCAACGTTGGCGGGGATTAGCTGAATAGACGCAGTGTTTAATACAATCAACCGACACATTTCATCAGTTGCTAGTTTTGGGTTATTGGGCTGTATCATTAGCTTTGCGGCTTGAATCCCCATGGGGGTTGCTGCATTACCAAGCCCTAAAAAATTTGCACAGATATTTCCGCTTAGTGCGTTACGAAGCGCCTCATTCTTTTGCGATGAAGGAAAGACTTTCTTTAGTAGCGGCATCATACAGCGAGAAAGAAAAGGCGTGATTCCGGCGTGCTCCATTAGCTTGCCAACCCCTGTCCATAAACAAATTGAACCCGCTAGGGAGAGGGAAAGTGTGATGCCACTTTGTGCGCCCTGCAATATACCGGAAGCTAGTGCTCCGGACTGCTCATTTAGAAATGCGCATAGTATGGAAACCGTAAGAATTCCGGTCCATACCCAACTCATAACCATATAAGCATCACTCCTTTGGTCTAAAATATGCGCATTTTAAGTGTAAATACCTTAAAAATAGCGTTAAATTTCGACAAAAAGTGAAAAAAGATTTGACATGCGCTTAAATTTCAACTATAATGATGATAATTAAGATAATTCGTTATTTTAATGATTAGAGGAAAAATCGAAAGGGGTTTTATGTCTATGAAGTCAACCGGCATTATCCGTGAGGTTGATAAGCTCGGCAGAATTGTGTTGCCCATTGAGTTAAGAAGGGTGCTTGATATTGCTGAAAAGGATGAACTGGAGATTTACATGGAGAATGACCGTATCATTCTGCAGAAGTTTGAACCGTCTTGCGTGTTTTGTGCATCCTCGGAAGGGCTTACTTCCTATAAGGGGAAAAATGTTTGCCAAGCCTGCATCCGAAACATGAGCCATTTCTAAAAGAAACGCCCCCAACCGGGGGCGTTATTTATTTGTCTTGTGCTGCGAGCGCAGCGTCATATACCACATTTTTGGGAAGCTTTAACTCTTGTGCTGCTGTGCGAATCGCATCCTTGCGACTCATACCGCCATCTATTAACTGTGTGACGCGCACTACGGCATCTTCGGTGGTCGTTTCTTGCTTTTTCTGTATTGGTGCGCCTGCGATAACCAGTACAAATTCACCCTTTGGTGGGTTTTCCTGATATTTGGCAACTGCCTGCGATAGGGTTGTTCGCACAACCTCCTCGTGGAGTTTGGTTAATTCACGGCAAAGACTAATAGCGCGCTCACCACCAAATATTTCTGCCATGTCCTGCAACGTGTTTAGAAGCTTGTGTGGCGCTTCATAGAATACCATTGTTCTATGCTCTTGCACCAGAGATTGCAGGTGCTCACGGCGGCTTTTTTTGGAAGTGGAAAGAAAACCTTCAAAGCAGAATCTGCCGGTATCCTGACCGGAGATACTCAACGCGGTAATCACAGCACAGGGACCTGGAATGGCACAGACGGTGATGCCGGCAGCCGCGCATTGCTTCACCAATTCTTCACCGGGGTCGGAGATGGCAGGACTGCCTGCATCAGAAACCAATGCACAGGTTTGTCCTGCGAGGATTCGTTCCAATATAATATTGCCCTTGCTTGCCTTGTTATGCTCGTAATAGCTGACGAGGCTCTTTTTTATGCCCAAATGGTTTAAGAGTTTCCGTGTGACGCGGGTATCCTCCGCGGCAATAAAATCCGCGCTTTCCAGTGTCTCGCGGCACCGGGCGGAAATGTCGCCAAGATTGCCGATAGGGGTGGGAACGAGGTATAACATTCCAGACATTATGGGCCTCCTATAGGTGGTAAAGTTTTTTGTATGTGTTTGTGGGCGAACCATCCGGATGAAATAAACATATTTCTTCCCATGTCAATCCGGGTTTACCGCCCTTTTTACAGGCAAGCAGTACAAGACTAACAGGTTTTTCTTGATTGTGACGCACCAAGCATAAGCGCTTTGGTTCCAAGCCAAGACCGGATGCTGTTGCGCAAAGGTGTGCAAGCTTTTCCGGCCTATGCACCAGAAAAAATTCTCCGCCATAACGCAATGCCCAGGCAGCGGCGGTAAAAAGCTCTTTTGTGGTGCAGCAGTCATCCCGCCGTGCTGTGGCGTTGCTTTTGCTGGTAGGGCCACCGGAAAAATAGGGAGGATTGGAAACACAGCAGGAAAAGCTTCCAGCCGAAACAATAGAACAGATATTACGCAAATCAGCGCATACACTGGTAAGACGGTGAGACAAATGGTTTTGTGAGATATTGGCTACCGCAGCATCGTGGGCTGCCTGGTTTATCTCAATGCCGGTCACACTACAATTTGCATCGTTGGAGCAAAGAAGCAGCCCCAGTGTTCCGCATCCGGAACCCAAATCCAACACACTGGCGTTTTTGGGCAGTTTTACAAATCCGGATAGCAGCATAGAGTCTGTGCTTAACGGAAATGTACCAGGGGCAACCTCCATGGTAATATCGTGATTCAAATACTCCATATTTCCTCCATAAAAAATCAGTCTGCGCAGTCCGGAAACCAGAACACGCAGACTGAGTGCGGATTTGGAAGAATCAGCCTTCCTCAATAGCCTCAACGGGGCAGTTGTCGGCGCAAGCGCCACAGCTGACACAAACATCAGCATCGATTACGTACTTGTCTTCGCCCTCAGAGATAGCCTCAACGGGGCAGTTGTCAGCGCAGGAACCGCACTTGACACAAGCATCGGTGATATTGTAAGCCATGATTTTCCCTCCAATATGTGTGATAACGCATCCAAGATGCACCTATATTCTAGCATGGATTTTGAAAAATGCAATTCCTTTTTTGCTTATATCGTATATTTTTTCCATACTTCGGCAAGAATCCTTGGATAAAGGGGGGGTATCGGCATGCGTTATGAGGCAGGTGCAACCAATTTGCTTTTATCTGCGGCAGAGCAAGCACGCAGATTTGGACACAGCTATGTAGGCAGTGAGCATTTGCTTTTGGCAATGGTTAGCTCGCCATGCTGGGAAGGGCAAATCTTAAGCAGTGTGGGAACGGATGGGGAAATGTTAAATAAGCTGGTAAGCTTACTCTATGGCGTGGGGAATCCCAAAGTGCCCCTACCACAGGGGTTTTCGACAGCTATGAAGCAAATTCTGAGAAATGCCGCAACAGAGGCAAAACAGCTTGGCAAACGGGCGGTTGGAAGCCTGCATATTTTACTGGCATTATCTCGCATGGAAAGATGCTCTGCAATGGAGCTTTTGGCAATTATAGACGTGAATCAGGATGAAGTGTTTACAAGGACATTGGATTATTTAATGTGGCAAACACAAGGAAAGGCAAAAGTAAAAAAGGAGGCGGTATCTACGAAACTGTTGGAACAATTCAGTGAGGATTTAATACAAAAGGCATCTACAATGGATCCTGTGATTGGCAGGGAGAAAGAAATCGACATGGTTATAGGGATTTTAAGCCGTAGAAATAAAAATAATCCTGCGCTGATTGGAGAGCCCGGAGTGGGGAAAACGGCAATCGCTGAGGGTTTGGCGCAGCGCATGGCATACGGGAATGTGCCACCGCAGCTAAAGGAGAAGCGACTCATTAGCCTTAACATGGCAAATTTGGTTGCCGGTACGAAATACCGTGGCGAATTCGAGGAACGCCTTCGTGATGTACTTGCAGAAATTCGCAGAAGCGGTGACGTAATTCTGTTTATTGACGAGATGCATACCATTGTGGGAGCAGGTGCGGCAGAGGGGGCAATTGATGCGGCCAATATCCTAAAGCCTGCATTAGGCCGCGGGGAGCTACAAGTATTAGGTGCTACAACTTTAGTGGAGTATCGGAAATTTATTGAGAAAGACCCCGCGTTAGATCGTAGATTCCGACCGGTCTTAGTGGAGGAGCCGGATGCTGAGGCAACCTATGCCATCTTGCGCGGATTAAAGCCAGGGCTGGAACGGCATCACCGCTTGCGCATAGCAGAGGAATCTTTGAAGGAGGCAATTCGTCTATCGGTGCGATATTTGCCAGACCTATATCTTCCGGATAAAGCGATTGATTTGCTGGATGAGGGCGCATCACACGCGAGAATGGAGGAAATTAGCCAAGGGAAAGACAGTAGCCTGCGGCAGGATTTGGAGCTGGAACTAAATGAGGCAGTTCGGGAAAGCAAATATGAACGGGCTGCTGAGATTCGAGATAAAATGCAAAAAATGGTGGCTCGCTCCGGCAGCAACCGACGCGCACGGTACGTAAATGCCACGGACATTGCATGGGCAGTTTCGGCGAGAACCGGAATCCCAGTGGGAAGGCTGACTGCGGATGAACGGGAGCGTTTATTGCGGCTGGAGGAAATATTGGCGGAGCGTGTAATTGGACAGGAGGAAGCTGTACGGGCTGTTGCAGAAGCTGTGCGACGTGGCTCTTGCGGCATCAGAGACGAAAACCGCCCAGTTGCAAGTCTTCTGTTTACCGGCCCTACAGGCGTTGGCAAGACAGAGCTTTGCCGTGCATTGGCAGAGGAGCTTTACGGCAGCAAAGCTGCTATGATTCGGTTGGATATGACAGAATACATGGAAAAGCAATCGGTTTCCCGTTTGATTGGTGCGCCGCCCGGATATGTTGGCTATGAAGAGGGTGGCAAACTAACGGAAGCGGTACGGCGCAGACCGTATTGCTTGGTGTTAATGGATGAATTGGAAAAGGCACATCCGGATGTTTCCGGAATATTGTTGCAAATCATGGAGGAAGGAGAGTTAACAGACTCCACAGGTCGTTGTGTTAGTTTCAAAAATGCAATTGTTGTCATTACCTCGAATATAGGCGGCGAACTGCGTAGCGATGGACTTGGCTTTTGCCCAAAGGGCAGGGACGGTGAGACGCAAAAGATGTTACAACAGACTTTTACGCCGGAATTTTTGGGAAGATTGGACCAAATTGTTTGCTTTGCACCGCTTCAGGAAACGTCCATGGCTGCTATTGCACAAAAATACTTGAATCAACTGAAGGAACGAATGCAGTCTGCCGGCATTGCAGTAACAATACCGAATGAGCTTGCCGCATTTCTGGCACAGCAGTGCAAAGCAAAGGATGGCGCGCGGCATTTGCGCCGGATTTTACAGCAGAAAGTAGAAGGACCCATGGCGGATTATTTGCTGCGACACCCTAGAAAATGCACTAAATTGACTGTAACACTGGAAAATGGAGAATTAAGCTTCCAATAAACGACATTTTATAGAACAATCGTTCAAAAATAGGGCATTTCCCGGATTTTTTTCTAAAAGTTCCTAAAAAAATGCAAAAAAAGTATTGCATTCTTTAGAAAAAGTAGTTATACTATCATCAAGTGGAGCAAAAGTGTAGTAAAGTGGAGTAAAATGGAGGAGGTGAGACCGATGATCGGAAAATATTCCGCAAAGCTGGATGATAAGAACCGGCTGTTTGTTCCGGCAAAACTGCGTGGAGAGTTGGGCGGAGATTTTTATGTGACATTGGGTGTCAACTGTGGTCATCGTTGTCTTACCGTCTATACGGCACCGGATTGGCAAATGCTGAGTGATAATTATAATACACTGCCAATTTCGCAACGTGGTGCTGCCACAAGCTTAATTTTTATGAATGCAACGCAATGCGAGCCGGATAAACAGTTTCGTTTTGGTTTGACGCAATTTTTGCTGGACTATGCAGGAATTCGCAAAGACGTCATGATTGTAGGACGCGCCGGACAAGCTGAGATTTGGGCAGCAGAGGAATTTGCCGCATTTGAGGCAGAGAATCTTACGCCTGAAAAACTGTTGGCTTCCCTGGAGGCTATCGGGCTATGACAGAGTTTCATCATGTTTCTGTACTGCTGCAGGAATGCTTAGACGCTTTAAACATTCGCCCCGACGGCATATATGTAGACGGCACATTGGGTGGTGCTGGACATTCCTTTGAAATTGCCAAACGGTTAACTACCGGAAGGTTGATAGGCATTGATCGTGACCCCATTGCCTTGAAGGCTGCAGAAAATAGATTAGCATCTGTTTCGGATAGGGTAACGTTGGTACATTCCAACTTCTGCGAGATTGCAAATGTATTAGATGATTTGCAAATCGATTCCGTGGACGGAATTTTGTTGGATTTGGGTGTCTCATCACCGCAGCTGGACGACGAAACCAGAGGGTTTTCTTACATGGCGGATGCGCCACTGGATATGCGCATGGACAGCGGTGATGAAATAACAGCGCAAACTGTTGTAAATGAATGGTCATATGAACAGCTGCGCAGGATTCTTTTCGATTATGGAGAAGAACGCTATGCCCCGCAAATTGCAGCGGCAATCTGCAAGTATCGAGAAGCAAAACCGATTACAACTACGCTGGAACTAGTGGAAATAATTCGTTCGGCAATGCCTGCTGCGGCGTTGCGAGAAAAACAGCATCCGGCAAAGCGTAGCTTCCAAGCGATTCGCATAGCCGTAAACGATGAACTTGGTGCGGTGCGAAAGGTGATGGAAGCTGCCATTCCAAGGTTGAAGGCTGGTGGCCGCTTGGCAGTCATCACATTTCATTCTTTGGAAGACCGCATTGTTAAGAACGGAATGTTGGATGCAGCGAAAGGCTGTATCTGTCCACCGCAAATACCCATTTGCGTCTGTGGCAATAAGCCAAAGGTAAAGCTTATTACCAGAAAACCTGTCGTTTCCGGTGATGTAGAGCTGAATCATAATCCGCGAGCGCGCAGTGCAAAGCTTCGAGTTTGCGAGAAAATTTAAATTTGATAGGAGAGAGGCACTTATGGCAAGAAATACACAAGTTCAATACATTAACTACTATATGTCCGGCAGTGCCGCTTATCAGGTTGATGCTCAGATATACAGAAAAAAAGCACAAAAGACGGTGCGCAAGCCCCGTAAGATGAAAAAAATTGTGGTTGCGATAGACCCTATGGCGATTGCCGGTATTGTGGTTTCTGTGGTAATGTTTGTGTTGCTGATTGTGGGTGTAACAAGGCTTAACCAAGTGCAGGCCAATGCACAGCAGATGAACGCATATGTGCAAACGCTGCGGGTGGAGAACCAACAGCTGCAGGAAACCTATCATAGCAGTTATGATATAGAAGAAATTCGCCAAATCGCCTTGGCACGGGGCATGGTTTCGGCCGATATGGTACAACAAATACCAATCCGCCTTACAGTTCCAACACAGCAAGCGGAACCTACCTCATGGGACAACTTTTTAACATTCCTAACCGGTTTATTTGCATAATCGCTTTCACTGGCAATAAGATACAATAGTAGCTGCAATGGGCGGCGAGGGGTTCCCTTGCTGCCCATTATCGCGATTATGTGTTCTGAAAGGCCGGTGCATATGAAAGATTCCAAAAAACGTAGACAGCATTTGCGCGTGCGTGCAGATACCGGACAGCATCGAAGAATTCTTGCTGTAATGGCTGTGCTGGGAGCACTGGCGTTTGTGCCGATTGGCATTCAGCTATATTCTCTAATGGTGGATTCCTATGCGTATTATTCCCAGCTTGCTTTGCGAAATCAGACAAGAACAACGGTGGTAACCGCTGACCGCGGGAAAATATACGATTGTAATATGAATGTGCTTGCAGCCTCCGTGGGTGTGGAGAATGTGTATTTAGACCCCCACGAGCTAAAACAAGCGAAAGAGGATATTGCTGCTATTTCAGAAAAATTGGCTCAGCTTTTGGATTTGGATGCCACGTGGATTGCGCAACAAGCAAAAGACACCACAAAGCGCTATAAACAGGTTGCAGCAAGAGTGAGCGAGGAGATAGCCGGAGAAATCCGAAAGTACATAAATGATAATGATATATCCGGTATTCATCTGGAACCGAATTCGCAACGAGTTTATCCCTATAGCACGCTGGCATCTCAGGTGCTTGGGTTTACCAACGCATCCAATGATGGCTGTGAGGGCGTGGAGGCGGCGTATAATAGCTATCTTAAAGGCACAGTGGGCCGGGTGATTACCACTAAGGGTAACAATGAGATGGATATGCCATATTCCTTTGAGAAGTTTGTGGCATCACAAAACGGCGCAGATGTTATCTTAACAATAGATGCCACTGTCCAGGCCTGCTTAGAGAAACAGATGCAGGCGGCTATTGACCGGTACGCAGTTCAAAATGGTGCGTTTGGTATTGTAATGAAGGTGAAAACCGGAGAAATTTTGGCAATGGCAACCTTGGGAAACTATGACCCCAACCAATACTTGGAGGTTTATGACACCAAGACCGCACAGAAACTAGAACAGATGAAGCTGTCCTATCTGGCACTTCCGCAGGACAGCGAAGGCTTTATTACCGGCAAAAAAGAATTTCAGAATGCGTTGACGCAGGCAAGGCTGAAACAATGGCGGAACCGGTGCATCTCTGATGGCTATGAGCCTGGTTCAACCTTTAAGGTGATGACCATGGCGGCTGCATTGGATTGTGGGGCAATTGACTTAAATACGCCGTTTTACTGCAAAGGAGCGGAACAGATTCCCGGTCGTGCTCAGCTGTTGCATTGTTGGCGCTCCACAGGCCATGGCTCACAAAAGACACCCCAAGCACTGCAAAACTCGTGCAACCTGGCATTTGCACACATTGCGCTTAAATTGGGTGGCGAACGGTTCTATGATTACGTAGAAAAATTTGGCATTTTAGAAAAAACCGGAATTGATCTTGCAGGTGAAAGCAAGGGCGTGTTTTTTGATAAGCAGCTGGTAACCAATACGGATAAATGGGGGACCGCATCTCTTACATCCGGCTCTTTCGGACAGACATTTAAGCTGACACCCTTGCAGCTGGTACGGGGAATAGCGTCAGTGGTTAATGGTGGTTACCTAATGGAGCCTTATATTGTTTCAGAGGTCATAGACACAGATGGGAATACCCTCTTGAAACAGGAACCGACTGTATTACGTCGCACCATCAGCGAGGAGACGTCTAAGACAATGTGCGCGCTCTTGCAGTCTGTTGTGGAGGAAGGAACGGCAAAAAATGCCAAAGTTTCCGGATTTTCCATAGGTGGGAAGACCGGAACCAGTGAAAAAATAGACATTTTAGATGATAACGGCAATAAAACTTTGGATAAAATCGTATCATTTGTAGGGGTTGCGCCCATGGACAATCCGGAGTATATTGTATTAGTAGCATTAGACACACCTTCCCGCTCCACTGGAATCTATATTTCCGGTGGCGTGATGGCGGCACCAACAGTAGGCGCGGTTATGGCTGACATTTTGCCCTACCTAGGTGTTGAGCAGACCTTTTCGAAGGATGACCTTGCAGGAAAACAAATTGTTATGCCGGATTTGACTGGTATGACGGCAAAAGAGGCTGAAAAGAATCTTAAAGAACTGGGCTTGACGCTGGAAAGCATCGGCGATGGACAAACGATTACCGGACAAATCCCTGCCGCTGGGCAGGTGATATCCGGCGGCAGTCAAGCCTTGGCATATTTAGGAGAGGCGGTTCCGCAAGAGCAGGTTGAAGTGCCGGATTTTATTGGTATGAATCGGCAACAGGCCAGCGATACTGCCGGAAGACTGGGTCTTTATATTTTGGTGACCGGAAACGATACAGTCAGCACACAGGTTACCGTTACTGCCCAGTATACAGCGGTCGGAACACTGGTTCCCAAGGGAACTACCATTCGGTTAGAGTTTGCCGACACAAAAGCTGCCGATTGATTTGGCAAAAGGAGTTAGTATGAAAGTAAAAGAGTTGCTTGTGGGTATTTCTGTGCTGGAAACCAATGTGGATTTGGAATTGGATATTCCGCAGATATATTATGATTCCCGTAAGGTAACGCAGGGATCATTATTTGTTGCGGTTGCCGGATTTGCAACGGACGGCAATCGTTATATCCCTATGGCACTGGAAAAAGGCGCGGTAGCAGTGGTAACAGCCCAGAAACCACAAGGAGAGATCCCTTACATATTGGTAGCGGATGACCGCTTGGCGTTGGCACAACTGGGTGCGAATTTTTACGGTCATCCCGGAGAAAAAATGACCTTAATCGGCGTTACAGGAACAAATGGTAAAACCTCTGTGACCTTGCTGCTGAAGCATATTTTGGAAAAAGTTGCCCATGCCAAGGTTGGTTTGATTGGCACAATGGAAAACTTGATTGGTGATGAGGTGATTGCAACAGAGCGTACCACGCCGGAAAGCTTGGATTTGCAGGCGTTATTTTCACAAATGTATGAAAAGGGCTGTACCCATGTTGTTATGGAGGTGTCTTCCCATGCCATTGCCTTAGAACGCGTTGGCGGAGTACATTTTCATGTAGCAGCATTTACCAATTTGACAGAAGACCATTTGGATTTTCATAAGACAATGGAAAACTATTGTGATACTAAGGCAAAGCTGTTTGAACGCTGCGAAAATGCGGTGCTTAACTGTGATGATTCTTGGTTTCAAAGAATACTGCCGCATGTGCAATGTAATATGGTGACTACGTCTACTACAAAAAAAGCGTGCCTATATGCGCAGGAAGTATCATTATTTGCAGAGGGTGTTGCCTTCACGGCGGTGCATGATACACAGCGTGTGGACGTTACATTACCCATTCCCGGCAGATTTACCGTAAGTAATGCCTTAATGGTACTGGGTATTTGTTTGCAATTGGGAATCTCCCTTACAGAGGCAGCAGATGCCCTAAAATCAGCGCAGGGCGTACGCGGTAGGGTAGAGGTTGTGCCCACACCTGATACGCCTTATTCCGTCCTGATTGACTATGCCCACACACCGGATGGGTTGGAAAATGTTTTGCGTTCGGTGCGGGATTTCTGCAAAGGCCGGCTGATTGTTGTGTTTGGTTGTGGAGGAGACCGCGACCCCATTAAGCGTCCGATTATGGGCGATATTGGCACGAGGCTTTCGGATATTGCGGTGATTACCTCCGACAATCCGCGTACAGAAAAGCCCATGGCAATAATTACCGATATTCTCAAAGGCGTTGCAAATGAAGCGAAAAACTACGTTGTCATAGAAAATCGTGTAGAGGCGATTGCATATGCACTGGACATTGGACAAAAAGATGATATTATAGTATTAGCAGGCAAGGGACATGAAACTTACCAGGAAATCTGCGGAGTGAAGCATCCTCTAGACGAACGAGAAGTGGTGCGGGCACATCTGACAAAAATGAGGGAGACAAATGGGTAAAATCACATTACGGCAAGCGGCGTCGTGGTGCGCAGGTGCTGTTGATCCAAAGTATGCGGATATTACATTTTTTGGCGCGAGCAATGATTCTCGTAAGATAATGCCGGGGCAGCTTTTTGTTGCACTCAATGGTGAGCGGGATGGGCATGACTATGTGCATAAGGCATTGGAAAACGGCGCGGCAGCGGTATTGTGTACCCATTGTGATGGGGATTATCCTGCGATTGTTGTTCCTGATACGCGGCTGGCATTAGGCGATATTGCCCGCGGTGAGCGTCAGCGACTCAATATGAAGGTAATCGGAGTCACCGGAAGTGTGGGGAAGAGCACCACCAAGGAAATGATTGCTTGCGTGCTGGAAAGCACCTTTAAGGTTGCAAAAACACCGGCAAATCATAATAATGATATTGGCATGCCGATGGCTGTGCTTTCTATTCCGGAAGGAACAGAGATTGCTGTATTGGAAATGGGCATGAACCATTTTGGGGAGATTTCCTACCTCACATCTATTGCAAAACCGGATGTCGCAGTTATTATCAATATCGGCACGATGCATATTGAACATTTAGGGTCCCAAGAGGGAATCCTCAAGGCAAAGCTGGAAATTTTAGAGGGCATGCAGCCAGACAGTGCGGTTGTCTTAAATGGTGATGATGCACTTTTATGGGGTGCAAAAGACAGAATTAACCATCCGATTACTTATTTTGGCTGGGAAAATAGCAGCAGCAATGTGTTTGGCGATAATGTGTCGGAAAACAGGGAAGGACTCTTTTTTCATGTAAAAAATGTAGATTCCGCGATGGCTGTCCATTTGCCGTTAGACGGAAAGCACTATATCAGTGATGCGCTTGCTGCGGTCAGTGTTGGACTTGAAATGGGCGTGACGCCGGAG
>JAZSAK010000003.1:0-2126 GCA_045601865.1 Faecousia sp. | reverse complement strand
ATTCTACTTTTCATATCTTGCACTCCACAAATTCAAGTTAGTCGAATGGATTATAGCACAGACATAACAAATTTTCAATTATCCAGCACCAATTATGCCAAGGCACAATATATGGTGTAAAATCACAATGAAAACTTTGTGTTTTTTCTTGAATGCAGGGGGTGTTTATGTTATACTTAATGCAGATACTACGAAAATTTAGGAGGATTTCCGATGAAACCGGAAAGTTTAGAAACGATTTACCGGGCCTATGACATTGAGCAGGCCTGTATCGGCGAAATGAAAGCACACATTGATCCGGAACAATTTTCCAAGGCCGTTGACCTGTTAAGCAAGGCCCCGCGCATCGGCACCGCCGGATGCGGCCACTCCGGTATCATCTGTCAACATATGGCACACCTGATGTGTTGCATCGAGCGTCCTGCTCGGTTTATTTCTCCGGCAGAAGCCGTGCACGGCGCTACTGGCTTTTTGCAATCGGGCGACGTCATGATTTTTGCCTCACGCGGTGGCAAGACGAAGGAACTACTGCCCATTGTGGATATCTGTAAAGCAAAAGGTGTTTCCATCATCACTGTCACCGAAAATATGGAATCTCCGCTGGCAGAAGCTGCTGACGTTGTTTTGAAACAACACGTAAACAAAGAAACCGATAAGTGGAACGCCCAGGGCACCACCTCCACCACTGCTTTGTGTATGATTTTCCATGCATTGCAAGCAGCCGTCATTGAGGAGACCGGCTACCAGGCAGAACAGTTTGCCCTCATTCATCCGGGTGGAGCCGTTGGTGAACGGCTGAATAAGAAGCCTCTGTAAAGCAGTGTTTGCTCTGGTTATAGAAAGCCTAAAGGGACTGACACCGGTTTTTCTATCAGTATATACGCCTGTTGCCAAAATCTATTTGGCTTTGTTAGTTACCGCTTGGTGGCAGTAAGTGTAACGGATACTAGGGCAAGCTTGACAGTTGCATGAAAGGAAAATATCTGCAGAAAACAAAGACGCTCCGCGGTTCTACCGTGGAGCGTCTTTTACAATTATTCCAGTTCAAAGGCGCCGGTGTAAAGGCGATAATAGGTGCCCTTTTCGGCAATCAAATCGGCGTGGGTTCCGCGCTCGATGATGCGCCCGTGGTCCAAAACCATAATGCAGTCGGAGTTCTTCACAGTGGACAGGCGGTGGGCAATGACAAAGGTGGTACGGCCTTTCATCAGCGCGTCCATGCCCTTTTGCACCAGGGCTTCTGTACGGGTATCAATGGAGGAGGTAGCTTCATCCAGAATCATTACAGGAGGGTCGGCAACAGCCGCACGGGCGATGGCGATAAGCTGGCGCTGTCCTTGAGAAAGGTTCGCCCCGTTGCCGGTGAGCATGGTTTCATAGCCATCAGGCAGGCGGGAGATGAAATCGTGGGCATTGGCCAGCTTTGCGGCGTGGATACATTCTTCGTCGGTGGCATCCAGCCTGCCGTAACGGATATTATCCATCACTGTGCCGGTAAAGAGATTGGTATCTTGCAGAACGATACCCAAAGAGCGGCGCAGGTCTGCTTTTTTGATTTTATTGATATTGATGCCGTCGTATCGAATTTTGCCGTCGGCGATGTCATAAAAGCGGTTGATAAGGTTGGTAATGGTGGTTTTTCCTGCACCGGTTGCGCCTACAAAGGCAATTTTTTGACCCGGGGTGGCATACAGGGAAATATCGTGCAGTACCGGTTTCTCCGGAACATAGGAAAAGTCCACATTATACATGGTGATGTCACCCTTTAGCTGGGTATAGGTGACGGTACCGTCCGCTTGGTGGGGGTGACGCCATGCCCATTGGCCGGTGCGCTTTTCCGATTCGGTGATGTTGCCATTTTCATCTATGCTGGCATTGACCAAGGTGACATAGCCATCATCTACCTCCGGTTCCTCGTCCATCAGCTGGAACACACGTTCTGCACCAGCCAACGCCATGACGATGGCGTTGATTTGGGAACTGACTTGGCTGATGGGCTGGTTGAAGGTACGGCTTAAGAGCATGAAGGTCATTAGGTTGCCCAGCGTTAGAAGCTGCCCTTGTGAGGCAACAACTAAAATGCCACCGACAACAGCCAAAATGGAATACTGGATATAGCCTAGGTT
>JAZSAK010000002.1:0-4414 GCA_045601865.1 Faecousia sp. | reverse complement strand
TCCCATCAGTTTAAGACGGAATGGTCCAGCACGGATAAGTACCATTACCATGCCTGTAAAATCTGCGGCGACTGGAAAGACACTGCCCAGCATACCCCCGGTGATGCCGCTACAGAGCAGTCTGCACAGACGTGTACCGTTTGTAACCGCGTGCTGTCTGCCCAGTTAGAGCACGTGCACGATAAATTGCCGGATATCCAAAAGGATGAAACCGGACACTGGTACAACTGCAGCAAATGTGAGGATAAGGCAGATTTTCAAGAGCATACCTATGAATTCGCGTGCTCCGATACCTGCACCACCTGCGGCTTTGTAAGAGAAGTCACCCACACACCCGGTAAGGAATTACTGTCGGACGAAACCGGGCACTGGTTTGACTGTCAGGTGTGCCATGGAAAAGCGGATTTCCATGAGCATAGCGGTGACATGACCTCCCAAAACCCGAAATGTGAGGCGTGTGGTTATGCTATGGTGCATTTTCATGCTTATGCAGAGGAATGGACCGGCGATGATATTTTCCACTGGCATGCCTGTGCCTGCGGTGCTAAGAAGGGCGAGGAAAGTCACAGCTGGAACGATGGTGAAGTAATCCAAAAGGCTACATGGAATCAAAAAGGCAAAACAGTCTATACTTGTGACGGTTGCCATGCAGAAATGGAAGTAATCACAATGGAAACCCTTCCAACATTGTTCCCTTGGGTGATAGCCTGCGGTGTTCTGTCAGTTGCTATTTTGATAATGGGAATTTCCTTGATTGTGATTTCGGTAAAAGTTAAGAAACACGGAAAAGGGAAATACACCACTGTATAAAAATCATCCTTTGCTCATTGAGCAAAGGATGTCTTTTTTGCTTCGATTTGCCGCTGTGTTTAACCAAATACCAATTCGCCGAAGAATTGGCTTAAATGATAGTCCGGATTGGGGGCATCAATTGGATTCCAGCATAGGTAGTGGGGATTTGCAGTTTTGTCACCGCATTTATAGAAATTGGCGCGCATTTTATCCCCTGCCTTAGGAGAGAAACCGGGGAAGTATAGCCGAAGAAAGCTATAGGGAATGCTGTAAGCCAACGTCCAGCCATCCGCGTTTTTTTCTACTTGTGGCTGGATGGGGGGGATTTTTCCGACCTGACGAATAGAGTCGTGGCGGTTTGTACCGAAGGCGATATGAATGGCGGCTTTGGGATTGACTTCAATATTAAAATAGCGTGGGTCGCAGGCTAGCGGGCAAAAGAAGAATTCCATACAACTGTCTTCGTGAACAATGGCAAGAGGACCGCTTTCTTCTGCGCGGATGTGCGGCTCAATGCTTTGCATACGGACATATAAGGCGTCCTCATCGTAGCAGACCTGCGCCCATGCGGAAATCTCATTCTGTTGTATCCAGGGCTGGCAATCAATGTTCAATACGGGAACAGTTTCCCAGTTGCCGGTGCTGGGGCGGGGGACAAGGGTATACGAATTCATAGCAATATCTCCTTTTTACAAAAAATCATCTCTTTAATGCGGAATCTTTTAACAAGGGAGAACTTTCATTTTACTGCATTCTACCATAAAGATGTTAGAATCGCAAGAGGGGGAATTTTAGAAAATTGTGCCTTATTTCTGTTGGTAATTCTGATTGAAATCTACTGTAAACTATTGACAATTATACCAACTAAACATATAATGGAATCAATATACATTGTCGTAGTTACAGATAGAATATCGCGGTGAAATTGTTGGCTTCGTTATAGAATTAAGGGAGAGACGCATATGCTTGTAATTAAAAATGCAACTTTGGTAATGCCAGATCATTTGATACCGAATGCAGTTTTATTTGTAGAGAATGGGTGTATTGCCGGTTTTGGAGAGATGCGAGTTACACCGATTCCGGACGGCTGCGAAATCTATGATGCAGAAGGCTTGTTTGTCGGTCCCGGTCTGGTGGACATACATAACCATGCCGGTGGCGGGCATTGGTTTAAGGATGAGCCAATTCCGGCAGCACTGTTTCATTTAGCCCATGGTACAACCAGTGTTCTGGCAACATTATATTTTGATACCCCTGCTGATCAGTTGGTAGAGCAAATCGCACTTATACGCCAGACGATGCAAACACCGGAGGGTGCCAGTATTGCCGGTCTTTATATGGAAGCACCTTATATGAATCCCAAATTCGGCGCAAATCGGGAGAACAATCCATGGAAGGGCCCGGTAGATGCCAAGGATTACAGCCCCGTTATAGCGGCAGCAGGCAAGGATGCAAAGGTGTGGGTTCTGGCACCGGAGCGCGAAAATATTTTGCAGTTTGTTTTAGACTGCAAAAAGAAAAATGATGCTGTTTGCTTTTCAGTTGGTCACAGCGAGGCAACTCCACAGCAGATTGAAGCATTAATCCCCTATGGCTTGTGTATTGGTACACATCATACAAATGCTACGGGAGATCGCGTTGTATATGGTGGGTGTCGAGGCGTTTGTGTAGACGAGACAGTAAACTATAACCAGAATATTTATGCAGAAATGATTTGTGACAGTCTGGGAATTCATGTGGATCCCTATATGCAGCGCTTGATTCGGAAAATCAAAGGTGAGGACAGACTGATTTTAATTTCAGACGCTTGTGCATTTGATGGTCCTAGACCAAAGGAGTACGAGGGCGTTACGGATTTGTGCTTCGATTTCAAAGGTGGTATTGCCGGCTCTAAGTTAACACTGGCAAAGGCTTGCTGTAATATGATGGTGCATACCGGTGCGTCGATTGTAGATGTTTTTCGCTATGCTTCCTTGAATCCTGCCACGGCTGTTGGCTTGAATGACCGTGGTCAGATTCGTGAAGGGCTTCGTGCAGATTTGATGATCTGTGATCACCAAATGAATATAAAATCTGTATTCTTAAAAGGAGAAAAGAAACTATGAAGGACATTATTGTAGAACCCGCAACCAAATTTTCCTTTAATCCTGCTGAGTTTGTTCCATTTAAGGACCGTGAAGTTTGCGAACGTGTTCGGAAAATCAGCGGCAAGGATTTGGAGATCCGCGAGGATTGGTGGCATCCGGAATTCGAAGTCAAGGTTATGATGAATCCCCATCCTGTCCTGATTTCTACACTGTTCACCCGCCTGAAGGCTGCTTCTGAAGCTGGCCGTACCTTTACTATGATTTTGGGCAACCCCGAGCCGGATACCTACATCCCCTTGGCTCAGCTGATTAACTATTTCCATGTTGACTGCTCTAAAGTACATATTTTTGCAGAAGACGAATGGGCAGACGAGGATGGCAATATTGCACCTGAGACCTATGAGGCAGGTTTTGTTCACTCCATGCTGAAGTACTTCGTGTACCAGATTGATCCCAAGCTGCGTATGCCTATGGAGAATGTGCATTATCCCACCAATAAGAACATCAACGATTATTCCAAGATTATTAACGACATCTCTGAGGGTGGCGCGGACATCATTTCCACCTCTCCCGGTTGGACCGGACACGTTGCCTTTGTTGACCCCATTCCTGAGTTCATCGGCAGCGGTGATATCGATGAGTGGCTGGCGCAGCCTGCAAAGATTGTTACGTTGCACCCCATGACCATTCTGCAGAATTCTCTGAATGGTACTTTCGGCCAGTCTGGTGATATTGCCAACGTACCGCCCAGAGCTGCCACCATTGGTCCTATCGACGTAATGCGTGCTAAGGAGCGTATCGAGGTTCATGCATTGGCTACCAATGGCACCTTCTCCTCTTGGCAGAGAATGACCTCGCGTCTGGTAACCCATGGACCGGTTACTCCTTTGGTGCCCAGCTCCATGCTGCAGACTAAGAAGACCCAGGTTTATATCAGTGAAGAACTGGCTGCTCCCTTTGAGTGCTGGGAGAAAGTCGGCTACTAATTGAACCCGTAAGAGCCCAGAAACCATTTCGGTTTCTGGGTTTTAAATAGATGATGTACTTTATAAAATATGGATATGCATTTGGGTTTTGCTTTTAAACCAAAGAAACCGAAAAAACTGTGAAAAAACCACTTGACAAAGTGAAACCTACTGTGTATAATAAAACCCGTCGCTGAGATAAATTCTTTGCGAAATGCTTTGGGAGCATAGCTCAGCTGGGAGAGCATCTGCCTTACAAGCAGGAGGTCACAGGTTCGAGCCCTGTTGTTCCCACCATATCATCTGGCCCGGTGGTGCAGTCGGTTAGCACGCCAGCCTGTCACGCTGGAGGTCGACGGTTCGAGTCCGTTCCGGGTCGCCATATTTCGCATCTGTGCAGAGCAAACGCTCTGCACAATATGCCTCTGTAGCTCAGTCGGTAGAGCAGTGGACTGAAAATCCACGTGTCGTTGGTTCGATTCCGACCGGAGGCACCAAAACGGTTTCTGTATAGAAACCGAGATGCGGGTGTAGCTCATCTGGTAGAGCGCCACCTTGCCAAGGTGGAGG
>JAZSAK010000001.1:0-14447 GCA_045601865.1 Faecousia sp. | reverse complement strand
GTCATTCCAAAGTATTTTGCTATCTTATATGCTAGCATGATAGACGGATTATACCGTCCGTTTTCCAAAGAGCTGATAGTCTGCCGGGAAACACCCAAAGCTTTTGCCATTTCATCCTGTAAGATTCCCTGCTCTTTTCTTATGTTCTCGATTTTGTTCTTCATAAGGCACCTCCTTACCAAATGTAAAGCTTACTTTACATCAACAGTATAGCATATTGTATTTGGAATGTCAAGCACGCTTTACATATTTTCAAGAAAGAAAAGGCGGGGAATTGCCCGCCTTAATTACGCTGCCGCGTCCAGCATGTTTTCGATGAAGATGCCGTAGCCGGTTGTGGGATCGTTAACAAGGACATGAGTAACGGCACCCACCAGTTTTCCGTCCTGAACAATCGGCGAGCCGGACATTCCCTGCACAATCCCTCCCGTTGCCTGCAAAAGTGCTGGATCGGTGATTCGCAGCAAAAGATTGCGGCCGTTGATTTTAGACTTTGGATAAATTTTCAGTATCTCCACAGAATATTCCCGTACCGTATTTCCATCCACTGTAGAACGAATGGTTGCGTAACCGGTTTTAATTTCCTCTGCCTTCGCAACTGTTATGGCTTGTCCCTGCCAGCCTTTTTCTGATGTTCCAAATACACCCTGCTGGGTGTTCTTAGTAAGCACCCCAATTGGCGTTTTCGATTCAATTGTTCCCATAAGCTGACCGGGATTGCCGGATACACCCTTGCGGACATTCATTACGCGGGCAGGATATGCTGCCCCTTGTGTTAAGGATAAAATCTGCCCTTTACTATTATTTACACCATGTCCTAACGTGCCAAACATTTTGGTTTCAGGATCGTAATAGGTCACTGTCCCGATGCCGGTGATTCCCTGCCTTAAATACAGACCCAGCTTCGGCCCATCGGAAGTAATCATAGGCCACAACGCGTATTCCTGCTGTTTTCCACTACGGCGAATGGTTACAGTAACACTACCATCGGACCGTACAAGTGCATCACGAATATTTTGCGCACTCATGATTTTCTTTCCGTCGATTTCTAAAATTTGGTCTCCCTCCTGCAAGGCTGTCGCCTTGGTTTCCTGCGCCATCTTTGCATCTACCCCTACTACTGTCACTATATTATCCTGCAATTCTAAGCCAACAACCTGACCCACGGGGATTAGCTCCTTGCCAAATATGCTTAACGGCAACAGATAAAAACACAGCAATAAAGAAACTGTGTGTGTTACAAATTTTCGCATTTTCAACCCTCCTTCATGCCTGCTTTCTTAATATGCCTGCATGACGCTTTTCGTAACCGCTGAAAAAGTCGATAAATAAGGATAAATTCGGTCAATTCGGCAAATTTTCCCCTTCATTATTTCCAGATTGGCATACAATATTAATACTGCACTATATAAAAACGAACACGCAAAAATATGCGCTATTTACCCATTGACAAAGTAGGTAAGTAATGGTAATATTACCCACAGAAACACTAGGTAAATCTACGAAAGGTTTGAGATATATGCAAGTTTATGCGGATAACGCCGCTACCACCAAAATGAGCGCCGCTGCCATTGCCTCTATGGTGCCCTGTTTTGAAAAATTTTATGGCAATCCCTCCAGTCTACATTCTGTTGGCCAAGAGGCCAAGGAAGTATTGGAAGATGCGCGCAATCGTATGGCTGCATGCTTAGGCTGTGAACCGCGGGAAATTTATTTCACCTCCGGTGGCAGTGAAGCAGACAATCAAGCAATTCTTTCCGCCGCCCGCTTGGGCCAGCGAAAAGGAAAAATGCACATCATTTCCACCGCCTTCGAGCACCATGCGGTGCTTCACACTCTGCAAAAATTGGAAAAAGAGGGCTTCCGTATTACCCTTTTGGATGTAACAAACAACCACAACATCACCGCCCAGCAGGTAAAAGACGCCCTTCAAGAGGACACCTGCTTGGTTACCTGTATGTACGCCAACAACGAGATTGGTTCGATTCTGCCAATTGCAGAAATAGGCGCAATCTGCAAAGAAGCAGGCATTCCCTTCCACACAGATGCAGTGCAGGCAGTCGGTCATTTGGCAATTGATGTAAAAGCGCAAAACATCGATATGCTTAGCCTATCTGCCCACAAGTTCCATGGACCAAAGGGTGTCGGCGCACTGTACTGCCGTCGCGGTTTCCCCCTGACCAATGTTATTGAAGGCGGTGCGCAGGAGCGTGGCAAGCGTGCCGGCACAGAGAATCTGCCCGCCATTTGCGGCATGGTGGCTGCATTGGAAGAATCCATTGCCCATATGTCGGAAAACACTGCCAGGGTTGCTGCCATGCGCGATAAGCTGATTGCAGGACTTGCGCAAATTCCCCACAGCGCCCTCAACGGCGATGCCAACAATCGCCTGCCCGGCAATGTGAACTTCTGCTTTGAGGGAATTGAAGGAGAAAGCTTGTTGCTGCTCTTGGATATGAAGGGCGTATGCGCCTCCTCCGGCTCTGCCTGTACCTCTGGCAGCCTAGACCCCAGCCATGTGCTTTTGGCCATCGGCAGAGTGCATGATGTTGCCCATGGCAGTTTGCGTTTATCCCTCAGCGAATACAACACAGAAGAAGAAATCGACCACATTCTTGCCGTCGTTCCCGAGGTAGTCAGCTATCTGCGGAGTATCTCCCCTGTATGGCGGGATTTGCAAAACGGAAAAAGACAATATATTTTATAACAGGAGAAGCACTATGGCACTTTACAGTGAAAAAGTTATGGACCATTTCACCCACCCCCGTAATGTCGGCGTGATTGAAAATGCAGACGGAGTGGGCGAAGTCGGCAACGCCAAATGCGGCGATATTATGAAAATTTATCTAAAAATCGAAAACGAAATCATCGTGGATGTTAAGTTTGAAACCTTTGGCTGCGGCAGTGCCATTGCCTCGTCCTCCATGGCAACGGAAATGATTATGGGCAAATCCATTCACGATGCCATGGCACTGACCAACAAGGCAGTTGCCGAGGCTTTGGACGGCTTGCCCGCCCACAAGCTCCACTGCTCTGTGCTGGCAGAGGAAGCCATCAAAAATGCCCTGAAGGACTATTTCGACAAGAATAACATCCCCTACGATAAGGCGCAATTCCCCGACTGCGAGCATTGCGCCCACTGTGATTGATATGATTGTATCCACGAAAGGGCGCTATGCGCTACGGGTTATGGTCTGTCTTGCCCAGCGTGGACAAGAGGAATATGTTCCCTTAAAGGAAATTGCTGAAACGGAAAATATGTCCCAAAAATATTTGGAATCCATTATGGCAGTGCTGAGCAAAGCCGGTTTTGTGGACGCTGTCCACGGCAAGGGCGGCGGCTACCGTCTAAACCGAAAGCCCGAAGGCTATACCATCGGCTCCATTTTGAAGCTGACGGAGGGTTCTCTTGCTGCCGTTTCCTGCACCAGTCAAGGTCCTGCTGCCTGCTCCCGCTCGGAGTGTTGCCAAACCAAACCCATGTGGGATAAGCTGGACAAAATGATTGACGACTTTTTTGAAGGCATCACCATTGCGGACCTTCTGAAAGAAACCCACCAATAAAAAAACTGCCTTTCGGCAGTTTTTTATCTTTATTCCAAAATTTGCAAAAAGGTATTTACATTTTGGGCGCAATCGTGTATGATAGCGGGGAACAGAGTAGGAAACCCCGCGTGAAGTGCCGTCAAAATGGGGAGTTGAGTGACGGACGAAGGATTTTATCCGCGATGGGGTTGCCGCACCCGCTGCCCATATTGGACTTACCTCCTTTATGAGAGGCGATACTCGGTCGGGCGATTGGTCGGCTGATAACGCTGCCGTTTCCCTCGGGTTTTTCGAAAGCTTTGACTCCCCTACGGTTTTCCGTAGGGGCTTTGTGTTTTCGTACCGGGGAAACCAACAGCCACCATCGCACCTAGAAAAGGAGGAATTTTTTATGTCCACACAACAACGTAGCACTGCCCTGTACACCCACCCTTTTTCCAAGGCTTATTGGCGTGACGCCGCCGCGGAAATGAAATCCACAAAAATGCTGGTGATTGCCGCATTGATGATTGCCCTGCGTGTTGCCTGCAAGGGACTTTCCGTGCCGATTGCCCCCAGTCTGGATTTATTCAACGTTGCCAGCTTTATTAATGCCCTAAGTGCCATGATTATCGGCCCTGTTTTGGCAATCCCTTCTGCCATTGTTTCCGATTTCTTGGGCGTTATGATTTGGGATGGTTTGGGTACATACTTCCTGCCCTTCGTTCTGCAGGAAATCGGCAGCTCTCTCATTTGGGCGCTGCTCCTTTATCGCACCAAGGTCACACCCTGGCGTGTAATACTGGGCAGATTTGCTATTTGTTTCCTGATTAACATCGCCTTAGGCACACCGCTTTTGGTTTTGTATCAAAACTACGCTTTGGGCACATCCTCTCTGGTTTTAACGTGGCCCCGCATTTTCAAGAATACCTTTATGTTCCCCATTGAAGCAGTGGTGATGACCCTGTTTTTGTCTATTATGCTGCCCATCACCAACAAAATGGGCTTTACATTCTTCCATGCAGAGAACCGCAGCGCACTGAAATTCAGCAAAGTGCAAATTGCTACTCTGGCGGTGCTGTTTATATTCGGTCTCGGCTGTGTAGGCGGCTACCTCACCTATCACTATCAAACCACCTCTCTGTCCGCATCTTATGATGCTGAGGAGCGGGTGCAGAAGAACAAGCTGATGCAGCAATATCTGCTGGAATACAGCGACGAGTTTGACGATACCAACACCGTTACCATCGTGGATTCTGCCAAAAAGGAATTCTTGGGTAAGGTAATCACCTATACAGTTTCTGTGTATACTTATGAGGATTTGTCGCAAGAGGATTTAGCCAAATGTTGGACTCTATCTAAATCCGGCCCAAAGAAAGCACCCTATAACGAGCTTTTGACGAAGCTGGAAACAATCATCATTGAAGCAAACGAAAAAACCGGAGAAATTTCTCTGTCAATGCCGGAGTAATTTGACTTTCTTCTCCCGTGGGTTTATAATAGAAGAAAAATCAAAAGGAGCGCTATTATGCATTTGCATCACGACCATATCGGCGGCCATACCCATGACCACGAACATACCCACACCCACGAGCACACCCACGACGGTGTAGCCCACAGTCACGCCCATAGCCATGCCCACGCGCATGACCATGTGCATCCCCACGACCACGACAACCTCCACACGGAAGGTGCCGAGCACACCCATTCTCATGACTGCAGTGGTCACTGCCACAGCTGCGAGGGCAGCTGTGCGCATACGCCCATGGAAGAGCTGACTGCACTGATGAAATACATGGCTAACCACAATGCCGCACACGCCAAGGAATTGGCAGATTTGGCTGCCCAGCTAGAAAAAGCCGGCAATCACACCGCTTATGAGCAGGTGATGGCCGCTGTGTCCGATTTTGAAAAGGGCAATATGCGTCTTTCCGTGGTGCTTGCAAGCCTGCAATAAGGAGAATACCATGTGCCTTTCTACTGTTTATAAAAACGCCATGACTCCCGAAACTGTGGTCATGAAAAATGTAATGCGCATTGAATGTCAGGACGGCTGTGTCATCCTTACCGATTTGATGGAGCGCTCTGTGGCCATTGAAGGCGAGCTAATCAGCGCCAATTTGGTAGATGGCTATGTCATTGTGAAAGAAACGATTTCTGTATAAATGCCTGCAAAAATGCCCTCGGCTTATGCCGAGGGCATTTCTCATTGTGGATGCTACGTCTGTGTCGTGTTTTCAGTCCAAAAGGCCGCACATATTTCCACACAGAACAAGCGACTTCTGCTGTCAAAGCTGCAACGGCCTTGGCAACATTGCGCACCCATAGACCTTAGGGATAGCCTTGCATTGGCAGCCGTGTCCTCGCAAATCGCACCGCCCAGCTCCTCCGGTGCAAATATGCACACTAGCACCTGCGTACCCTTTTCATCTACCTGTTGGTAGCCAACTGTAGCACACACCTGCTCGCAATCAAACTGTCCGGTGTTGGCAAACGCCCGCATAGCAGGAATTCCACTTGTATTCAGTGTTTGCATCACTTCCGTCAAAATGTTCACCTTAGTCACCGCCCTTTTTTACGCACAGTCCCCAAGTATAAACCGGCACATCCCCCAATTTCAGCTGCTCTATCCGACGAACACAATATGCTGCATTTCCTACTTGCAACACATCACCCACGCTGGGCTTAGGACTTGTCGGGCCAATGTAAACATACTGCCCATCTGCAACCACTCCCAAGGGAGAAATCTGGCTTTCCATATTCCTCCAGCTCCTTGAGCCGGTATGGTGTAGCATAGCCTTTACCCGATTTTCGCCCCAGCAAATATCCGTTCCCCAACGTCTCAGTAGCCGACACACCAAATCCCTCATTTTATACCCCCACAAACACATATCCCGCTTTTGAATACGGACGCATCAGTGTCTGTGCCTGCAGGCGCATGCTTTCTACCGAAATATGGTTACTGCTTTGCCGCACAGAAACCTCCCCGGCAGTAAATTGCGCCACATTGGAAAGGGAGCCCATTTCCCACATTGTTGCAATCGCCAGCATTGCACCTGCAGTTATAAAATCACTCAGGCAGTCCTCAGGTCCAATATTATCCCGCAGCCCATGCCGCAGAGATTCTACGCAGACTCTGCAAACACTTTCCAGGAGTACCGCATTTTCCTCTGTCAGTTCCTGCGCCATCAGTCGCGCACGGGTATATACCTGCTCCGTTAAGCTCATACATTCAAAACAGCCGCTGCGCCGTCACAAATCTTGCCAAAGCCGGAAATAGAAGTGATGGCAGCACGCTCCAGCTGACGGTCAATCAGCTTGTCATACTCTACCAGCACATCACCTGCTCGCACCAATTCCAAAGCATAGCGGTTGTCCAAGCCGATAATCACATCATCATTAACAGCAGCAGTGCGGTGCAGCTGTGCACCCAAAGGTGTAGTCAGCTTTCCGGTGCCCTGGAAATTCAGCCCGGTCATAGGATTCTGCAGCTCGGGAATCTTCAGCATTTTTGTCATGGTAGCAGTAGAGCACAAAATTGTGTTCATGGTATACGGATCAAACTGACCCCAGAACTCAACCAGCTGATCATAACCCAATGTACCGGCAGTACCGGAGATGGGAGAAGTACCAACAGCATACTGCACCGCTGCATTCTCATTACCATCGCCGTTAATAATTACATTCACTGCATCTGCCAACTGCTGCTTTTGAATGTGTGCACCAATCTGACGCAACATTACGCTGAATAAATCCAGCTTTTGAAAACGAATTGCTTCATAAGATGCCACCAGCATTCTGCCACGCTTGGAAAGGCTGACCAAATTCTCCTTCGACTTCACCTGCGTTTCGGGGATCGCTGCGCCTTCCTCCACATCCTGCAGTTCCTTGTCGCTGTCAGTGGGGTTGGAATAAATAGAGCGATAGTCCATAGAGTCAATCACTGTGGTGGTTGCAACGATAGCGGGCAAAATGTCATTTTCCTCCATGCCCTGACGTACCGTGCGGGCAATGTACTCCGGGAACAGTACCGCACTGTCCATAGTGCGGAAAAATGTCTCCACAGAAGAAGACCCCGCGCCCTTCGCGCGAATACCGAACCGCTTCAGCTGACGTTGAAAAGCATCTGTGCCCTCCAATGCTGTGCCGCGGTAATTTTCGCTGGGATCTAAGGATTCCAGCACCTGGGTAAAGCTCATACCTTCTTGTCGATACATGCCCTTTTCCAGTTTTAGATTGTCAAAACCCATTTTTGTTTCCTCCTAAAAATGTAAAATATTGTTTCCGGTAACCCGGTAAACGACTTAAATTAAAAATCCGCTTTCCACTTTTTCAATACGGCTATCCTCACGTGATAGCTGTCTATACATGGGCATGCAAGCATCATAGCGGTCCTGTAATGCCTGCTTTAGCTTCACCAAATCCTCTGCAGCCGCCTTTTCCATAACCGCTCTGAGCACCGGCTCCTCTGCCCCCAAATCCAGAACCAAGCACAGCCGTACAACCTCGTCGCGTATTTGCTTTTCATATACCGCGCCTAATTGCGCCTGCTTATAGAGCGCCCGGTATTCTCCCTGCGCACCAAAGGCCTCTGCTAATTCCTTCAGGCTTTTATGACCAACACCCATTCCTTTTAATACGCCAGAATCTCTCTGCGCCGGCACTGCCACAAAAGAAAACTCGTAGGCATCCATAGGCTCTTTTAAGATAGCGCAGCACAAAACGCCGTCATAGTATTCTCCTTTCTGATGTCCGCACTCTCCGTATTCACCACCACACACCGAGCAAACCGCCCGTCCCATGGCGCAGCCAACGGACACCTCCTTTTTAATGCCGGCTTCAATGTCAGCAATCACCTCGTCCGCGTTACCGCCTCTGCGAATGTATGCCCACGCCTTAATAAAACTAACTCCCTCCTCGCAAATGACCTGCGTTTGGAAAATCCGCGCCACTTGTGCTTGCGTGCTCCAGTTGTGGTCTATAATGCCGGTTTTCCCGATGAACATCTTTGCCAAAAGCGGCAAAGCCCCTGTATCAAACTGCTCTCCGTCACGGTCAATTTGGTCATCGCATAACCGCAAAGAAAATACATAGACCTGCTCCGCTGTTAGTTCCGCTTTTGCTTGGGCGTTGATTGCATCCAACTGTACCGCGGTAGGTGTTCCGCTGCCGGATGCGCTGGTTTCCTTTTTTACTTCCATATGCTACCTCCTTAATAATTAGCAGAAACGCCTGCCTCTGCTCTGGCTTTTGCCGCCTGCGCACGATATAGCTCTGCTCTTGCTTCCTCCGTAATATCCTGCATGCTGATGTCGTTCCATTCAATTTGTACCTGATTATCTAATCCCTCCAGAGCCAAATATGTCCGACATATTTTCTGCAAAATCGGCTCAACGGTTCTGCGCAGAGCCCACAACTCCGATGTTAAAATATCTGCCTGCTGTGTGCTCATCCGTTCCGTGGTGCTCCAGTTAATTCCCAGCAAAAACGGCGGCAAACCGGTTTTTGCCACCAGTTGCTCCAAAATTTGCCGCACCGGCACTTGGGAATCCAAAATTGGCGCTTCCCCGCCAATCACCTTGATTTCCACGTCTCCCACAGCTACAAAATCACGAACCGTGCCATTTTTCCCGTCCTCCATTGCGCGGGACCACTCTTGCGCCACCAGCTTACCCCGTTCCTGCACCGACGCTGCATCCATATTCTCCGTGTCTTTGCAAATAATGCTATATCGCACATTTCCTGCCCGCTCCCAATTGGAACCAATCGCGGTATAGATTTTCATTAGAATATCTGCCAAAAATGGCATTCCCCGGAATAAACTAACGCCATAAGGATGCGCCGGCTCTGGATTTAATGTGGTAAACAGCAAAAGCTGTTGATAGGGCAGCGGTCGCATATGTCCATTTTGATCCGGCCCCCACAGCACCACATCTAGCGGATTCTCCCCTTCCATAGCTTCCAGTCGGGTCACATCACCCCAGCATACTGCCCGCAAGTGTCCCCCGGAAACTACCATTTCTCCCACTGCACGACCGTATGTCAGCAAACTGTCCATATAGCAGGATAGAAAACTGTCAATACCCACCTGTCCATGCCCACTTGGAACGGTTTTCAGAAATTGCTCCAGCTTTTCTTGTGCCGTTTTATCGCGGCATTGAACTCCAAAGCCACCGGAAAGTCGTGTCAGCTTTCCTACTGCTGCATCCAGCACCGGAATCGCCTCTCGAATTTCCCGATAAACTCGCTCCTCTCCGCGTCCCAACGGTACAAATCCGCGCAGTGCGCCAAAAGGGTGACTCATCCCTGTGCGCAACTGGCAAGCAGAGGCCGCTGACACCTGTTCTTTTCGTTTTCGTTTCACATTCATCGCTCCTTTATTCAATGTCATTGTGCGGATGCAAGCATCCGTAGCAATTTTTATTTCCGCCGCTGCACGGAATACGCCATAAATTTGTTTTCCTGCCGTCCCAATACGGTTGTAACAAAATATCGCATATCATCCATTGCATGATCGTTCTCTTTTTTTACCTTGTCCCTGGATTCACTACCCAAATCCCACACATATTCTTCTATTTCTCGCAAGCAGTCCTTACAGTCCTGACATATCACGATTTTCCCCTCTTTAAGGCAATCCGAAGTCAGTCTTATTCCGGATAACACATCATTATCTGCCTTTTGCACTCGCCAATTCTTTCGTTTCAGAACCTCAATAAAGCTGGCCGCTGAGGGATCGACAATAACTGCCGTAATTCTTCGGTCACCTGCCAGTCTTGCCAATGCTCCGGCATATTCCTCGTCCGTCATTTGCCGCATGGCTTCCCGAGAATTAAAGTAGAATTCCTCTACGCGGTACCATATCCCCTCCTGCCGCCCCCACAAGCCCATTGCGGTGGGATTTACCGTTCCGTAATCACAGGAAATGTACCATTTATCAAAGTTCCCCTCCGGTCTTGGCTTCACCATGTCCGGACCAAAAAAGTCATAGACACGGCCTTCCGCCTGCGCCCATTGGCCCAAAATAAAACGGCGGTAAAAAACGCCTGTATAAAGCCGTTGGTATCGGCGGCGAATATCCTCTGTTAAAGACGGGTTGTCCTCCATGGTAAAGTGCAATCGCAAACAGTTTCGCTCCTGCGCCTGCTGAATCCAGGCCTTATAAAACCAATGGCTGGGACCTGCCGGATTGCAGTTAAACCACAGTCGGCTTCCGGCTACCGAGCAACGGGCACACGCTTGTTCCACAAAACTTCTGGGCATCAGTGCCACCTCATCCAATAAGACTCCTGCAAAGGTAATTCCTTGAATAAGGCTTGCAGAGCTTTCATCCCGTCCGCCAAAAATGTAAAATTGGTTTCGATGTCCTTTAAAGGTCACCGTTACCAAATTCTCCGTTCTTTTTTCCTTCCACTGCGCGCCCAGTGCCTGCAACCGAGGCAAAATCTCCGATAAAACATTCCTTCGAAGGGATGCTATGGTCTTTCCGCATACGCCAAATCGCATCCCATCAAAGCTGGTCATCGCCCACAAAAAGAACCCCAGCCCCATGGCAAGCGTTTTGCCCGAGCGCACCGCGCCATCGCATACAATCGCTTCCTTGTCAGAATCCGCATCGCTGGGCATCCACCAAGTCAGCACCTTGCGTTGCTTGGCGGAAAAGCACGCATAGCGCATATTACCCATCCCCCTGCAACGCCTTTAAAAAGGATTCTAAATCCTCCCCTCCTGCCTGTGCCAGCAACGCCAGCTGTTCCAATGCCTTCAGCCTGTCCACCAAGCGCACCTCCACCGTTCCCTTGTCATTGCGTTTTACCTCTGTTAAAAGGCTTAAATCAAGCTTTTCTAAAATTGCTTCTTCCTCCAACACCAGTTTCACGCAATCATTTGCTTTCCCAAACGCCAGCTCCGCCAACCGCCGTGCTACATCCTCACGTGTGAGCTGTCCGGAACGTATCCGTTCCCTCAGTTCGGTATCCCCGCTTTTGTGTCCCATGACACCCCTCCCTTTCACCTACACCGAAAAACAAAAAGGAAGTTGCACAAAAACGTGCAACTTCCAAAAAAATTTTTTGAATTTTTTTAAAAACGGTTCAAAATTGCGGCAATTCCTCTGTCTAAAGCCGTTTTTGCACCTGCCTGCTCCAATAGCGCCATCTCCGTCTGGCTGCCATGCGGTACGCTCCATGCCCCGGCATCTGTTCCCGGCGCCAGCAGTCCTTCCATGGATGCAAACCGGCTTATATTTTCCATAGCATTTTCTAAAATTGCCTGCACCGCACTTTCCTTAAAGCGCCCTTTTCCTCGTAAATTACCAATGGTGGAAAGCGTCGGCACCCAAACCACGTCATTCTCTTTCATGGCAGATAGCGCTTCTCCGTCCAAATACGCTCCATGCTCCACGCTGTCTACTCCGGCCTCTGCCGCCGCCTCCACAGTCCGCGCCCCGTTGGCATGTGCCATTACGGAAAACCCTTCCTCGTGGGCAATGTGAATCAACTCCCGAATTTCGTCTTTGGGAAGTCCCTCCTCTGTCAATACACCATAATGGTCAAAATCCATAAGGCCAGAAATCATAATCTTGATAAAATCTGCCCCGTCGCTTCGCGCCTTGCAGACCAATTCCTTATATTCCCGAAAGTCCTCATAAATCGCTCCGATAAACGCCCCATAATGTCCCTTTTTACACAGCGGTGCCAACGGCGTGCGATATACAATTCCATATTCTTTCGCGATTTCTCTCGCCAATTTCCCTACGCCCCAACGGTCGCCACCGTCACGCAGATATGTGATTCCCAACGCACTATAACACGCCAATACTTGGCGTATAAAGCCTACATCCACCCCATGTGCATGGCGGTTAATCGCATTCTTCCAATTGATTCCGTCTAACACCATATGCATATGGCACTCTACCATTGCCGTCACTCCCTTTCGGAAACAGTATAGCAAAACCTTTCCAAATTGTAAACTTTTTTAACCTGCCCTTGCACTGCAAATGCCTCCATGCTAAAATAGTAAATAATGCATCATTCTAGCCATTTAGGAGGAATCAATTGTGCTCAAACGCTTATCCCAATGTATCCGAGAGTATAAATGGGCAGCTCTGCTCAGCCCACTTTGTATGGTCGGTGAGGTTGCCATGGAGGTATCCATTCCTCTTGTCATGGCAGACCTTTATGACTATGGCATTAAACTGCAGGATATGAACACCATTTTGTTGAAATCTCTTCTGCTAGTTCTCTTGGCTTTGGCCTCATTGACATTCGGCGTTGGTAGTGCTCATTTTGCAGCCAAAGCCGCCACCGGCTTTGCCAAAAACCTGCGCCATGATATGTTCCACCGGGTACAAAGCTTCAGCTTCAGCAATATCGATAAGTTTTCCACTGCCTCGATTGTCACCAGACTGACCTCTGATGTTGCCAATCTGCAAATGTCCTTCCAAATGATGATTCGCATGGCAATTCGCAGTCCCATGATGCTGATTCTCTCCATGTTCTCTGCTATGCGCATTAACGTTCGCTTAAGTCTTGTGTACTGTGTTGCCCTTCCGATTTTGGTTGCCGCGCTTGCATGCTTAGTTCCGGCAGTATTCAAAATTTTTGACCGTGTTTTCAAAACCTATGACAAGCTCAATAATATTGTGCAGGAAAATATCCACGGCATCCGCGTAGTAAAGTCCTTTGTTCGGGAAGAAAAGGAAACCGAGAAGTTTACCAACATTTCCGGCTCTATTTTTAAGGATTTCTGTAAAGCTGAACGTATCATGGCGCTCAACAGTCCGATTATGCAGCTGTGTGTTTACGGCTGTATGCTGGCAATTTCTTGGTTCGGCGCAAATATGGTAGTGGCCTCCGGCAACGATCCCGCGCAGGGACTTACCACCGGTCAGCTCTCCTCTCTCTTTACCTATACCACCCAAATTCTGTCTTCTTTGATGATGCTTTCCATGGTGTTTGTTATGCTCACCATGTCCCGTGCCCCTTTAAAGCGATGCTACGAAATCCTTACAGAAACTCCCAACCTAACCTCCCCTGCCAAAAATGCTGTTGTTGCGGTTGCAGACGGCTCTATCGACTTTGAAAATGTAGGCTTCCGGTACAGCGATACCGCCAAACACCGTGCGCTGAAGGAGGTAAATTTACACATCCCCTCCGGCGCGACAGTGGGTATTCTGGGCAGCACCGGCTCCTCCAAAACAACGCTGGTGCAGCTTATCCCTCGCCTCTATGATGTCAGCGAGGGCAGCATCCATGTCGGCGGTGTGGATGTGCGGGATTACGATTTGCAGACCCTGCGGGACAATGTGGCTATGGTGCTGCAAAAAAATGTCCTTTTTAGCGGCACAATTAAAGAAAATCTTCGCTGGGGCAACCCCAACGCCACGGATGAAGAATTGGAGCATGCCTGTAAGCTTGCCTGCGCCCATGATTTCATCACTTCTTTCCCCAATGGCTACGATACCCATATCGAGCAAGGCGGCACCAACGTCTACGGCGGTCAAAAGCAACGGCTTTGTATTGCCCGCGCCCTGCTGAAAAAACCAAAAATCCTCATTTTGGACGATTCCACTTCCGCAGTAGATACTGCCACTGACGCTATGATTCGCAAAGCTTTCCGTGAGGAAATTCCCAACACCACCAAGCTGATTATTGCCCAGCGCGTGGCATCCGTCCAGGATGCCGACTTGATTTTGATTCTGGATAACGGCATGATTGTTGCCCAGGGCACGCATGAGACCCTGCTGAAAGAATCTGCCATTTACCAGGAAGTCTATGAATCCCAGCAGAAAGGAGGGGAAGAATAATGCCTCCTGTCCGAATGCGCGGCGACGGACGCAAAGCCAAAGACCCTAAGAAAACGCTTTTGCGTCTGCTCAGCTATATGAAAAAATACATCCCCAACCTGCTGATTGTTTTTGTTTG